>CAZZVQ010000015.1:0-52717 GCA_964657565.1 uncultured Acetobacteraceae bacterium
CAGTCAGCAGACACGCTTTCGTCGATTACCTCCAATCAGAAGAACCCCTAGTCTCAGGCTCAGCTCCAGAAGCGTTGCGTGGTTAGTTCGCCAGCTTGGTCGCGATTTGGGCAACGTGCCGGCCAAGGAAGCTCGCGCCGGCCAACTCGTTCGGCGAGGGCTGGCGCGAGCCGTCGCCGGCCGCAATGGTGGTCGCGCCGTAGGGGGAGCCGCCGGTCACCTCGTCCAGCTTCAACTGTCCTTGGAACGAATAGGGCAGCCCGACCGTGACCATCCCGTGATGCATCAGGTTGGTGAGAATGTTGAGCAACGTGGTCTCCTGCCCGCCATGTTGCGACGCGGTCGAGGTGAAGGCGGCACCGACCTTGCCCACCAGCTTGCCCTGGAACCACAATCCGCCGGTCTGGTCCCAGAAATTCGCCATCTGCGAGGTCATCCGGCCATAGCGGGTGCCGGTGCCGACAATGATCGCGTCGTAACCGGGAAGCTCCTCCACGGTGGCGATCGGGGCGGCCTGGTCGAGCTTGTAGTGGCTCGAAGCGGCCACGGCGTCCGAGACCAGCTCCGGCACACGCCGGATATCCACCGTCGCGCCGGCCTCCCGTGCACCCGCGGCGACCGCCTCTGCCATCGTCTCGATATGGCCGTAGGATGAGTAGTAGAGCACCAGGATCTTGGTCATCGTCATAGGACTTTCTTGAAAGAATGATGCCGCTCAGGCGGCGTCGACAAGGAGCACCTCGGCATCCGCCAACGCCGTCACACGCAGGACCGCCTCATCGCGGATGGCGACGCCGTCACGCTCGCCCACCGCCTGGCCGTTCACCTCGACGCGGCCCGACGCGGGCACGAGGTAGAGCGAGCGGCCCGGTGACGGGACGTACTCGGCGCTTTCGCCGGCTCGCAGCGTCGCGGCCACCAGCCGGGCATCGGCGCGGATCGGCAGCACGTCGCCGTCTTCCGCCCGGCCGCTCGCCAGGGTGACGAAGCGGCCGGCACGGTCACCTTTCGGGAACGGCCGGGCGCCCCAGGCGGGAGCCTCGCCGCGGCGTTCCGGGATGATCCAGATCTGGAAGATCTTGGTCACGCCCTTCTCGTGGTTGTACTCGGAATGGCGGATCCCGGTGCCGGCGCTCATCACCTGCACGTCGCCGGCCTCGGTCCGGCCCTTGTTGCCCAGGCTGTCCTCGTGGGTGATCGCCCCTTCGCGGACATAGGTGATGATCTCCATGTCGCGGTGCGGGTGGGTGGGAAAGCCGGTGGCCGGCGCGATGACGTCGTCGTTCCAGACGCGCATGTTGCCCCAGGTGACGCGCGCCGGGTCCTGGTAGTCGCCGAACGAGAAGTGGTGCTTGGTGTCGAGCCAGCCGTGGTTGCCGCCACCCAGCCCGGCGAAGGGACGCAGTTCGATCATGATCGGCTCCATCGAGATCGGGATGCCGGTGATGGCGCCGTCTCGTCGACGCCAATGTGGGCGCGGCCGTGATCCACTGATATAGAAACAGTGGAAAGCCATAGTTTCGGAAATCGTCATGCCGCGCTTACCCGACCTCGAAGCCTGGGCCGTATTCGCCACCGTGGTCGAGACCGGCTCGTTCTCCCGGGCCGCCGGTGAACTCGGCCTGTCGAAGGCGACGGTGTCCAAGGCCGTCAGCCGGCTGGAAGAGCGGCTGGGCGCGCGGTTGCTGCACCGCTCCTCGCATCGTCTGCTGCTGACCGAGACGGGGCGCGACGCTGCCGCCCGTGCGGCGCGGATACTGGCGGAGGCCGAGACGATGGAGGCGGAGGTGCTGTCGCGGTCCGCCGAGCCGCGCGGCCTGGTGCGGGTCGCGGCGCCGATGTCGTTCGGCGTGTCGCATCTGGCGCCGCTGCTGCCGGCGCTGCTCGCCAGCCTGCCGCAGGTGTCGATCGATCTGCACCTCAGTGACGCCCAGGTGGACCTGGTGGGTGGCGGGTTCGACCTCGCCATCCGCGTCGCCATCATGGAAGACTCGTCGCTGCGGGTCCGCCGCATCTGCCCGGTGCGGCGCATCCTGGTGGGCGCACCCGCCTACTTCGCCGCCTTCGGGGACCCAGCGCATCCGCACGACCTGCAGGCGCATCGCTGCCTGTCCTATGCCTATCTCCCGACGCCGGACCGCTGGCGGTTCGAGAACGCGGCGGGAGAGGTGGTCACGGTCACGCCGGCCGGGCCGCTGCGCATCAACAACGGCGATGCGATCGCGCCCTCGGTCCTGGCCGGCGTGGGGCTGGCGGTGCAGCCGGAGTTCATCGTCTGGCGCGACCTGGAGGAGGGGCGGCTGCAACGGACGATGCCGGGCTGGTCCATGGCGGATGCCGCCCTGAACCTCGTCATGCCGCCAGGCGGGCTGCGCCCGCGGCGGGTGACGGCCGTCGTGGACTTCCTGGCGGCCCACCTGGCTGCCGCACCCTGGGCCGCGGTGTGAGTTGGGCCATCCGTAACTGCGCGGCCTGGGAGCCGTCCCACGCCATCGCGGAGGGGGCGGCACTACTCCGGCCGACCGAGGGGGCTTGGCTGGCTGGCGTAATAGGCGGCGGCCTGGTCGATTTCGGCCGGCGTCATGCCGCGGGCGACGTTGCGCATTTGCTGGCTGATGTCGTTATGCCGCGCGCCGGACACGAAGGCCTGGAGCTGCACGCGCAGATAGACCGGTGACTGGCCTTCGAGCCAGGCGCTGCCCGCCTTGTTGTCGATCCCGCCATGGCACGTGGCGCAGGGCGCGATGTTGCGCATGGGCGCGCCGTGAACGACGACGTCAGGCAGCGCCGGGCTGCCGACCTCGGGATGATAGCCCGGGAGCCGCGGCAGATAGGCGTAATAGGCGGCGAGGTCGCGCATGTCGCGGTCCGACAACGCCGCGACGCGCGGGCCCATGACGGCGTTGGTCCGTGCGCCGGACTGGTAGTCGCGCAGCTGCTTGTAGACCGCTTGCGCATACTGGCCGGCCAGATTGGGCGAATCGGCCTCGCTGAGGCCGCGGGAGCCGTGACACGACGTGCACCCCATCGCCAGCGTGGCGCCACGGCCGATCGCGCTGGCATCGAGGCCGCCCATCATCCCAGGCGTGACGACGACTTCGGACGTCGCGACGCCCACTGGAACCGTCACCGTCGCCGGACCGCGCCGCACGAGCCCGGCCGCGCTGCAGATCGCGTCCCAGATGCCGGGCAGGCGGAGGTCGGTCTGCAGCAAGGGCAGCGCCACGAAGCCCACCCCGGCCGACACGAGCGTCAGCAGCGCGGTGCCGGCGACGACGCTCGTGAACCACCGGTTGAGGGTCATCGTGCGGACCCGACCCGCACGACCGGCACGGAGGTCTCCGGCAGCGCCAGCAGATGGGCGATCGGGAACCCGTAATTGACGACCGTCAGCGCGATCATCAGCCCGACCCACAGGCCGAACCCGTTCAAGGCCGCCGGCACCCGGCCCGTCGCATGCACCGCGACGCTGAAGCGGTACTCCCCCGGCCCGACCCGGCGCGCGCGCTGGCCCCGGACCAGCACCGCCAGGAACAGCCCGCCCGATACCACCAGGACCGCGCCGCCCACGACCGAGGCCAGCACCGAGAGCGCCTGGCCGGCGAGCGCCGGGTCGGTGTAGTCGAAGAACGCCATCCGGCGCGGCATGCCCAACACGCCGACATAGTGCCACGGGAAGGTCAGCACGATCATGCCGACGAACCATGTCCAGAGCTGCCAGCGCATCAGGCGCCGATCGTCCAGCGCGCGGCCGGTCAGATGCGGCCACAAATCGTAGGCGATCGCGAAATACATGATGACGATCGCGCCGCCGAAGATCAGGTGGAAATGCCCGCTGACCCACTGCGTGTTGTGGATGCTGGCGTCCAGCTGATAGCTCATGTTGATGATCCCGCCGGCGCCGCCGAAGCCCAGCATCACGAACGAGAACGCCATCGCCAGCATCATCGGGTTGCGCCACGGCAACGCGGTCAGCCAGCCGAGCAACCCCGTCCCGCCGTGGAGCCGCCCCGCGATCTCGACCGACGCGCAGATGGTGAACACGGTCAACAACGTCGGCAGCGTCACCAGCCCGGTGAACACGGAGTGCATGAACTTGAACCCGGCGCCCACCTCCGGGTCCGCAAACAGATGGTGCACGCCGATGGGCATCGCGACCACCAGGAACAGCGCGAACGAGATGCGCGCCATCGGATCGCTGAACAGCCGGCCGCCGATCGCCCGCGGGATGATGGTGTAGTAGGCGATATACGCCGGCATCAGCCAGAAATAGACGATCGCGTGCAGCGTCCAGGAGAAGAACACGCGCGCCAGCCCGGCGTCGATCGTGGTGGTGAGGCCCAACGCCGCCGGGATGATCTGGAACAGCAGCTCGAGCGCGGCGCCGATCGCGGTCCAGGCCCAAAGGTAGGAGCCCGCCACGTTGGCGAACATCGCCAGCGGCACGGTGACACCTTGGTTGGCTCGCTTCCAGGCGCGCAGATTGATGGACATCAGCGCAACCCAAATCCAGGAGCCGACGACCACCAGCACGATGCCGATGTAGAAGAACGGGCTGCCGACCAGGGGCGGATAGAAGGTGTACAGCACCGATGCCAGGCCCAGCGACACCGGCACGATCGCCGTGACGGTCCCGGCCGCAACCGACGCGAACCCGGCCCAGGCCCAGCGCCGCCCGATGAGCGGCCGCTTCAGCGCCGCCTCGGTGATCGCGTAGCCGAAGCCCATCGCGATCAAGGTCGGGAATACGTAGGCCATCGCCGTGCCATGCGCCGTGACGGCCCGGTAGTACCACTCGGGGTTGCTGATCCAGGCATGCAGCGGGCTGCGCATCACCATCTGCCACTCGCCCAGCAGCAACGCGAGCGCAAATCCTGCAAACGCCAGCCAGAAATGCGCCAGGATCAGCCGGCTACTGGGCAACACAGCTCAGCCTCCGCTGGCCGGCCGCAAGCTTCAGGAACGCCGATTTCTCGATCACCCGGACGCGGCCCCACATGCCTTCGTGCCCGGCGCCGCAGAACTCATGGCACGGCATCACCCGGTCGGACGGCGCCGAAAACCGGGTCGTCGCGGTCGAGATGTAGCCCGGTACCAGCATCGTGTTGACGGTGCTGCCCTGGATCAGCAAGCCGTGCAGCACGTCGGCACTGGTCGCCCGGATCGTGATGTCAGTGTCGGTCGGCAGCAGGATGCATTGCGGCGTGAACGAGTATTGTTGCCCGATCGCCCGCACGGTGACGCTCCCGTCCGGCTCCAGCGCGCTGCCCAGGTTGCTCTCGATGAACTCGCCGGACAGGTGCAGCGTCGTCGGATCCGCGGTCTCGACCCGGGCCTGCGGCATCACCGCCTGGTGGATGCCCGCATAGGCCGCCATCACGACCAGGAGGGTGACGATGCCGATCGACAGCCCCGCCCACCGGCGCTCGATCCGCGCGGCGGCGTCGCCCGGCTCGGTCCGCAGTTCGCTCAAAGCCCGGCCGCCCGGGGGGTGAAGACCAGCAGGTAGAACACGACCCACAGGCCGATCACGATGGTCGTCGCGATCCCGGCCAGCACGATCGCCCCCGCGGCACCCGATCCGACGATGCGCTCGATGTGGGCCTCGTCCGCGGGCCCGGCCGTCTCGTCCGTGTTGATCATCCCTGCCTCAATCCAGCGGCGCCGCACGCAGCTCGTTCGCCTGGCTTGCCGACACCGCGGAGCCGCGGTTGCCCCAAGCCAGGCGCACATAGGTGACGACCGCCGCGATCTCGTCGTCGGACAGGCTCTGCGCGAAGGGCGGCATCCCGTGCGGCATCGGGTTGCCGGCGGTGCCCGGCGGATAGCCGCCGTTCAACACCATCCGGATCGGGTTGACCGCGGACTCCATCGCGATCGACGGGTTGCCCGCGAGCGGCGGGTAATGCGGCGGCATGCCGAGCCCGGCTGCCCCGTGACAGCTGGCGCACTGGCCCATGTAGACGCTCTGCCCCAGGCGCATCAGCAGGCTGCTCTCGGCGACGGGCAGGCTCGAGACGAACGGGCTGGGCGGCGTGCCCTCGCCCAGGCTCTTGAGGTAGATCGACATCGCCTGCGTGTCGCCGTCCGTCATGTATTGCAGGCTGTCGTAGACGACCTCCGCCATCGGGCCGTAGACGGCGCCGCGCGGCGAGACGCCGGTGCGCAATAGGGCGCCGATCTCGTCCACGCTCCATTCGCCCAGACCGGCCTCCCGGTTGGAGGTGAGCGACGGCGCGTACCAGTGCTGCATCGGGATCAGTCCGCCCTGGAACGCCTTGGATTCCGAGCTACCGCCCAGCGCGTTGATCGCGCTGTGACACATCGCGCAGTGGCCGAGGCCCTGAACCAGGTAGGCGCCGCGATTCCACGCCTCGGATTTCGTGCCGTCGGGCTGATACTCGCCCTCCTGGAAATACAGCGTCCGCCAGCCCAGGATCAGCGACCGATTGTTGTAGGGAAACCGGAGATCGTGCGGCTTGTTGGCGGCGCGCACCGGCGGCACCGATTGCATGTAGGCGAAGATCGCGTCGGAATCGGCCCGGGACACCTTGGTGTAGGAGCCGAACGGCATGGCCGGATACAACAGCCCGCCATCCGGGGACCGCCCGGTATGCATCATCGCGTAGAAGGATTGCGCGGTGTAGGCGCCGATCCCGGTTTCGGCGTCGGGGGTGATGTTGGGCGAGTACAGCGTCCCGAACGGCGTCAGCATCGCGCGGCCGCCGGCGAACAGCTTGCCGCCCGGCTGGGTGTGGCAGGCGATGCAGTCGCCCGCCCGCGCCAGGTATTCGCCCTGCTGGACGGTCGACGAACGGGCCTCCTGTGCCGCGACCGGAGTCATCCACAATACGGCCGCAGCCGCGGCGACGATGAGCCACATCAACGCGGCTCGCTGCCGCAGGCCAGCGGCATCGGGTTGCTGCCGGACGGTGCGGGCGCGGCGCCGGCCACGGCGGGCAACGTCGCCAGCCACGCCGCCACCGCGGTCACATCGGTTTCGGTCAGGTGCCCGGCGACGATCTGCATGCAGTCCGGAGCGGCAGCGGTTCGGATACCGTAGCGCCAGGCGCCGAGCTGCGCGCTGATGTAGCTCGGCCGCAGACCGACCAGGCCGGGAATGCCGGGCTCCATCCCGCTGAATGCCGGGCCATGGCAGGTCGAGCAGGCGGGCACGCCCCGGGCGGGATCCCCGTGTGCCGCAAGGGCTTGTCCTGCCGACAACAGGTCCGCGCTGACGATCGGGATACTCGGCTCCGCCATGGGCGGGCGCTCGGCCGCGTAGAAATCCGCCATGGTTTGCAGCATGGGGTTCGGCAGATAGGCCAGCAGGTAGTTCATCGGAGCGTAGCGCCGCCGGCCGTCGCGGAACGCCACGAGCTGATTGTAGAGGTATCCGGCGGGCTTTCCGGACAGGCGTGGGAAGGTGTCGTTGCCGATACCCTGACCGACGGGGCCGTGGCAGGGGGCACAAGCGAGAACCCGTGCCGCCATGGTGTTGGGGGCCTGTTCAGCTTGTTGGGCGGCGGCCGGTTGGGTCCGTGAGCACATGACGACCGCAAGAGCTGCACAGGCGATCCAGCGCGTGGTCGAGATCTGACTGCGAGCACAGTGCGCCAAGCGGTCGGTTTCCAGTCATCGTTGCAGAATCAGTATCGAACGAATACTCAACCTACGCGCTCCGGCCTGCCGCCCGGCAGCTTCGGAAACTACTCAGAGGGCATCGTGGTTCTGGACAGAGCGAACAGGTTTACTCTTGACTAAGTATTTCCCGAATCTTCCAACCGAGAAAGATCATCGCTATTTCTATAATGGTCGATGTGATCCAGGGCTTAACTTGGGATTGGGATGGTGCGACCGTGATCAACAAGCAATCGCACGACTTCCCGATCGTCTGCGTCGGCGGATCGGCGGGTGGCCTCGACGCCTATATCAGGCTGTTGCGCCACCTGCCCGGCGACCTCGGTGCGGCGATCGTCATCGTCAACCATCTCAGGTCGGTGGAAACATTGCTGCCTGAGATCCTGCCGGCGTACACCACAATGAAGGTCTGCCTCATCACCGAAGGGATGACCGTGGTGCCGAACCAGGTCTTCATCATCCCGGAGAAAAGAGACCTGCACTTCCAAGACGGTGCGTTCCGGCTCAAGCCGATCTCCAAACCTCGCGGATGGCCGGACGTGATCACGGTGTGCCTCAGCTCGCTGACCAAGCATTGGCATGGGCAGCTGATCGCGGTCATCGTATCCGGCTATGACGGGGACGGAGCCGCTGCCCTGTGCGGAATCCGGGACGTTGGCGGGATCACCATCGCCCAGGCGCTGAACACCGCCGACAGCCCCGACATGCCCGCATCAGCCATCGCGAGCGGGTGTATCGACTTCGTCCTGTCGCCCGAAGACATCGCGCAGGAGATCGTGCGAATCGTACGCCGAACCCGCCAACCTACTGCCGTGTAGCTATCCAGGAAGCTGTCGCCGACTGTCCGACACGATGATGGCGGCTGGATCGGACACCTCGTTCGCAGACGCCGCAAGCGCGAGCCGGGCCAGGGCGGGCAGTGATTTCGTGCCTGTCGTCTTCATGATGGAGGCGCGATGATTCTCCACCGTGCGTTGGCTGATGCCGAGATCCGCGGCGATGTTCTTGCTGGGGTGTCCTGCGAGAACCAGGTCCATGATCTGGTGCTGGCGCGGAGTGAGGTCTGCGATGTGTCCGGCCGCGCTCGCCTGCCAGGCCAGCAGCTTGCACGAATCGCGCGACCGTTCCAGCGCCCGGTCGATACTCGCGATGAGATCGACGGCCGCGATGGGTTTCTCGATAAAATCCGCCGCCCCGGCCTTCATGGCGAATACGGCCATGGCCACGTCGCTGCTGCCGGTGATCATGATGGCGGGAAGCTGATCGCCAGTGGAACGGATCTGCTGCAGCAACTGCAGGCCACTCATACCGGGGAGGTAGGCATCGATGAGCAGGCAACCATCCGAGCCAGGTGTGTAAGCCGCCAGGAAGGCCTCGCCCGTCGCGAAGTCATGAACGAGGTGGCCCTGCTCCTCGAGCAGCATGCGAACGGTGTCGCGGATGGTGCGGTCGTCATCGACGATGAAGATGGCGTGGGTGCCCTTCCCTCCGGCGGCAGCAAGACGGGGCAGGGTGACAGACCTGCCCGCCTCGACCGCCGGGTCCGTCAGTAGTTCCTGGATCGCCCGCATCAACGCGGCCGGCTTCACCGGCTTGCTCAGCTGCAGGCAATGCTGCCCGGCAATGGCGTGCAGGGCCCGGGTCGAGATGTCGCCGGTTAGTGTGATCACGGGAAGGCTGGCCCCGATATGAGCACGAAGGCCGGCCGCGACCGCCAACCCATCCATCCCTCGCGGGAGGTTGTAGTCCGTGATGAGCAGGTCCGGTCGCACGATGCCGCGCTCGACCAGATCCATCGCGGCCGGCCCATCGGACACGACACAGGTCCGATGTCCTGCATCCGCCAGGAGGAGTGCCAACAAGTCGCTCACCTGAGGATCGTCCTCCACCACCAGTATCATGCCCGTGCGATGGCGTGCGGCGCCGGCAGTGAGCCTCCCTGATCCATTCGCGGCCCGTGCAGCCACTGGGGCGGCGGATGCCGGGATGGGACTGGAATAGTCCGGGGACGGGGTTGCCGTTTCAGGGCGAATCAGGGGCACCTCGACGCTGAACACCGACCCCTTTCCCGGTCGCGAGCGGACGCTTACGGGATGGCCGAGCAGGACCCCGAGCCGGCTGACGATCGCCAGGCCCAAGCCCAGGCCGCGGCTTCGCTCCCGTGCGGCATTGTCGAGCTGACGATATTCCTCGAATACCGATCTCAACTGCTCGCTCGGAATGCCGATCCCGGTGTCCCAGACCTCGATACGCAGCGATGAGCCGTTTCGTCTGCACCCGAGCAGCACCTTGCCCGCCGGTGTATACTTCAGCGCATTGGACACGAGATTGCGGAGCATCTGGTCGAGCAAGCGCGCATCGCTGCGGACCCTGAGACCACAGGGCACCACCCGCAGGTCGAGCCCGAGCGCCTCGGCTTGATAGGTGAACGTATCCTGCAGTTCCATCAATAGGCCGTCTATGTCGAACTCGGTGGCCTTGGGCTCCACGATGCCGGCCTCGATCTGGTTGATGTCCAGCAGTGTGTTCAGCATGCCGGACATCGCTCCGACCGTGTCGTCCAACTTCGCGACGAGCTTTTTCAGGTCCGATCCCTCGACTCGGCTGGCAAGCAGGCTCTGGAGTAGTGCCAGGGTCTGTAGTGGCTGGCGGAGGTCGTGGCTGGCTGCGGCCAGGAAGTGCGACTTGGCAGCGTTCGCCCGCTCGGCCTCGCCCTTGGCCGCTTCCAATGCCTGGGCTGCGTGCTTGCTGTCGGTAATGTCGGTGAAGGTGACAACCACGCCCTCCACGGCGCCCTCATGCGTTCGGTACGGCAGGATGCGGCGGCACCATGTGCCGGTCGGCGTCTCGACCTCATGCTCCACGGGCAACAGGCTCTGGAGCACCGTCAGCGCGTCGCCGGCAAGCGTCGTATCGGTGGCAAGCGAATTCAGGTCGGCCAGGGGTCGTCCGATATCGGTCTTGATCACGTTGAACAGCGCCTTCGTGGCGGGCGTGAAGAAGCGGATCTTCAGCTCGGAATCGAGCACCAGCTTGGCGACGTCGGTGCTGTAGAGCACGTTCTGCAAATCGTTCCCGGTCGTGCGCTGCTGTTCGAGCGTCTCCTGGAGCTGGCTATTCAGCGCCGTCAGCTCCTCGTTCAGCGATTGCAGCTCCTCTTTCGAGGTCAGCAACTCCTCGTTGGTCGACTGGAACTCCTCGTTGACCGACAGCGCGTTCTCGTTGATCGTCTTCTGCTCGTCACTCGAGATCTCGAGACTCCGCACGGCCCCCTGCAGCTCCTCCTGCGTGCTCCTGAGCTCGCTTTCCAGCTCCTTGACCCGTGATCCATCGACGGCGATGGCGGCGTCGGTGTCGCGTTCCGGCTGATCGATGAAGTGGATGAGCAGTAGATCCTCCTCATCGTGACGGAGCGGTTGCACCTTGATATTGAATACGAGGGTTCGGCCGGCCGTCGTGGTGCGGCCCCCCATGACGACGACGGGCGCGTCGTCCTGGATCGCGCGCAGCATCGCGGAACGCAGGCGAATGCGAACATCCTCGCTCACCATCGCCAGAACGTCGAGGCTGGCATGGCCGGATGCCAGCTTCAGGTAGCGCTCCGTCGCGCCTAGCGAGTAGAGACAGTCGTGATTGCGCGTCACGAGCACGGTCGCGGGCGCGTACGCCGCCAGCGTCCGCGTCTTGCAAAGCTCCTCGAGGATGGCCCGGCGCGACGGCGCGCCCGTGCTATCCACGGGCGCCGCCGGCTGCGGCCGGTCGACCCCATGCCGGCTGAAATCCACGTCGCCGGGCCGGCTGCGCCCGATGTGCCGATACAGCCGGGCGGCCTTCGAGATCACGTCGAAGCGGTCGCCGGGCTCGCCGACGGTCTCGGAACTTCCGAGCATCAGGATGCCGCCCAGTCGCAGACCGAAGTGGAACAGGGCGATGACCTTCCGCTGCGCCTCCGGGCCGAGATAGATCAGTACGTTCCGGCAGGATACCAAGTCGAGGCGGGAAAACGGCGGGTCCGCCAGGAGGTCCTGGACGGTGAAGACGATGGTCGCCCGCAGTTCCGGCACGACCCGGTAGCTGTCGTCTACCTTGGCGAAATAGGCAGCCAGGCGAGCCGGCGAGACATCCGCCTCGATCGTCAGCGGATACACACCGTCCCGGGCGGCTGAGATCGCGTCCGCATCGGCATCCGAGGCAAGGATCTGCAGCTTCATGTCGCTGCCGGCCGCCGCAATCTGCTCGTGGACGACCATTGCGATGGAATAGGCCTCCTCCCCGGTGCTGCATCCGGCGACCCAGATGCGCAGCGTCTGCTCCGGAGGGTGGCTGCGGATGAGTTCCGGGACGATCGTCCGAGCGAAGTCCTCGAACACGGCGGGATCGCGGAAAAAGCTGGTGACGTGGATCAGCAGGTCCTTGGCGAGTTGTTCGACTTCGGCCGGGTCACCGTGCAGCGACGTGACGTAGCGCCGCATGTCACTCACCTCGATCGACGCCATGGCCATGCGCCGCTCGACCCGCCGTTTGAGCGTGCCCGGCTTGTAAAGCGTGAAGTCATGGTTGGTGCGGGTTCGGAGCAGGTCGACGATTTCCGTGAGGCAATCCGGCGCCACCGGGTCGAGCGGCTCGCGTGGCGTTGCGGCGGCCAATGGTCCCCGCTGGGCAAGCGCAGCGGGCATCTCAGCCACCGTCAGCACGGCATCGACCGCGCCGGTCGCGATGGCGCTGAGCGGCATTCCGTCATATCCCGCCTCGCTTGGCTTCTGTGCGATCACCATGCCGCCGGCCGCCTTGATGGCGCGCAGCCCGACGCTTCCGTCGGCGCCTGTGCCGGACATGACGATGCAGCTCGCGCGCGCTCCATAGGTTTTGGCCATCGACTGCAGCAGCATATCGAAGGGCAGACGGACGCCGCGGTGCGCCGGGGCCGGCACCAGATGCAGGATTTCGGCGTCGACGGTGAGGAAGAACGCGGGCGGAATGATGTAGAGGTGGTCGGGTTCGATCGCCATTCCCTCGACCGCCTCCAGCACGACCAGGGAGGTGTGGGGGGCGAGCAGGTTGACCATCAAGCTTTCGTGGTCGGGGTCGAGATGTTGAACGAGGATGAACGCCATGCCCGTGTTCGCGGGCAAGTTATCGAGGAAAATCGAACAGGCCTCCAGGCCCCCGGCCGAGGCACCGATCCCGATGACCTGCATCGCCGGTGGCGTCGTGCCCGTGCAATGGGCGCCGAGGTCCGGCGAGGTGCTGGAATCGTTGGCCATGGTGTGATCCGTTCGCCTTTGCCGGTTCGGGCACGAGGCATCCGAGAGGATGATGCTTAGGCGCGGCGAGCCCGCCGGGAGTAGGCTCGGAAACTACTCAGCCAGACCGGGCAGCACGCTGACCATCGCAGGCGCCGGCCGAGATCGAGACGCTGCGGCCGGCGTCGTTGCGACGGTAACCCGGTCAGCGCGAACGGGCGGACTGAGTAGTTTCCGAGCCTGCCCCTCGCGATCGGCACCGGTAGGGTGGAAGTGGGTGTCGGCTGGCCAAGCTCGCGTCGGGCGTTGTGGTGCCCTAGCGAGACTTGGAGGTAATCTGATCATGTCGATGCGGTCCATCCTGGTTCCGTGGTGGGGTGGCTCCACCTCGACCGCGCAACTTGACGCGGCACTCCACATCGCGCGCCGCGTCGAGGCGCATCTGGACGTGGTATTCATCCGACCGACGTTGGACGATTTGGCGACCACGCTGAGTAGCGCGGTCAGCCCGCCGGCCGCTCTGCTTCGCGATATGGAGCCCGCCCTTCACGAAGCGGGGAAGGAGGCGCAGGCAAGTTTCGCAGCCTGGCGCGAGGCGAACGGCGTCCCCGGCCACATCGTCAACGGGCAGATCCGTTCCCCCTTCGCGACCTGGTCGGAGCGGACCGGCTTGCCGGAGCAACTCATCCTTCGCCGAGGACGAATGGTCGACATGACCGTGCTCCGCTTCCCGACGCTCGCCGACGCACTCGACCGGCCGCACGATGCCGCGCTCTTCGAGACGGGGCATCCGGTCCTGTTCGTCCCGGACCATGTCGGACGAGTGCCGCTGTCGCATGTCGTCGTCGCCTGGAACGGCAGCCTGCATTCTACACGGGCGGTCATCGGCGCGATGGCGCTGCTGCGTGCGGCCGAACGGGTCACCGTACTGACCACGACGGATCTGAGCGGCCAGCGGGGCAATCGGGACGCCAGCGGAGACATGAACCTCGCCGACGCCTTGTCCTGGCATGGGGTCGAGACCGGCCATCGCCAGGTCGATTCCGCGACGCTCTCGCTGGGCGGGGCACTGCTGCAGTCCGCAGACGAGTTGAACGCCACGCTGTTGGTCATGGGAGCCGCCACCCGCAGCCGAGTGTCGTCCGCGTTCCTCGGCCGGACGACCGACCACGTGTTCCGCAACCCGCCCCGCATTCCCGTGCTGATGGCGCATTAGGCATGAGCGTGGGACCGAGCACCGTCGTAGTTCACGCATGGTCCGATGTACCGGTATCGCTCTTGGGGACAGAAACGGGAAGCACTCAAGTCCACAGGCAGTTATTTAATTCTGACAGGCAGTCTCGATGAGTAGTTTCCGACCCTGCGGCAGCGCTGTGGCGTCTCCACATCTTGTGGCGGAGTGCAGATCATTCCGGTCGGCCTAGCCTCTTAATTTTTGGGGAGAAATCATGTCTCACGACAGTCAACTTCAACAATCCGTCCTTGCCGAGTTCAACTGGGAGCCCAGCGTCACCGCCGGGCATATCGGCGTGACGGCGAGCGCTGGGGTCGTGACCTTGTCCGGCCATGTCGACAGCTACGCCAAGAAGTATGCCGCCGAGGCGGCCGCACGCCGCGTGAAGGGCGTCAAGGCGGTCGCCGAGGAGATCGAAGTCCGCCTGCCGTTCGACAACAAGCGTTCGGACGAAGAGATCGCGGCCGCGGCAATCGAGCGCCTGTCCTGGAACGTCTCTGTGCCGAAGGACAGCGTCCAGGTGAAGGTGGAGAAGGGCTGGGTCACGCTGACCGGCCAAGTGGATTGGTGGTTCCAGAAGGAAGCCGCCGAGCATGACATCCGGCCGCTGCACGGCGTCATCGGCGTGTCGAACCAGACCACCATCAAGCCGCGCGTGAACACGGCAAACCTCAGCGACAACATTACCCACGCACTGCACCGCTCATGGTTCTTTGACCCGGCCAACGTTCATGTCCGGGCAGAAGGCGGCAAAGTCGTGCTGAGCGGGTCGGTGCACTCGTTCGACGAACTCAAGGTCGTGGCGCGAACTGCGTGGTCCACACAGGGCGTCACCAACGTCGAGAACGACATCGCCGTTATCTGAGCAAGCGTGGAAGCTGGCGGCCTGGAACGGTCCGCCAGCTTCCACGCGTATCTGCACCGGCGGGAGAATGAGCGTGACCTATTCGACGATACTGGTGAACATCGAGGCCGGGCGGTCGAACGCTCATCTGCTGGCCGTGGCGGGGCAGGTCGCGGAACGGTTCCAGGCCGGGGTGATCGGCAGTACCGCCTGTTCTCCGATGCAGATGGCCTACGGCGACAGCAACTGCGACGGCTACGCCTGGGGCGACATCATCCAGCATGACAGCAAGGAGATGGAGCGGGAAACCAAGGTCGCCGAGGCAGAGTTCCGCGATGCCTTCGGCAATCGGGCGCGCTTCCTGGAGTGGCGATCGGCCGTTCTGGTGACGTCCCTCTCCGACCATCTCGCACGCGAGGCGAGCCGGGCCGACTTGATCCTGACGCATGCCGAGTCCGCCGACTCCTTCAACTCCGCGCGGCAGGTCGACACAAGCGAGCTGGTCATGCAGGCCGGGCGCCCTGTGTTGGTCGTGGCACCCGTCACGGCGCCATTCCGGATGGAACGGTGCGTTATCGGCTGGAAGGACACGCGCGAGGCGCGCCGAGCGGTATCCGACGCCCTTCCGATGTTGCGAAAGGCCAGCCACGTCGACATCGTGGAGATCGCGTCCGATGACGAGCTGGTTGCCGCGCGGGAGCGCCTCGACGATGTGGCCGGCTGGCTCGGGCGCCACGGCGTTGCGGCGGAAACGCATGCCAAGGCGGTGCACGGGGACGCGGCAGCCTGGTTCGACATCGTGGCCGCGGAGCGGGATGCGGATATCGTCGTTGCCGGCGCCTACGGCCACAGCCGTGTGCGGGAATGGGCGCTGGGCGGCGTGACGAGGACCCTGTTGAAACATGCCGCCCGGTCCTCGCTCGTCTCGCATTGAATACGCCGAAGCGTCCTCGATAGGGCGCCGATCAAGACGTCGTCACGTCGTCCCCGGCGCCGCCCTCGTTGACCCAGATCTCGATTTGATCGCGCATTGTCCTGACGAAGACGCGATCGGAATCCGGAGACTTGCCATATGCAGCCGATATCTCGATGCTGAGTAGTTTCCGATCCTTCCGGGACAACAACGGCCGCCAATAACGTCCTTCGCTTGGCGCCTGCTGTCGCGATCATCGCACTGCCAGGCCGCCAATGATCCAGGGAACTCCCGCTCATGGCTCCAGTATCCCGCTCGCCGACCGCGTCAACAGCTGCGTCCGGCGCGGCGCCGCGTGCCTACCTGATCGGCGGCGGTATCGCGGCCATGGCGGCGGCTGCGTTCTTGATCCGCGATGGCGACATGTTCGGCCAGAACATCACCATCATCGAAGCATCCGGCGTCATCGGAGGCAGCCTCGACGGCGCTGGCTCTGCCGCGCACGGCTACGTGCTGCGCGGCGGCCGCATGCTGGAGAGCAAGTATCTCTGCACCTTCGCGCTGTTCGACACGATCCCCACGCTCGACGAAAGTCAAACCGTGACGCAGGAAACGCTGCGCTGGAACGAGACGATGAAGACGGCGTCCAAGTCCCGCCTGTTTCGCGACGGAAGACGGCAGACGGCGCCGAAGTTCGGCCTTAGCGAGATGCACATCCTGACGATCGAGCGCCTGGTGCTCGAACCCGAAGCCCTGCTCGGGCGCACCAGCATCGACGGGCAGTTCGATGCCGCCTTCTTCGAGACCGATTTCTGGTTCATGTGGTGCACCACGTTCGCGTTCCAGCCGTGGCACGGCGCGGTCGAGTTCAAGCGCTATCTGGCGCGGTTCGTCCACATGGTCGACGGATTTGACCGACTGCGAGGAATCATGCGGACCGTCTACAACCAGTTCGATTCCCTGGTGCGCCCGCTGCGCAAATGGCTGGAGCAGCGCGGCGTACGGTTCGAACTCGACACCAGCGTAACGGATCTGGGCTTCACGACGCATCGTGGCGAGACCAGCGTGGACCGCATCGCCCTCCGACGCGGGAGCCAAGCCGGGCAGATCGCGGTCACGCCACGCGACTATGTGCTCGTCACGCTGGGATCGATGACCGACGGGTCGAGCCTGGGCACCATGGACACGGCGCCGACGATGCGCGCCAAGGGCGATGGCGACGCGTGGACGCTGTGGGAGACGATTGCGGCCGGGCGGCCGCAGTTTGGCCGCCCGGGCGTGTTCGCCGACCATGTCGACCAGTCGAAATGGGTGTCGTTCACCACCACCCTGCGCACGCCGACATTCCTGCATCTCGTGCGCGAGATGACCGGGAACGTTCCGGGCGAGGGCGGCCTCGTCACATTCCCGGACTCCGCCTGGCTCGCTTCCATCGTGATCCCGCACCAGCCGCACTTCATCGGCCAGCCCGACGACGTCGACGTGCTCTGGGGTTATGGCCTCGCCGTCGATCGGCCGGGAGATTTCGTGGACAAACCGATGGCCGAATGCTCCGGCCGGGAGATCATGACGGAGATGCTCGGGCATCTTCACATTGCAACCGAGGCCGCCGGCATCCTGGAGGCATGCACCTGCATTCCCTGCATGATGCCGTTCATCACCAGCCAATTCCTCCCGCGTGAGAAGGGCGACCGGCCGGCCGTGCTTCCCAAGGGTTCGCACAACCTGGCCTTCATGGGCCAGTTCTGCGAAATCCCCGACGATGTGGTGTTCACGGTCGAATACTCGATCCGATCGGCCCAACTCGCCGTCTATGGCCTGCTGGACCTGCAGATGAAGCCGCCCGCCGTCTACAAGGGCAAGTTCGACCCGCGCGTGCTGCTCAAGGCGTTTCGTGCGCTACACGATCTGGCGGCATGACCGGACTACGATCAGGCGAGGTCCTGACGGATGGCGAGCAGCTCCTCGCGGCGCTTCTCCGTCGTTTTCGGGTAGGCGAGGTCCAGGCCCTCGAGCGTATCGAGCACGATGCGGGAGACGATGAGCCGGGTATTCTGCTTGTCATCGGCGGGCACCACATACCAAGGCGCGTCGTCGGTGCTGGTCGCTGTCAGGCAATCCTCATAGGCGTCCATGTAGTGGGCCCAGAACTTGCGCTCCTCGATGTCCGCCTGACCGAATTTCCAGTTCTTCTCCGGCGTATCGATACGGTCTAGAAACCGCTTGCGTTGTTCGTCTTTCGAGAGATGCAGGAAGAATTTGACGATGCGGGTGCCATTCGCGGTCAGATGCCGTTCGAGGTCCAAGATCGACCGGTAGCGATGGGCCCAAAGGGTCTTGTCATGCTGCGGCGGGTCCGCCAGATCCTCGCCCCGAAGGATCTCCGGATGAACCCGGGCGATCAGCACCTCCTCGTAATACGAGCGGTTGAAGATGCCGATCCGCCCGCGTTGCGGCAGCTCGCGGTTCGTACGCCACAGGAAGTCGTGCGCTTGCTCGGTGGCGCTCGGGTGCTTGAAGCTGAACACCTGGCAGCCTTGCGGATTGACGCCGGACATGACGTGTTTGATCACCCCGTCCTTGCCGGCAGCATCCATCGACTGAAAGATCAGCAGCAGGGAAAAGCTGTTCGACGCGTATAGAACCTGCTGCAGCGCGCTCAACTCGGCGATGTGGGCCTGGAGCAGCTCTCGATAGTCATCCTTGGAGCTGCAGTATGGCTCGGTAATCGTTGGCCAGTCCTGCAGGTGGACCTTGTGTCCCTCGCGGACACGAAAATCCTTCGCCTTGATCTTCATGGTGTCAGACTTCCCATACCAAGAACAGCGCGATATCGCCCGGCATGCCGTGCGGATACTCGACGACCCTTGCCACCAGGCCGAACCCGGCCGGCTTGAGGTCACGAACCCAGCGCGCATACAATTCGGCTGCCTCGCCTTGGAGGGTCTCCGCCCAGGCCGGATCGACGTTGTTGATCTTCCTGCCGCCATCGCTGCACAGCTCGGACGGGAAGCGCAGAAGCTCGATCTCCTTGCCGCCATGGGCCGCCACGACCTGCGCGTGGGTCATGAGCGTGTCCCACATCTCCGTGCCCAGATGCTCGTGGAGCATGGTCTTGACCTGCTCGATCCGCTTCAGATCGGCTGCGTGGGCCGCGGTCTTCTTCTCGTCTATCTCGCTTTGAACCGATGCGTCGACCAGGCCTCGGAAGCCTGCCGCCGTCATCGGCGCCGGTTGCGGCACTGACGGCGGCGCGGCGGCGTGCGCCGGCCGGGCCGCCGATGGGCTGCCAAAGAAACTGCCGATCAGTGCGGCCAATGTTCCCGTGCCGCCGCCTAGCGCTCCCACCGGCTGTGCCTCGATCGCCCGAAGCAGGTCGGCCCGGCTGACGATCCCGATCATGCGGCCGTCCCGCATCACCGGCACGCGCTTGATCGCCTTGGCTCGGAGCACCTCCGCCACCTCGCGAAGCGGGGTGTCCGCGCCGACCGTGACGACCGGCGTCTGCATCACGTCCCGCACCTGCCGGGCCGAGGCCGCCGCGGTTTCGGCTGCCTGCATCTGGCCGGGACCCGACATGATGGCCAGCCACCATTCCTGCCCGGCCAGCCGATCTTCGGTGCTCCGTCCCAGCAGGTCGCCCTCGCTCACGATGCCAAGGAGCGCGCCGGCCGCGTCCACGACGGGGACGGCGCTGATGCGAGCATCCAGCAACACCTTCGCCAGGTCCTTCACGCTGCTGCCCGGCAGCACCGAGATGACCGCTTCCGTCATGACGTCCGCTGCGGTTGAGAGGGCATGGGTTGGAAAATTGTGGTCCACGATCGGTGATCCCTTCGATGAATGCGGTTCAGGCACGCAGGGCATTGGTCCGACGTGCCGTCGGGGTCGGCACAGCGCTCATGCCGAGCCCATGAAGTCGATGACCACGCGCGACGGTACGTCCCCGTGCTGCAGTCGCTCGAACACGTCGTTGATGGCTGAAAGCGGCTGCAGCTCGATGTCGGCATGCACTTTGCCGTCGGCGGCGAAAGCCAGCGCTTCGGCCATGTCCTGGCGCGTGCCCACGAACGAGCCGCGGACCGTGATGCAGTTCGCGACCACGTCGAACAGCGGCAAGGGGAAGTCCCCGGGCGGCAGGCCGACCAGGGCGCAGGTGCCGCGTTTGCGGGTCATACCCACGCCCTGCTTGAACGCCCCGAGGGAAGGAGCCGTGATCAGCACGCCGTGCGCGCCGCCTCCGGTGCCTTCCTTGACGGCCGCGACGGGATCGCCGTGGGCGGCGTTGACCACCATGTCGGCGCCGAGCCGGGTCGCATGGGCGAGCTTGCCGTCATCGATGTCGACGGCGCAGACTTGGAGCCCCATGACCTTGGCGTATTGGATCGCCAGGTGCCCCAGGCCGCCGGCGCCCGACACCACCAGCCACTCGCCGGGTCGGGCCTCCGTCACCTTGATGCCTTTGTAGGTGGTGATCCCGGCGCAGATGATGGGTGCTGCGGCTTTGGCGGCAAGGTTCTTGGGGACGTGGGCGACGTAGTCGGGATCGGCGAGGATATACTCGGCAAAGCCGCCATTCTTGGTGTAGCCGCCGAATTCGGCGCTGCCGCACACGGTCTCCCACGCGGAAAGGCAGTATTCGCAGTGGCCACAGGCCGAGAACAGCCAGGGCACGCCGACGCGGTCGCCTTCCTTCACCGCCGTGACGCCGGTGCCGATGGCGCAGACCAGGCCGATGCCCTCGTGACCCGGGATGAACGGCAGGGTGGGCTTGGCCGGCCAGTCGCCTTTGGCGGCATGCAGATCCGTGTGGCAGACGCCGCAGGCCTCGGTCTTGACCACAATTTGTCCGGGACCGGGCGAGGGGATCGGCATCTCGCGCAGGATGAGGGGCTTGCCGAGATGCTCGACGACGGCAGCATGCATTGTCTTGGCCATGGGCAAGTCCTTTATTTCGGTCTTGTGATGGACCAGGCCGCGGACGGCCTCGATCATCTTGAACAGCAGTCGCCGGCCAGGGCGGATTGGCTGGACAGCGCATCCATCGATTGCGCATCGAACATCGGCCTGCGCTGGCGCTCCCGGCAGCCTCGGAAACTACGCAGGGCAATGGTCGTCAGCGATGATCTCTGGCCAACCCGGCGCGCGAGACCGACTGCGTAGTTTCCGACGGTGGTCCGGGGCTGGCGGAAGGCCCAGATTCCGCTCGACGAATTTGAGCGAGGACGAAACGAATGGCTTACCAAAGCGTCAACCCGTTCGACAACACGCTGTCCCGGTCGTTCGATGACATCACCGACCAGCAACTCGAGACCAAGCTCGCCGCTGCCGCTGCCTGCTATGCGACGTGGAAGCGCACGAGCTACGCCGAGCGTGCCGTGATCATCGCCCGGGCGGCTGTGCTCCTACACGAACAGACCGACCATTTCGCCCGCATCATGACGCTGGAAATGGGCAAGCGGATCGCCGAAGCGCGCGGCGAAGTCGAATTCAGTGCCCAGATCCTCGCCTACTACGCCGAGAATGCCGAACGCTTCCTCGCGCCCGTTGCGCTGCATCCGCTGGCGGGCGAGGCGCATATGGAGAGCAGCCCGATCGGGGTGATCTTCGGCGTGGAGCCTTGGAACTTCCCCTATTACCAACTGGCGCGCGTGGCCGGGCCGCATCTGATGGCGGGAAACACGCTGGTGATCAAGCATGCCGGCTGCGTGCCGCAATGCGCCATCGCGTTCGAGAAGCTGTTCATGGATGCCGGCGCGCCGGTCGGGCTCTACACGAACCTGCTGATCTCGCATGCCCAGTCGGACCATGTCGTCGACGATCCGCGCATCAAGGGCGTCGCGCTGACGGGCAGCGTCGCCGCCGGCCGGAGTCTGGCCGCGCGCGCCGGGCAGAACCTGAAGCCGTCATCGATGGAATTAGGCGGCGCCGATGCCTTCATCGTGCTGGAAGACGCCGATCTCGACCACACCGTGAAGTGGGCGGTCTGGGGCCGCATGTATAATGACGGGCAGACCTGCTGCGCGGCCAAGCGGTTCATCGTGGTCGACGCGGTCGCGGACGCATTCCTCGAGAAGTTCCAGGCGGCGCTCGGCGGCCTGAAAGCCGGCGATCCCATGGACCCGGCGACGACGCTCGGCCCGCTATCGACCGAGGGCGCCTTGATCGACCTCCTCAAGCAGGTCGACACCGCGGTCGCCCACGGTGCGAAGGTCGTCATGGGCGGCAAGCGGGTCGACCGCACCGGCGCTTTCATGCAACCGACCATCCTCCGTGACGTCGCCCCCGGCAATCCGGCCTTCCGCGACGAGTTCTTCGGACCCGTCGCCATGTTCTTCCGCGTGAAGGACGAGCACGCTGCCGTGGCGCTGGCCAACGATTCGGATTTCGGGCTGGGGGGTTCGGTCTTCACCCGGGACGTCGAACGCGGCAGGCGGGTGGCCAGCAAGGTCGAGACCGGCATGATGTTCGTCAACAACATCAGCTGGTCCGACGCGGAGCTGCCCTTCGGCGGCATCAAGGATTCTGGCTATGGCCGGGAGCTGGGCGACATGGGCATCCAGGCTTTCGTGAACAAGAAACTGGTCCGCACGCTGGTTGCCGAAGCGCCAGGCTGACCGTCCCGCCTCCAATCGCGTGCCCAAAGTCTGAAATGAGCTGGCATTCTCAGCAAGACCATTACCGCATGACTTCTCAATCTTGGGGCCGACGTGCCCCGGCACCAACCCGGTGCTCAACCAGGACCGGTGCATAATGCTCATCGAGAAACTTCAGATTCTGCCGCCAGGGCCGCTCGCCGCTGCCGAGTTGGAGAGCATGAACGCGTGGTGGCGAGCGGCCAACTATCTCTCCGTGGGCCAGGTCTATTTGCTGGCCAACCCGCTGCTGCGCGAGCCCCTGACGGCGGCGCACGTGAAGCCGCGGCTGCTCGGACATTTCGGCACCGTGCCGGGCCTGAACCTCATCTATCTGCATCTCAACCGCGTGATCAAGGCGCAGGACCTCAGCGTCCTGTTCATCGCCGGCCCCGGCCACGGCGCGCCCGGCGTCGTCGCCAGCACCTGGCTGGAGGGCACCTACGCCGACACCTATCCCGACGTCTCGCAGGACGAGGCCGGCATGTGCCGCCTGTTCCGGCAGTTCTCCTTTCCCGGCGGCATTCCGAGCCACGCCTCGGCCGACACGCCGGGCTCCATCCACGAAGGCGGCGAGCTCGGCTATTCGCTGTCGCACGCCTATGGCGCCGTGCTCGACAACCCCGACCTGATCGCGGCCTGCGTGGTCGGCGACGGCGAGGCCGAGACCGGCCCGCTGGCGGCGTCCTGGCACGCCAACAAATTCATCAACCCGGCCACCGACGGCGCGGTGCTGCCGATCCTGCACCTCAACGGCTGGAAGATCGCCAACCCGACCGTGCTCGCCCGCATCCCGCACGAGGAACTGCTGGGCCTGCTGACCGGCTACGGCCACGACCCCATCTTCGTCGAAGGCGATGACCCCGCCACGATGCACCAGGCCATGGCCGCCGCGATGGACAGTGCGACCGCGACCATCCGCGCGATCCAAGCTGCCGCCCGGCATGGCAGCGACGCCAGCCGGCCGCGCTGGCCCATGATCGTGCTGCGTAGCCCGAAAGGCTGGACCGGCCCGGCCACCGTGGACGGCAAGCAGACCGAGGGCTCCTGGCGCTCGCACCAGGTGCCGATCGCCGACATGGAAAAGCCCGGCCATATCGCGTTGCTGGAAGAATGGATGCGGAGCTATCGGCCGGACGAGCTGTTCGACGAATCCGGCCGCCTCCGCGCCGACATCGCTGCCCTGGCGCCCCTCGGCGATCGCCGCATGGGGGCCAACCCGCATGCCAACGGCGGCGCGCTGATGCGCCCGCTCCGGCTGCCCGATCTCACCGCTTATGCCGTCCTGGTCGAGCAGCCCGGGCAGCACGACGCCGGAGCCACGTATATCATGGGCACGTTCCTGCGTGACACCATGACGCTGAACGCCGCCAGCCGGAACTTCCGCATCGTCGGCCCCGACGAGACCGCCTCCAACCGGCTACAATCCTTGCTGGAAGTGACCGGGCGGAGCTGGGACGCCGCCACGATCGCGGACGACGACGAGCATCTGAGCCCCGACGGCCGGGTCATGGAGATCCTGAGCGAGCACACCTGCCAGGGCTGGCTGGAAGGCTATTTGCTGACCGGGCGCCACGGCCTGTTCTCCTGCTACGAGGCGTTCATCCACCTGGTCGATTCCATGGTGAACCAGCATGCCAAGTGGCTGAAAAGCTCGCGCGGCATCGCCTGGCGCCAGCCCGTCGCCTCGCTAAACTACCTGCTCACCTCGCATGTCTGGCGGCAGGACCATAACGGGTCGAGCCACCAGGATCCCGGCTTCATGGACCATATCGCCAACAAGAAGGCCGACATCGCCCGCATCTATCTGCCGCCCGACGCCAACACGCTGCTCTGGGTGACCGATCACTGCCTGCGCAGTTGGGACCGCATCAACGTCATCGTCGCCGGCAAGGACCTGGAGCCGCAATGGCTGAGCATGGACGCCGCCATCAAGCATTGCGACGCGGGCCTCGGCATCTGGGAATGGGCCAGCAACGACGAGGGCACCGACCCCGACGTGGTGATGGCCTGCGCCGGCGACGTGCCGACGCTGGAGTGCCTCGCCGCGGTGGACTTGATGCGCCAGCATTTGCCGCTGCTGCGGGTGCGGGTCGTCAATGTCGTCGACCTGATGACCTTGCAGCCCAAATCGGATCATCCGCACGGCCTGTCGGATGCGGAATTCGACGCGCTGTTCACCACGGACAAGCCGGTCATCTTCGCCTTCCACGGCTACCCGGCACTGATCCATCGCCTGATCTACAACCGCGCCAACCACGCGAACTTCCACGTCCACGGCTTCATGGACGAGGGCACGACCACCACGCCGTTCGACATGGTGGTGCTGAACCGGCTCGACCGGTTCCATCTGATGTCGGACGTGATCGACCGGGTGCCCTCCTTGCGCGGCTCGGCCGCCTACGCGCAGCAGGCGATCCGCGACAAGCTCGTGGAGCACACGCGCTACACGAGGGCCCACGGCATCGACATGCCCGAGATCCGCGACTGGCGCTGGCCCGCTTAGGGTCTGCGCGGCAGCTTTGTCGGCGTGCACCGCATGTGACCTAGCACATCGTTGAGAACGGTCTGCGCCCTACCCCTCCGCGTCGCGGCCGATGGCGAGAAACTTCTCGCGCCGCTGGGCCCGTAGCGCCGCCGGCTCCAGCGGCAGCAGCGGCTGCAACGCCGACCATACCGCCTCGCCCACCGCCTGCACGGTCTCCTGCGGCTCGCGATGCGCGCCGCCGAGCGGTTCGTTGACGATCGCGTCGACGATGCGCATGCCGAGCAGGTCGCCCGCCGTCAGCTTGAGCGCTTCGGCCGCGGCCGGGGCTTGCGACGCCTCCCGCCAGAGAATGCTGGCACAGCCCTCGGGCGAGATGACCGAATAGACGGCGTGCTCGAGCATCAGCACCCGGTCCGCCGCGGCCAGCGCGATGGCGCCGCCGGAGCCGCCCTCGCCGATGATGGTCGCCACGATCGGGACCGGCGCCTCGAGGCACGCTTCGATCGAGCGCGCGATCGCCTCGGCCTGGCCGCGCGACTCCGCGTCGATCCCGGGGAACGCGCCGGCGGTATCGACGAACGTCAGGATCGGCAGCCCGAACCGCCCGGCCATCTCGATCAGCCGGCGCGCCTTGCGGTAGCCCTCCGGCCGCGCCATGCCGAAATTATGCTTGATCCGCGTCTCGGTGTCGGCGCCGCGCTCGGTGCCGAGCACCATCACCGAATGCCCGCGAAACCGCCCGATCCCGCCCACGATCGCCGCATCGTCGGCAAACGCCCGGTCGCCGGCCAGCGGCACGAACTCGGTGATCAGTCCGGCGATATACGCCAGCGCGTGCGGCCGGTCCGGATGCCGGGCGACCTGGGTCTTCTGCCAGGGGGTCAGCTTGGCGTAGGTCGCGCGGAGCTGGTCGCCGGTCTTGCCCTCGAGTTGGCGGATCTCCTCCTCGATATCGATGCCGCCGGGCTCCTGGCTCTTCCGGAGCTCGTCGATCTTCAGCTCGAGCTCGGCGAGCGGACGTTCGAAGTCGAGAAACTGACGCATCGCCGGGGCTTACCCCCGCCGCTCCGCATGCGCCAGGGGGTGGTGCAACTGCATGAGTTCCTGCAGCCGCTCGGCCAGCACATGGGTGTAGATCTGCGTGGTCGCGATGTCGGCGTGGCCGAGCAGCACCTGCAGGCTGCGCAGGTCGGCGCCGCGGGCGAGCATGTGGCTGGCGAAGCTGTGCCGCAGCACGTGCGGGCTGACGCGCGCCGGGTCGAGCCCGGCCTCGAGCGCGACCTGTTTGAGCACCAGCCCCAGCCCTTGCCGCGTCATCGCCCGGCGCGGATCCCGCCCGGCGAACAGCCAGGGGCCGGGCGTCGTGGTGATCAGCGCCGCCGCCGCCTCGCGCGCCTGCTTGGATAGCAGCACCATCCGCTCCTTGGCCCCCTTGCCGCGGACGATCAGCGTATCCGTCCCGCCCGACAGCGCCTGCCGCCGGATGCCGAGCAGTTCGGACACGCGCAGCCCGGTCGAATACAGCATCTCCAGCGCCGCCCGCGCCACGACGGACCGGCCCGAAGCGGCCAGCAGCGAGTCGACCTCGGCCTCGGCCAGATATTTCGGCAGCGCCGGACGGACCTGCGGCGCGTCGAGCAGCAGGCTCGGATCATCGGTCCGGATGCCCTCGCGGGCGAGGAACCTGTAGAAGCCGCGGACCGCGGACAGCCGCCGCGCCGCCGTCCGCGCCGACAATTCGCCGTGCAGCGAGCGGGCGTATCGGCCCAACAAGGCCGCGTCCGCCGTCTCCGGCGCCGCGCCGTTGGCGTCCGCGTAGGCGCGCAGCGACTCCAGATCGGCGGCATAGGCCAGGATGGTGTTCCGCGCCGCCCCGCGCTCGGCGGCCTGCATCTCCAGGAACGCTTCGATGTGCCGGTTCATGACATCGTGGGACCGATCCAGATGACGGACTGAACCGCCCGTCATCGTCGGACCCTAGCGGGCCGGCGCGAACTTGTCGTTCGGCAGCACGCGCTGGACCTGTTGCGCCTGCGGCGTCGGCGGGAAGGCACCCAGCACGAGGGCGCCGACCACCCCGATCAACACGATGACGGCGAGCACAAGCAGGAGTAGTCGACTCATATCTGGTCCATGGGAGCGTGCGTGGCCGTAAAAGGGAGGCATGTGCTAGCCTCCGCGGCCATGACGCGCAACATCGCTCCCGGATCGGCCCCCGGCTCGGCAATCGTGCGGGAGGCTACCGTGCTCCCAGCTGAAGGAATCCCCCAACTCGCTGGGCGGAGCGTGGTGCTCGTCGGCCTGATGGGCGCCGGCAAGACCAGCATCGGCCGCCGGCTCGCCGCCCGGCTCGGCCTGCCGTTCCGCGACGCCGATGCCGAGATCGAGCTCGCGGCCGGACGCACCATCCCCGAACTCTTCGCCCGCTTCGGCGAGCCCGAGTTCCGCGACGGCGAGCGCCGGGTCATCCGCCGCCTCCTCGCCGGCGACCCGATCGTGCTGGCCACCGGCGGCGGCGCGTTCATGGACCGCACCACCCGCGCCGCCGTGCGCGAGAGCAGCGTCTCGGTCTGGCTCCGCTGCACGCTGCCCACGCTGGTCCGCCGCGTCTCGTCGCGCAGCAACCGCCCGCTGCTCGCCAACGGCGACCCGGCCGAGATCCTCGGCCGGCTCATGGAGCAGCGGCACCCCATCTATGCCGAAGCCGACATGGTCATGGACTGCGGCGACGAGCCGCCCGATACCACCACCGGCCGGGTCATAGCCGCCCTCCAAGCGTGGAACCCGCCGCGCCGCCTGCCGGTGTTGCTGGCCTCGAGCGGCTACGACGTCATCATCGGCAGCGGCCTGCTCGGCCGTGCGGGCGCCCACATGGCGCAGATCCTACCGCAGAAGCGGGTCGTCATCGTCACCGACGAGACGGTCGCCGCGCTGCACCTGCCCACCCTCACCGCGAGCCTCGACGAGACCGGCATCGCCTACCGCACGATCGTCGTCCCGCCCGGAGAGGCGTCCAAGAGCCTGGAATTCTATACCGACCTGGTTGGGCAGCTCCTCGATGCCGGGGTCGAGCGGCGCACCGCGGTGGTCGCGCTCGGCGGCGGCGTGGTGGGCGATCTCGCCGGGTTCGCGGCCGCGACCACGCTGCGCGGCCTGCCCTTCGTGCAGATCCCGACCACCCTGCTCGCCCAGGTGGATAGCAGCGTCGGCGGCAAGACCGGCATCAACACGCGGCACGGCAAGAACCTGCTCGGCGCTTTCCATCAACCCAGGCTGGTGCTGGCCGATACCGATACGCTCGGGACGCTGCCGATCCGCGAGCTGCGCGCCGGCTACGCCGAGATCGCCAAGGCCGGGCTGATCGGCGACGCCCCGTTCTTCGCCTGGTGCGAGGCGCACGCCGAGGCGCTCCTGGCCGGCGACCGTGACGCCCAGGCCGAAGCGATCCTCCGCGCCTGCGCCTTCAAGGCGGCGGTGGTGGCCGACGACGAGCGCGAGGAGCGGGCCAGCGGCGGCCGCGCCCTGCTGAACCTCGGCCACACGTTCGGCCACGCCCTGGAGGCGGAATACGGCTATGGCGGCGGGCTGCTGCACGGCGAGGCCGTGGCGGCCGGCATCGGCCTGGCGTTCCGGCTCTCGGCCCGGCTTGGGCTCTGCGACCGCGAGGACGCCACCCGGGTCGCGGACCATCTGGAGCGCGCCGGGCTGCCGAGCGGGCTCAACATGCTCAACCGCCGCTTCTCGGCTGCGTCGCTGATCGCCAACATGCGCCGCGACAAGAAGATGCGCGACGGCACCCTGCACTTCATCCTCGCCCGCGGCATCGGCGACGCCTTCACGACCGGAGACGTGCCGCAAGCCGAGGTGGAGGCGCTGCTCTGGGCCGAGGGCGCCGAGCCCTAACGGCTCAGTCGGCGATGGCTCCGAGTCGAACGCAGTGGTTGATACCGCCATATGCGTTAAGCCCTGCGGGAAATTACCGCGCTGCTCCACGCTCGCGGCGTCGATCTCCTCCGCGAACAGCCCCATGTCGTTGGACCGCGACAGCAGCCGGCCTAGCCGCGCCACCCTGCGCCACCAATGCCTCATGCGTCCCCGTCGCCACCACCCGGCCCGCTTCCATCACCACGACGATACCCGCCACCAAGCAATTCGTCACTGACGAGCTCCTGCTAACCAGTCGTTAAACAGAGCAGGGTAACTTCGGACCGACTTTGAATGTCGGGACCGTCTTGCACCTGCCTTCCTTCAGCACCAAGCCTCTCCGAATTCGACTAAACGTTGCCGAGACGGTTTCTGCCGCGCCAAGCGCCGCTCCGGAGACCTCAAGGTGCCGATAGATGACCTATTCGCGTGGGCCGGCCTCCTTTATGCAGCACTAGTCATTCATAAGACCTCGGGACTTCTGGAGATCAAGGCGATTGCCGTGGTCACTATCGGCATTACGATGGTCTATTTTGCTCCGCTCGATGCGGGCTATATTATCGGCATTTCTGCCGCCGCGCTGCTCTTGCTTCCAATACAAGTCTCCCGTTGGGGCACCCACTTGCTGAACACCAGACGAATGTCGCCAAGTGTACGGTTACTCCGGGTCGCCTTCGTCCTAAACCCAGACAGCTCATTCCTTGCCGATCTCCGCTTCGCCATCGCGATGCGGTCGTTTTCGCAGCACGGGACATCCGCTGCCGCAATCGCCGCCTTCGATCAGCTGGCGCGAAGCGCGTCGACCCCGCCTGCGGCAGCGCTTTACTCACTTTTCAATAAACGTCTCCTTGAGGATCGCCTTGATGTCTTTCTCGACGAGATCGTTTGGTCTCGTGATCACCCGCCCATAGCAACACTGTTGCGTCTCCGCGCTCTCTCATACCTTGGTAGAATCGACGAATTGCTGACGGTCTGGCGCGACCAAGCGGACCGTCTCAGGGCATCGCCTCAAGCTATCTACTTGCGTGCTCGGGCCCTGGTGATGGCCGAAACGGGACAGGTCGAGGTGCTGAAACACCTGCTCACTTCCACTACGCTGCATACCTGTCCTACCGACCAGCACGACCTTTGGCTGACACGAGCCGAAATGACGGCCGGCACCAGAAGTGGCGCGCCGGCGCAAAGGACTTTGTGCCGCCTCGCCGAGTCGCTCGATCGGATCATAGCGCTTGAGGCTGCTCGAATGCTCGATCGCCCGCCTGCCATTGCATCTCCTATGGCGAAACAAATCGCTACGGTCCACGCCGAGCCAGAGGGCAGACGCTCCGTGCGCTCCTGCCCTGCAACACTATCGCTGATATTCCTCAACATGCTCGGTTTTACGGCCCAACTCGCTACCGGCGGCCCTGGCGCGTCACGAGCGCTGGAAATGGGTAGATTGGTTCCAGCGCGGGTTCTAGACGGAGAGTGGTGGCGTATCCCCGCCGCCTCCTTCCTTCATCTCGGATGGGTTCACCTCATGGTTAACCTGCTCGCTCTCGCACTGCTCGGCGAGAGAGTAGAACAAATGTTTGGGCCGAGGCGGATGCTGGCGGCCTACACCGTAGCTGCTCTCGGCACCATGAGCGGACTCGTTGTGCTGCAGACTCACGGCTTGATCGCCAACCACAACGTCGCGGGCGCGTCTGGAGCCGTTCTGGGTCTTCTTGGCGCCTTGATATCCAGTGCTCACCGTCAGGCCAGGCGAAGCCCAACGCAGGCCAACCGTTCCAAGCTGCATGGCTTCGTCATAATCTTGGTGCTGCAGATCGTTTTCGATGTGACAAATCCACAGGTGAGTGTCGCTGGCCATGCGCTGGGAGTGCTCTGCGGCCTACTGGCGGGATTGGCCATGCGTCCCATCGCGCAATGTTCTCCCGTGGCGCCGAGCTTCAAACCTGTGGCAGGCTCCGCCCCAGACCGTCCCACAAATGGTAAAGCCATCCTGTTTCTCGGTGTTGTCACCGCTTCCCTCTTAGCGGCCGTTGCATTACCAGGGCAGCGGGAGCGTGCTTTGCATACTCTTTCGGGCCACCAGCACCAACCCGAGACCAGCCGGTCCGTCGACCGCGTCCCTAACTGATAAGCTGCCTTCAACCCGAGCCGGTCGCTTTTCCCGCCTGTTCCCCGAATTGCAGCGCTGCCAGCCGCGCATACAACCCGCCCTCCGCCACCAGCGCCGCATGCGTCCCTGTCGCCACCACCCGGCCCGCGTCCATTACGACGATCCGGTCCGCCCGCCGCACCGTGGCCAGGCGGTGCGCGATCACCAGCGTCGTCCGCCCCTGCGACAACAGCGCCAGCGCGTGCTGCACCGCCGCCTCGCTCTCGGCGTCCAGCGCACTCGTCGCTTCATCGAGCAGCAGCACCGGGGCGTCCCGCAGCACCGCCCGCGCGATCGCCACGCGCTGCCGCTGCCCGCCCGACAGCCGCACGCCGCGCTCGCCGAGGAAGCTGTCGAACCCCTGCGGCAGCTCGTCCAGGAACCCGGCCGACGCCGCCTCGACGGCGCGCCGCACCTCCGCATCCGACGCGCCGGGCCGACCGTAGCGCACGTTGTCCCACACGTCGGCGCCGAAGATCACCGGCTCCTGGCTCACCAGCCCGATCTGCCCCCGCACGGCGGCCGGGTCGGCCTCCCGCACATCGACGCCGTCGAGCAGGATGCGCCCCGTTGCCGGGTCGTAGAAGCGGAGCAGCAACTGGAACACGGTCGTCTTGCCGGCCCCGCTCGGCCCCACCAGCGCCACCGTCTCGCCGGGCCGCACATGCAGGCTGAACCCGTCCAGCGCCGACATCTCCGGCCGCGACGGATAGCGGAAACTCACCTCCTCGAACCGGATGTCGCCGGCGCCCGCCGCGATCGGCACCGGATGCGCCGGCGCCGCCACCAGCGGCTGCTCGGCCAGCAACTCGCCGATCCGCTCCGCCGCCGCGCCGGCCCGCTGCACCTCGCCCCACAGCTCGGCGATCCCCGCCGTGCTCGCCGCCACCAGCACCGCATAGAACACGAATGCCGACAGCTCGCCGCCCGTCAGCCGCCCCGCCACCACGTCGAGCCCGCCGACCCACAGGCTCAGCACGATCGCCCCGAACCCCAGCAGGATCACCAGCGAGATCAGCGTGGCGCGCACCCCGACCCGGCGCATCGCCGCCGTCACCGCGTCCTCGACCCGGCTGCGGAACCGCGCCCGGTCCACCCGCTCATGCGTGAACGCCTGCACCGTGCGCAGCGCGTTGATCGTCTCCTCGGCATAGGCGCCGAGATCGGCCACCCGGTCCTGCGCCGACCGCGCCAGTCGCCGCTCGCGCCGCCCGAACACCACCAGCGGCAGCACGACGAACGGCACCACGATGACCACCACCCCGGCCAGCTTCGCGCTCGTCACCACCAGCATCGTCAACGCCCCGAGCGCGATGACGAAGCTGCGCAGCCATTGCGACACCGCCGAGCCGACCAGCCCCTGTAGGAGTACAGTGTCGGTGTTGAGCCGGGTCAGCACGTCGCCGGTGCGCATCGTCTCGAAGAAAGGCGGCGACAGGTCCAACACCCGGTCGAACAACGCCGTGCGCAAATCTGCCGCCACCCGCTCGCCCAGCCAGGACACGAGATAGAACCGCACCCCGGTCGAGACCCCCAGCGCCGCGACGACGGCGAACATCGCCAGCGCCGCGCCATCCAGATGCGACCGGTCCGCGGTGGCGAACCCGACATCGATCAGCCGCCGCACCCCCTGCCCGAGCAGCAGGATCAGCCCGGCGGCGAACCCCAGCGCCGTCGCCGCCCCGATCGCCCGCCAGCGATACGGGCGCAGGAACGGCAGCAGCAGCCGGAGCGCGCCGATCCGGCTGCTCACCGGGGCCGCGAGGCTCACCCCTGGACGGCGTCCAACCCCGCCGCCTCGCGGATCGCCGCCAGCAGACGGTGCACCCCGGCCTCCTTGGTGCCGTCGTTGACGATGCGCAACCGGGTCACCGGCAGCGTCAACTCGATCTCCCGGTTCAGCCGGCGCGCCACGTCGCCGGCGTCCTCGCGCCCGCGCTCGGCCAGCCGCGCCTCCCGCACCGCACGCGGCGCCGTGATCTCGATGATGGCGACCGGGAACTTCGCCGCCGCCTCGGCCACCACCGCCCGCGACACGTTCGCGATCACCACCCGGCCGCGCGCGAGATCGAACGAGATATCGGCCGGGATCCCGTAGCGCAGCCCGTGCGCCCGCCAGCTCAGCGCGAAGTCGCCCGCCTGCTCGCGCACGTCGAACATTTGCTCGCTGACGCTTTCGTGCTCCTCCTCGCCGAGGTCGCCCGGGCGGGTGATGACCCGGCGCACGAAGCGCATGCCGGCATGCTCGCCCATCCCAGTCCGAACCCCGTTCAACAACGTGTCCTTGCCCGCTCCCGAAGGACCGACGATCAGGATTAGCAACGGTGACGACCCCCATTTTGCGCGAGCGGACCTTGCGCATAGGCTCGCCGGAACGCAACGGGAGACTTCCCTCATGTTCACGACTAGGCCGGACATCACCGGCACCTTCGGCGTCGTCGCCAGCACGCACTGGCTCGCCACCGCCGTCGGCATGTCGGTGCTCGAACGGGGCGGCAACGCGTTCGACGCCGCCTGCGCCACCGCGTTCACCCTGCAAGTGGCCGAGCCGCATCTGAACGGCCCCGGCGGCGACGCCCCGATCATCCTGCATAGCGCCGCGTCCGGCACGCAGCACGTCGTCTGCGGCCAGGGCACCGCCCCCGCCGCCGCCACGCTCGCGGCCTTCGCCGATCTCGGGCTCGACCTCATCCCCGGCACCGGCTTCCTGCCCGCCGTCGTCCCCGGCGCGTTCGGCGCCTGGTGCCGCGTGCTGCGCGAGTGGGGCACCTGGGAGTTGCCGGACGTGTTGGCCTACGCGATCGGCTACGCCCGCAACGGCGTGCCGCTGGTGCCGCGCATCTCGGCCACGATCGAGACCATGCGGCCGCTGTTCGAGGCCGAGTGGCACACCAGCGCCGCCGTGTTCCTCCCGGGCGGCAACACGCCGCAGCCCGGCGCGCTGTTCCGCAACGAAGCCCTCGCCGCCACCTACGAGCGCCTCTGCCGCGAGGCCGTCGGTCCCAGCCGCGAGCAGCGTATCCAAGCCGCGCAGGACGCCTGGTATCAGGGCTTCGTCGCCGAGGCGGTGGGCCGCTTCTTCGCCGCCGAACCCGTGCTGGACGCCTCCGGCCGCCGCCATCGCGGCCTGCTCACCGCCCAGGATTTCGCCACCTGGCAACCCGGCCTCGAGGACCCCGTCAGCTACGACTACCACGGCACCACCGTGCTCAAATGCGGCCCCTGGAGCCAGGGTCCGGTGTTCCTGCAACAGCTCGCGCTGCTGAGCGGCTTCGACATCGGCGCCATGGACCCGCTCGGCGCCGAGTTCGTCCACACGGTCGTCGAGTGCGCCAAGCTCGCCTTCGCCGACCGCGAGGCGTTCTACGGCGACGTGCCCGGCGTGCCGCTCGGGACGCTGCTGTCGGACGGCTACAATGGCGAGCGCCGGGCGCTGGTCGGGCAGACCGCGTCGATGGAGCTGCGGCCGGGTCTGCTGCCGGGCCGCAATGGCTGGGTCGACCACGGCGCCGCCGCGCGAGCGGATACGATGATGCAGGACGCCGGCGCCGGCGAACCGACCGTGGCGCGCCTGGGCGTCAGCAGCGCCGACACCGTTCACATCGACGTGATCGACCGCTGGGGCAACATGGTCAGTGCCACCCCCTCCGGCGGCTGGCTGCAATCGAGCCCCGTCGTCCCGGAGCTCGGCTTCCCGATGGGCTCACGCGGCCAGATGTTCTGGCTGCGCGACGGCGTGCCCAACGGCCTGGCCCCCGGCAAGCGCCCCCGCACCACGCTCTCCCCGAGCTTCGCGCTGAAGGATGGCGCCCCCTGGATGGCGTTCGGCACCCCCGGCGGCGAGCAGCAGGACCAATGGTCCGTCACCTTCTTCCTGCGCATGGTGCACCACCGCTGGTCGATCCAGCAGTCCATCGACGCCCCGAGCTTCCACACCGAACACTGGCCCAGCTCCTTCTGGCCGCGCGTGGCCCGTCCCGGCAAGCTGGTGCTGGAGGGCCGCTACTCCACCGCCGTGCTCGACGACCTCGTCGCGAGGGGCCACCGGGCCGAGCGGGGCGAGGACTGGTCCGAAGGCCGCCTCTCCGCCGCGTCCACGACGGCCGGCCTCCTGCGCACCGGCGCCAACCCCCGCGGCATGCAGGGCTACGCCGCGGGCCGCTGATCAGGCGGCCACAGCGCCGATCACCGGAACCGAGAAGGCGCGGTAGAGGGCCGCGCCCGCCCCGGCCCCGATCAGCCAGCCCCAGTCGCCCACGTTCGGGATGAGGCCGTAGGCCCCCAGCAACGCCAACTCGATGGACAGTGCGCCCGAGGCTGCCAGAGCCATGAGCGCCTTGCGATTCCAGCCGCCATCGTAATAGAAGCCGCCGTCGGGCGACATGGTGTAGAGGTCCTCGACGTCGACGATCTGCCGCCGCACGAGATAGTAGTCGGCGACCAGGATGCCGAACATCGGCCCCAACACGGCGCCGAAGATGCTGACGAACAGGGTGATCGCCTGCGGACTGGCGACGAACAGCCAGGGGCATACCAGCACCGACAGCACCGAGGTGATCAGCCCGCCCAGCCTAAAATTGATGCGCTCCGGATATAGATTGGCGATGTCGTAGGCAGGCGAGACGAAATTGGCGACGATATTGATCCCCATCGTCGCGACGATGAAGGTGATGGAGCCGATGATGACGACCACCGGGTTGCCGATCCGCTCGACGATCAGCACGGGATCCATGATCGCCTCCCCGAACACCTTGAGCGTGCCGGCCGTGACGATGACGGTGATGATGGAGAACACCAGGAAGTTGAGCGGCAGGCCGAGCAGGTTGCCCTGCTTCATCGCCGCCTCGCTTTTGCCGAAGCGCGCGAAGTCGCCGAAATTGAGCAGCAGCGCCGCGAAGTAGGCGACGATCAGCATGGCCGCATTGGCCATCACACCCACCGTTGCTGTCATGCTCGCGGCCGGCGGGCTGAGCTGCAGCGACAGGCTGGAGAACCCGGTCTGCCACAGCATCCAGCCCGCCAGCGCGAACATCACGACGTAGACCACGGGTCCGCAGAAATCGATGAATCTGCGGATGCGCTCCATCCCGCTCAGGAAGATGATGAGCTGGAACAACCACATGAACAGAAAGCTGAACCACGCCAGGGTCGACAGGCCCAGGAAATTGTTGTGGGTCAGCGCCACCGCGGAGGGCGCCAGGGTGACGACCAGGACCTGCACCGCCTTCGATGCGAAGTAGGTCTGCACGCCGTACCACACGATGCCGACGACCCCGCGCACCATCGCGGCCAGGTTCGCACCCATGACGCCGAAGGAGATCCGGGCCACGACCGGGAACGGAATCCCGTAGCGCAGCGACGGCCGCCCGATGAGATTCATCAGGAAGTACACCGCACTGATCCCGACCAGCATGGAGATCAGCACCTGCCAGCCGGTCAGGCCCAGGAAGAAGAGGCTTGCCGCGAAGGTGTAGCCGCCGACGGAATGCACGTCCGACATCCACATCGCGAACAGGCTGAACACGCCCCAGGTGCGCCCCTCCGGCGCGGTCGGTGCGAGATCGTGGTTGTAGAGCTTGGGATGGGCGCCGGTAATGACGAGGGTGGGCACGTCGCTGCTACTTGACGCCATCTAAGCCTCCAAGCCCGTGCACGGGGCAGGCGACTTTATGCAACCCCCGAGCCACGAACGGGCTGGCTTACAGCATCGACAACGCCTGCTTCCGCCGCGGCGGCGCGAATGCCGCATCCAGCGCCGCCAGATCCTCCGCCGACAGCGCGATCGCAGCCGCGGTCGCATTCTCGCGCACATGCGCCAGGTCCGACGCTTTCGGGATCGTCACCACCCCGGGCGTCCGCAGCGTCCAGGCCAGCGCCACCTGCGCCGGCGTCACCCCGTGCCGCTCCGCCACCGCCTTGAGCGCCGGGTCGCGCAACAGCCGTCCGCCCTGCCCCACCGGCGAATACGCCATCACCGGCATCCCCCGTTGCCGGCACCACGGCAACAGATCGAACTCGATCCCCCGCGCGCCAAGATTGTACAGCACCTGGTTCGTCGCGCAGCCCGGCGGCAGCCCCTCCATCTCGTCCACGTCGAAGTTCGACACACCCCAGGCGCGGATCTTGCCGGCATCCTTCAGCCGCTCGAACGCCTCGACGGTCTCCTGGATCGGCGTCGACCCCGGCCAATGCAGCAGATACAGATCCAGGCAGTTCACCTTCAGCCGCCGCAGACTGCGCGCACACGCCGCCGGCACGCCGGTATGGCTCGCATTGTGCGGATACACCTTGCTGACCAGGAACACCTCGTCGCGCCGCCCCGCGATCGCCTCGCCGACGACCTCCTCCGACCCGCCCTCGGCATACATCTCCGCCGTGTCGATCAGCGTCATGCCCAAATCCAGCCCGAGCCGTAGCGCCGCGACTTCCGCCGCCCGGCGCGAGCGGTTCTCGCCCATGTGCCATGTCCCCTGCCCCAGCACCGGCATCTCAGGCATGGGCAAGCTCCTCCGCGCGCCGCAGCAGCCGCAGGAAATTCCCGCCCCACAGCGCCGCGATCTCCGCCGCGCCATAGCCCCGGCGCAACAACTCGGCCGTGATGTTCGCGCTGTCCGCCGCGTCATGCCAGTCGGAGAAGCCGCCACCGCCGTCGAAATCCGAGCTGATCCCCGCATGCGCCAGCCCGGCCCGCTTCACGATGTAGTCGATGTGGTCCACGAAATTCGCCACCGACACCTCCGCCGCCTTGCCGCCCTTGCGCACGAAGCTCGGCACCGCGGTCACGTTGATCAGCCCCTCGCAATCGCGGATCGCCTCGATCATCAGATCGTCCACGTTGCGCGGCACGTCACACAACGCCCGCACGCAAGAATGCGTCGCGACCACCGGGGTCTTCGACGCCATCGCCGCCTGCAGCGCCGCCTGCTGCGACACATGCGAGATGTCGACCAGCATCCCCAGCCGGTTCAGCTCGCCGATCGCCTCCCGGCCCAAGGCGGACAGGCCCCCATGCAATGTCTCCCCATCGCCGAGGTCAGCGCGCGGATTGCTGCTGTCGGCGAGCAGATTATGCCCGTTATGCGTTAGCGTCAGGTAAACGGCGCCGCGCGCTCGGAACTGCGCCAGCATCCCGAGATCCTCGCCCATCGCATGGCCATTCTCGACGCACGGGATGACCGCGAGGACGCCATCGCGCCGGGCTCGCTCGATCGCGTCGGCGGTGTCGGTGACCACCGCGGCCAGATCGCCCTCCGCCCGCCCCATCGCGTTGATCGCGTCGAGCATCGCCAGCGCCCGCTCGGACGCCGCTCGCAGCCCGGCCGCGTCGCGCGGACCCTGCGGCACATAGGCGGCAAAGCACCCCGCGCCGAGCCCGCCGCGGCGCATCTTCGGCAGATCGACCCGCCGCGCCCCCTTGCCCCGCGGCAGATCGACGAACGGGTCGGGCCCGTCCGGCCACGGGATATCGATATGCGTGTCGATCGTGACGATCGACCCATGCAGGGTGGCAGCATCGGTTTCAGACATGTTAAAATCCAACGCGGTCACCGCCCTTCAGATGCAGGATCGCGCGCGCTTCCGCCGGCGTGGCGATCTCGAGGCTCAGATCCTCGAGGATGCGCCGGATCTTGGCGACCTGCTCGGCATTCGACGTCGCCAGCTTGCCCTTGCCGATATACAGGCTGTCCTCCAGCCCGACCCGCACATTGCCGCCGAGGATGCCGGCCATCGTCGTGAACGGCATCTGATGCCGCCCCGCCGCCAGCACCGACCACACGTATTGGTCGCCGAACAGCTTGTCCGCCGTCTCCCGCGCGAACAGCAGGTTCTTCGGGTCCGGCCCGATCCCGCCCAGGATGCCGAAGATCGACTGCACGAACAGCGGCGGCTCCACCACCTTGCGGTCCAGCATGTAGGCCAGGTTGTAGAGGTGCCCGATGTCGTAGCACTCGAACTCGAAGCGGGTGCCGTGCCCCTTGCCCAACCGCTCGACGATGTCCTCTACATCCTTGAACGTGTTGCGAAAAATGTAGTTGTCGGTCCGCTCCAGATAGGGCTTCTCCCACGCGTGCTTCCACGTCTTGACCCGGTTGCCCGCGTTGGAGATGTTGAAGTTCATCGACCCCATGTTGAGGCTGCACATCTCGGGTTTCGCCTGCAGCGGCGCCGCCAGCCGCTCCTCCAGCGTCATGCTCAACCCGCCGCCGGTGGTGATGTTGACCACCGCGTCCGTGCTCTGCTTGATCGTCGGCAGGAAGCGCATGAACACCGCCGGGTCGGGGGTCGGCTCGCCGGTCTCCGGATCGCGCGCATGCAGATGGATGATCGCCGCCCCCGCCTCGGCCGCCTCGATGCTGCTCTTGGCGATCTCCTCGGGCGTGATCGGCAGGTAGTCCGACATGCTCGGCGTATGGATGGCCCCGGTGACGGCGCAGCTGATGATGACTTTGGCCATGATTCCTCCCTCGTGGGCGGGCCTTACAACAAGCCCTGTGCCCTGAAACTAACCGTCTGCCCGTTTCCCACAATGACGTGGTCGTGCAGCACGAGCCCCAACGCGTCCGCCGCGGCCTTGATCTCGCGCGTCATCGCGATGTCGTCCGGCGATGGCGCCGGGTCACCGGAGGGATGATTGTGCGCCAGGATCAACGCGCTGGCATGCAGCTCGAGCGCCCGCTTGACGACCTCGCGCGGATAGACCGGCGTGTGGTTGACCGTTCCGCGCGACTGCGCCTCGTCGGCGATCAGCCGGTTCTTGTTGTCCAGGAACAGCACCCGGAACTGCTCGACCCGGTCCCGGGCCATCGCCGCCGCGAGGTAGTCCAGCAGCGCGCTCCAATGGGTCAGCACCGGCCGATCCCGCACCTCGGCGCGCACCAGCCGGAGCGCGGCGGCCTGCACCGTCTTCAGCGCCGCCACCCCGGCGTCGCCCAACCCGTCGATCCCGCGCAGATCGGTGATGTCCGCCGCGATCGACCCGGCGAACGAGCCGAACCGCGACAGCAGCGCCCGCGCGATCGGCTTGGTGTCGCGCCGCGGCAACGCCAGGAACAGCACCATCTCCAGCAATTCATGGTCGGCGACGCTGTCGGGTCCCGCCGTCAGCAGCCGCGCCCGCATCCGCTGGCGGTGCTTCTCCGCACTCATCGGGCTCGGCGGCGCCGGATCCTTGGTCGGCGACTCCGGGCTCGGCGCGCCATCGTCGCCGAGCAGGTCGGTCATGGTTGAAACGCTTCGAGCGCCGCGCGCCAGGGGTCGATCGAGACCGCCCGCTTGGTCTCCTGGTCCAAGATGACCAGCACGGTCTGCGCCCGCCCGCAGATTTCGTCCCTGTGGACCAGCCGCTGCTGCAGCGTAAAGGAGCGGCCTCCGAGCCGGAGCAGCTCCGTCTCGATCAGCACGTCCCCCGGCCACATCATCTCGCGCACGAAGTCGAGTTCGAGCCGGACGATCACCACCGACGTCACCCCGTCCCCGACCGGCAAGCCGGCCTCGAGCAACATCTCGCACCGCCCCTGCTCGAGCATGACCGCGAACACGCCGTTGTTCACATGCCCGAGTCGGTCCGTATCGTTGAACCGCAGCCGATGGGTCGTCAGGAACGCCGGCACGATCAGGCGTAGGGAGGCTTGTGCAATCCGGCGGGCGAGAAGGTGAAGACCTCGACGCCCGTCTCGGTAACGCCGACCATGTGTTCGAACTGCGCCGAGAGGCTGCGGTCGCGGGTGACGGCGGTCCAGCCATCATCGAGCACCTTCACCTCAGGCCGCCCGGCGTTGACCATGGGCTCGATGGTGAAGAACATCCCGGGCTTGAGCACCGGTCCGTCGCCGGGCCGGCCGAAATGCAGCACGTTGGGCGCCTCATGGAACCGGCGTCCGATGCCATGGCCGCAGAAATCCCGCACCACCGAGAAGCGCGCGGCTTCCACATATATCTGGATCGCATGGCCGACATCGCCGAGCGTCGCGCCGGGCTTGACCGCCTCGACGCCGCGCATGAGCGACTCGTAGGTGACCTCGATCAACCGGCTCGCCCGGGTCGACGGGCTTCCGGTGACATACATGCGGCTGGTGTCGCCGTGCCAGCCATTCAGGACGACGGTGATATCGATATTGAGCGTGTCGCCGTCGACGAGCTTCCGATCGCCTGGGATGCCGTGACACACCACGTGGTTGATCGAGGTGCAGATGCTTTTCGGAAAGCCGCGGTAGTTCAGCGGCGCCGGCGTGGCGCCATGGGCGACGATGAAATCATGGCAGAGCTGATCCAGCGTCCCAGTGGTCACGCCCGTGACCACGTGCGGCGTCAGGAAGTCGAGGGTCTCGGCGGCCAGGCGCCCCGCGGCGCGCATGCCGTCGAAATCCGCTGGCGTATGTATCGTGATCCGCCTCGCGTCGCTACCGCCGTCCATCCGGAACCAGTCCCTTCGTCTGCAACGCCACCGCTGCGTTGTCAGTCACCATTCTGCCCAAATGCGCAGAGCTTGCATAACGTGCAAGGGTTGCACGCGCGGTTAACCCGGATAGCGCCACGATGGCAGTTGGCGGCTGGCGCGCGGCGGCTCGGTCCGCGGCCGCGGCAGCAACCGGCCCGGCTCGCGCACCACGCGCGGGTACGCGCGCCCCGCTTGCCGCGGATCCACCCAGGGCCGCGCGATGGCCCGGGCGGTCGCCGGGCGGGCACGGCTCATCCGCGGTGGCGGCGGCTCCGCCATGGCCGGAAACGGCATCGCCATCAGCACCGGCGCCGCGCGGGCCGAACCGATCAGGGACGTCCCGCGATAGGCCGGCTCGCGGCGCGCCACCTGCACCGGCGTGACGCCGAGCCGCAAGAACCCCTGGTCCAGCAGGGCCGACATATGCTGATCCCGCTCCCACCCGTTGCTGGCGCCGAGCACGACGCCGATCAGCCGCACCTCGCCGCGCAGCGCCGAGGTGACGACGTTATAGCCGGACGCCTCGGTGTAGCCGGTCTTGAGTCCGTCGGCCCCGGCATAGGTTCGCAGCATCGACTGGTGATTGGGCACGAACCGGCCATGGAAGACGAAGGATGGGGTGCTAAAATAGTGATAATATTGCGGAAAATCCTGCAGCAGGTGCCGCGCCAGAACGGCCAGGTCGCGCGCGGTGGTCACTTGGCCCCAATCCGGCAGCCCCGATGCGTTGCGGAAGGTGGTGTGCGCCATGCCGAGTGCGTGCGCGCGCACCGTCATCAGCTCGGCGAACCGCTCCTCGTCTCCCGCCAGCAACTCGCCGAGCGCCGCGGCGGCGTCGTTGGCCGACTTGGTCACCAGGCCGAGCACCGCCTGTTCGACGGTCAGCGCCGTGCCCGGGACCAGCCCGAGCTTGGTCGGCGGCATCGACGCTGCCCAGGCCGAAACCGGCACCGGCGCCGCGAAGTTCAGCCGCCCGTCACGGATCGCCTCGAACACCAAATAGATGGTCATCATCTTGGTGAGGCTCGCGGGGAACCGATACTCGTCCGGGTTCGCGGACGAAATGATCTGTCCCGACTGCGCATCGATCACGATCGACGCGTACCGGTCCGAGCCGATCTGCGCCAACGCGAGTGTGGGAAAAACACCGGACGACAGGAAGAGTAGAAGCCAACCGAGCACGCGACGTCGCAGTGCGGAACCCAAATTCATTCGACGCCGCCCTCTGTTTGCGGGACCCGCAGTCTACAGGCAGCGTTGGCGCCCTGTCCACGTCAATCACAACCCCGTCAACGGGTTATGAGGCGATATTCCTAAACACCCTCCAAAGCACCATGCGCCACGCAACAGGAAGGGTTGCAGAAAATGCATTGTGCGGTGCACAATACCTTTTGATTTTGTCGGTGAAATCTTGCATAAATTGTCATGTTGCACCGCAGCATTGCCCGGCTCTTCCGGTGCTTAGCTGGCTGCAGCTTTGCATGCGGGCCACAAGCCCATCAAAAAAGGGACGGGAAAAATGAAGTCAGCAGAACAGTTCATCTCCTTCGGTCAGGGCAACGTCGAGGCGATGGTCAAGTCCAGCCAGATCGTGGCCACCGGGCTGCAGGAACTCAGCAAGCAGATTGCCGCCAATGCCCAGGCGGCCATGGACGAGAGCATGTCGACCTTCCGCGCCATCGTAGGCGTGCGTTCCATGAAGGAAGCGTTCGAGATGCAGGCGAACTTCGCTCGTGCGAGCGTCGAGAAGGCGATGAGCCAGACCGGCCAGTTCACCGAGGCGTCCATGAAGCTCGCCAGCCAGGCCTGCGAGCCGCTCGCCAGCCGCATGACGATCGCGGTCGACAGCTTCAAGGCCGCCTAAATCGGTCGTCGCCTGCGCATCAACGTGCGGGCGCCCTGATCGCACGACCAGAAGGCCCGGGTGGAAACGCCCGGGCCTTTCTCGTTTTCGACCGTTTGCGTTCACGGTTTATCAATCTCCCCAGGCGAATATCCGGGATCACCTACGCGAAGGCTTTTCCCGGCGCTCTGCATTCCGATATGCTTCGAGTTGGGGCCGTAGCCGCTCCAGCGGCGACCGGACCAAGGCACCGCTCCAGCGGCGCCGGACGAAAGGCGTCTTGCGGCGGTAGGCGGTGCTTGCGGCCAGGGTATTAGGACCAATGAGCGACAACGACAAACGCGGCAACGGAGAAGGACCGAATACAGGCGTCGTGGTGAAGGCGCGACCGAAGACGCGCAAGCCGGCCATGTACAAAGTCTTGATGCTGAACGACGACTACACGCCGATGGAGTTCGTCGTGCATGTGCTCGAACGCTTTTTCCAGAAGAACCGCGACGAGGCCACGCGGATCATGTTGCATGTGCACCGCCGCGGCGTTGGCGTCTGTGGCGCCTATACGTATGAAGTGGCGGAAACCAAGGTCACTCAGGTGATGGACCTTGCGCGGCAGAACCAACATCCGCTGCAATGCACTATTGAGAAGGAATGAGCGCAAGCCCACGTTAAACCGTCATCAACCTCGAATGGTCGATCCCCTGCCATCCCGCCGTTCAGAGTGGTCGGACCAGGGTCAGTGCGAAGGAGCGTCACCCCTATGCTGTCACGCAATCTAGAGCAGACGCTGCACCGAGCACTCTCGCTGGCCAGCGAACGCCGGCACGAATATGCCACGCTGGAGCACCTGCTCCTCGGCTTGGCGGACGACAGCGACGCGGCAACGGTGTTGCGCGCCTGCGGTGTCGACCTCGACAAGCTGCGGCAAGACCTCAGCGAGTTCCTGGACAAGGATCTCTCAGGGCTGGCGACCGACCGGGCCGGCGATCCCAAGCCCACCGCCGGGTTCCAGCGCGTCGTCCAGCGCGCCGCCATCCACGTCCAGAGCTCGGGCCGCGATGAAGTGACCGGCGCGAACGTGCTCGTAGCGTTATTTAGTGAACGCGAGAGCCACGCGGTGTATTTCTTGCAGCTGCAGGACATGACGCGGCTCGACGCTGTCAATTTCATCAGCCACGGTATTGCGAAGGCTCCGGGACGCGCCGCTCAACGGCCGGTTCAGGGCGCGACCAAGGAGGAGGGTGCCACGGAAGGGGAACGCGAAGAGAAGCCTGGCCGCCGCGCTCAGGACGCGCTGTCCAACTATTGCGTCAACCTCAACAAGAAGGCCGCGGCCGGTAAGATCGACCCGCTGATCGGTCGTGATACCGAAATCGAGCGCACCATCCAGATTTTGTGCCGGCGGACCAAGAACAATCCGCTCTACGTCGGTGATCCCGGCGTCGGCAAGACGGCGATCGCCGAGGGCCTGGCCAAGCGGATCGTCGAAGGCGATGTCCCCGAAGTCCTCGCCAAGAGCACGATCTTCGCGCTCGACATGGGCGCCCTGCTCGCCGGCACCCGCTACCGTGGCGATTTCGAGGAGCGGCTCAAGGCGGTCGTAACCGAACTCGAAGCCCATCCGGGCTCGATCCTGTTCATCGACGAGATCCACACCGTCATCGGCGCCGGTGCGACGAGCGGCGGCGCGATGGACGCCAGCAACCTGCTCAAGCCGGCCCTGGCATCCGGCTCGATGCGGTGCGTCGGCAGCACCACCTATAAGGAGTACCGCAACTACTTCGAAAAAGACCGCGCGCTCGTCCGCCGGTTCCAGAAGATCGACGTCAACGAGCCGTCGCTCGAGGATGCCGTGAAGATCCTTCGCGGGCTCAAGACCAACTACGAGAAGCACCACAAAGTCCGCTACACCGAGGAGGCGATCCGCGGCGCCGTCGAGCTGTCCGCGAAATACATCAACGATCGCAAGCTGCCGGACAAGGCGATCGACGTGATCGACGAAGTCGGCGCCAGCCGCATGCTGCAGCCCGAGAACAAGCGCCGCAAGATGGTGACGCTGCGCGACGTCGAGGAGATCGTCGCCAAGATCGCCCGCATCCCACCCAAATCCGTCTCTGCCGATGACAAGGAAACGCTGCGTCACCTCGAGCGTGACCTGAAGGGCATGGTGTTCGGTCAGGACAAGGCGATCGAGGCGCTGTCCGCCGCGATCAAGCTGTCGCGGGCCGGGCTGCGTGAGGTCGAGAAGCCGATCGGCAACTACCTGTTCAGCGGACCCACCGGCGTCGGCAAGACCGAGGTGGCCAAGCAGCTCGCCTCGACCCTCGGGATCGAGCTGACCCGGTTCGACATGTCGGAATACATGGAGCGCCACAGCGTCTCACGCCTGATCGGCGCGCCTCCCGGCTATGTCGGCTTCGACCAGGGCGGCTTGCTGACCGATGCGATCGACCAGCACCCGCACTGCGTTCTGTTGCTCGACGAGATCGAGAAGGCGCACCCGGACCTGTTCAACATCCTGTTGCAGGTGATGGACCACGGGAAGCTGACCGATCACAACGGCAAGGTGGTCGACTTCCGCAACGTGATCCTGATCATGACCACGAATGCGGGCGCCTCCGACATGGCCAAGGAAGCCATCGGGTTCGGCCGTGAAGCGCGCGAAGGCGAGGACGAGGAGGCGATCAAGCGCCTGTTCACCCCCGAGTTCCGCAACCGGCTGGACGCGATCATCACCTTCGCCGGCCTGACGCCCGAGATCGTCGGCCGCGTGGTCGAGAAGTTCGTCATGCAGCTCGAGGCGCAACTCGCCGACCGCAACGTGACGATCGAGCTGTCGTCGGCAGCCAAGGAGTGGCTGGCCGAGCGAGGGTACGACCGGCTGTATGGCGCCCGGCCGCTCGGCCGCGTCATCCAGGAGCACATCAAGAAGCCGCTCGCCGAGGAACTCCTGTTCGGCAAGTTGGCCAAGGGTGGTTCCGTCAAGGTCGCGCTCAAGGAAGGCAAGCTCGAATTCGAGTACACCGAAGCGGCGCACAGCCCGGCCAAAGAGGGCGACGGCGACGAGGGCGGTCTCGAAAAAGAGCCGGAGACCGTCGAATGAAGGCAGTCTGGAACGGCCAGACCATCGCCCAGAGCGACGACATCGTGACGGTGGAGGGGAACGCCTACTTCCCCTCTGCCGCGCTCGACCCATCCGTCATCCAACCCAGCCAGCACACCTCCGTCTGCAGCTGGAAGGGCACGGCGCATTATTACTCGTTGAACGTCGACGGAAAGCGGAACGAGAACGCGGTCTGGTTCTATCCGGAGCCGAAGGAGGCGGCCGCCAACATCCGCGACCGGGTGGCATTCTGGAAAGGCGTTACTGTTTCCGCGTAACGGGTTTGCGCGCGGCCTCGTTTAGCGTAGGTCACTGCCCATGACGCGCGCGGCGGAACTGACCCGGAACACGGCGGAAACCCGGATCACCCTCCGGCTCGACATCGACGGATCGGGCCAGAGCAATATCAAGACCGGGGTCGGTTTTCTCGACCATATGCTCACCGCCTTCGCCCGCCACTCGATGTTCGACCTCCATGTCGACGCCGTGGGCGACCTGCACATCGATTTCCACCACACCACCGAGGATATCGGCATCGTGCTCGGCCAGGCGCTGGCCCGGGCGATCGCTGACAAGCGCGGCATCCGCCGCTACGGCCACGCCTCCGTGCCGATGGACGAGGCGCTCGTGGATGCCTCGGTCGATTTCTCCGGCCGCGCCTTCCTCGGCTGGTCCGTGACCTTCGCGCGCGACAAGGTCGGCGAGATGGATACCGAATTGTTCGAGGAATTCTTCCGCGCGCTGGCCGGTAACGCGGCGATCACGCTGCACGTCACCCAGCGGGCCGGGAGCAACGCGCACCACATCGCCGAAGCCTGCTTCAAGGCGGTCGCCCGTGCCTTGCGCGAGGCGACCGAGGCCGACCCGAGAGCCGCCGGGTCGATCCCCTCGACCAAAGGGTCCCTGTGAAGACCTTCACCGCCCATCTCAAGCCCGGTCGGGAGCCGGTGCTGATGCGCGAAGGGTGGAGCTGGGCCGGGTTCTTGTTCGGGCCGATCTGGCTGCTGACCCGCCAGGCCTGGATCCCCGGGCTGCTCGAGATCGCGGGCCTCGTCATCCTATACGCGGTGGCGCCACCGCATCTCTGGCGCCCGGTCCTGCTGGGCCTCGCGTTGCTGAACGGATTGCTCGGCCGCGACCTCGTCCGCTGGTCCCTGCAGCGCCAGGGCTACGCGCTCGACCATGTCGTGATCGCCGCCGACCGCGACGCCGCACTGCTGCGCCTGTTCGCCGCCCGGCCAGACCTGATCGGCACGGCACGATGATGCGCGTCGCCGTGGTCGATTACGGCAGCGGCAATCTCGCCTCGGCATCGCGCGCCTTGGCCACCGCCGCCGAGCGCGCCGGCATCGCCGCCGAGGTGACGGTCACGTCGGAGCCCGACATCGTCGCCGCCGCCGACCGCATCGTGCTCCCCGGCCAGGGCGCGTTCCGCGACTGCGCCACCGGCTTGGCCGCCATTCCGGGCCTTCGCCACGCCATCGAGCACGGCGTCGCCGCCGGCCGGCCCTTCCTCGGCATCTGCGTCGGCATGCAATTGATGGCCGAGCGCGGCCTGGAACACGGCGAGACCCCCGGCTTCGGCTGGATCGAGGGCGAGATCGCGCCCATGGAGGCCGCCGGGTTGCGGCTGCCGCAAATGGGCTGGAACGAACTCCGCTTCGAGCCGGAGTCGCACCCCCTGCTCGCCGGCCTGCAGCCCGGCGATCACACCTATTTCGTCCACAGTTTCGCCCTGCGCCATGGCCGCGCCGACGAGCAGCTCGCCACCACCGACTACGGCGGCGACGTCCCGGCCATCGTCGCGACCGGCAACCGCGCCGGGACGCAGTTCCACGTCGAGAAGAGTCAGACGGTCGGCCTCCGCATCCTGGCGAACTTCCTCCGCTGGTCGCCCGCTTGACCCAAGAGGTCATCCACAGTCTCGAAGTCGCACGCGTGACCGGCTTGCCCGACGACGATTTGCAGCAGCTCTGCGAGGCCGCCGATGCCGCCATCATCGAGGGCGGCGGGTTCGGCTGGGTCAAATCCCCCGGCCGATTGGCGCTCGAGAGCTATTTCCGCGGCGTGCTCCTCGTGCCCGAGCGCGAGATGTTCGTGGCCCGGCTCGACGGCACCATCGTCGGCAGCGCCCAGCTCGTCCGCCCCCCGCGCAACAACGAGGCGCAAGCCTTCGCCGCCACGCTCACCCACGCCTTCATCGCCCCCTATGCGCGCGGCCACGGCCTGGCCGTCATGCTGCATCGCCGAGTCGAGGAGGGCGCGCGCGCGCTCGGCTACCAGATTCTCAACCTCGATGTGCGCGAGACCCAGACGGCCGCGATCAGCCTCTACGAGCGGCTCGGCTACCACCGCTGGGGCGAGCATCCGTGCTATGCCCGGGTTGGCGGCCAGACCATGCGCGGCATCTACTTCATGAAATTGCTCCAGGAGGACCGCAAGCCGTGATCCTCTATCCGGCCATCGACCTCAAGGATGGCGCCTGCGTCCGTCTCCGCCGCGGCGAGATGCAGGAGGCGACCGTGTATTCCGACGATCCGGGCGCGCAGGCGCGCGCCTGGCAGGAGGCCGGCTGCGCGTGGCTGCATGTGGTCGATCTCAACGGCGCGTTCGCCGGCCGCCCGATCAACGGCGCCGCGGTGGACGCGATCCTCGCCGCGGCCAAAGTCCCGGTCCAGCTCGGGGGCGGCATCCGGGACATGGCGGGCGTGGCGCGCTGGATCGACGCGGGCGTGCGCCGGGTCATCCTGGGCAGCGCCGCCGTGAAGACGCCAGCGTTGGTGCATGAGGCCTGCCGCGCCTACCCGGGCCAGGTCGCCGTCGGCATCGACGCGCGGGACGGCATCGTGGCGACCGAGGGATGGGCGGAAAGCTCCGGCATCGACGCGCTCGAGGTGGCGCTCCGCTTCGAGGACGCCGGAGTCGCCGCGCTCATCTACACCGACATCGGGCGCGACGGCATGCTGACCGGCATCAACGTCCAGGCGACCGTGGCGCTCGCCGAGCGGCTGCAGATCCCGGTCATCGCGAGCGGCGGCGCCGGGTCGATCGACGATCTGCGGGCATTGATGGAGGACGCGCCGATGCTGAACGGCGTCATCGTGGGCCGCGCGCTGTACGACGGGCGCATCGATCTGGCGGCAGCGCTGCACGTGCTGACGAACGCCGACACCGTCAAGACGGCTTGACCGATGCTGAAGCTCCGGGTGATCCCCTGCCTCGACGTGAAGGACGGCCGCGTCGTCAAGGGCGTCAACTTCGTCGACCTCCGCGACGCCGGTGATCCGGTCGAGCAGGCGGCGATCTACGACGCTGCGGGCGCCGACGAGCTGACGTTCCTGGACATCACTGCCAGCCATGAGAACCGCGACACGATTTTCGACGTCGTCTCGCGCACCGCGGCCCGGATCTTTTTACCGCTCACCGTTGGCGGCGGCGTGCGCTCGACGGAGGACATGCGCAAACTTCTGCTGGCCGGCGCCGACAAGTGCAGCATGAACTCCGCCGCGGTGGCCCGCCCCGATCTCGTGCGTGGAGCCGCCGAGAAGTTCGGCAGCCAGTGCGTGGTGGTCGCGGTCGACGCGCGGGCGACGGGCCCGGGTCACTGGGAGGTGTTCACCCATGGCGGCCGCACCGGAACCGGCCTCGACGCCGTCGCCTGGTGCCGGCAAGCCGCCGCGATGGGCGCGGGCGAGATCCTGTTGACCAGCATGGACCGCGACGGGACCGGCAGCGGTTTCGACTGCGATCTCCTGCGCGCCGTTTGTGGCGCCGTCCGGGTCCCCGTGGTGGCGTCGGGCGGGGTCGGCACACTCGACCATTTCGTCGCCGGGGCCCAGGCCGGCGCCACCGGGCTGTTGGCCGCCAGCGTCTTCCACTTCGGCACGTTCACCATATCGCAGGTGAAGGAGAGGCTGGCCCAAGCCGGGCTACCGGTTCGTCTGCCGCAACGGGTGGCGGCATGACGAAGGCCGTCAAGCCCAAGGCCTTGAAAACGCAGGCCGCCGTGCCGAACGCGGAGATCCTCGATCGGCTCTGGGCGACAGTCATCGAGCGCCGGTCGGCCGACCCGGCGAAGAGCCATTCCGCTCGACTGCTGGCCCGCGGGACGGCCAAGGTGGCGCAGAAATTCGGCGAGGAAGCCGTCGAATGCCTCATCGAGGCCGTGGCCAAGAACCCGGCCGCCGTCATCACCGAGAGCGCGGATGTCCTCTACCATCTGACCGTGCTGTGGGTCGCCGCCGGCGTCGAGCCCGCCGAGGTATGGGCGGAACTGCAGCGGCGGGAAGGCATCAGCGGCATCGACGAGAAGGCATCCCGCATCACCGGCGTATCGCGCAAGATCCCTTGATGAACGCGGAGAACTAGCCGATCCGGCCGAAGCTCCCGAGCAACTCCCGTTGCTGGGTGGCGGAGATCGCCTGCAGCCCGGCATCGAGGTCGATCCGCTCGACCGCATAGCCGACGTCCCGCCCGTAGAACACATGCGTGATGTTCGGGAGCTGGACCACGACGAACCGCCCCTCGAAGGCGCGCAAGCCCAACTCGATCCGGCTGCGGACGTAGTCGAACGAGAACGGGTTCTTGCCGTCGATCCCGTTCGTGTCGCGCACCGCGATGCAGGCCTGGCCGACCCGGTCCAACCCCTCCGTGATCAGCGCCCGGTGGCCGTCATGGAATGGCTGATACCGCCCGATGAACAGCGCGGTCGGCGCCTTCGGGTCGAACGCGGGCCGCAACCGGTTGGCCACCTGCTCGGCCCAGTATTCCGGCGTCCCGTCCGCGGTCACCCGGATGTCGCAGCGCTCGGGCGGTTGGAATAGGCGGTTGGTGTCCTCGAACCGGCCCTTCTCGATGCGGTCGACCCAGACGATGAAGGCAGCGCCCTCTTTCTCGAACGCGGCCCTTGTCTCGACCGTGGGGCAGATGAAGTCGGCCACCGCATAGCCGCCGGCTTCATAGACCCGGTCACACAGCCACCCCATGCGCCGCGCGTGCTCGACACGGTCGGCTTCCGAGAAGCCGAGGTCGCGGCTGATCTCCTGCCGGACCGCGTCGGCGTTGAAATGCACGGCGTTCAGCCGGCGCAGCAACGCTTTGGCCAGCGTCGTCTTGCCGCTTCCGGGCAAGCCCATGATCAGGATTTTACGGCGTCCTGGCGAGGGCGGGGCGGCTGTGTCGGTCATGATGCGACACCCATGTGCCGGCCCGCGGACGCTGTCAACGATCCGCCCGCAGGCGGCTCCCTGCTCGGTTTTGACCCGTCCTGCCGGATACGATCTATTCGGCCGGGATGGAACACCGGACGCAAGATGGACGCAGGCGGCTGCCCGGACACGATCTATTGCACGCCCAACCTGCACATCGTCGCCCGCACGCCAGGCCGTTCGCCCGTCTTGGTGGTGACGTTCGAGTCTCTGGTCGACCCGCACGAACCGCGGCGACACGGGTTTGCCGAGGTATTCCTGGCCACCCATGGCATCGATGCGATCCATGTGATCGGCCACACCAACGCCTGGTATCAATATCCCGAAATGGCCGACGCCATGGCCGTCATCCGCTCGGCCGGGCGACGCTACACCGAGATCGTCACCTATGGGCTCAGCATGGGGGCTATGCCGCGATCAACTTCGCGGCCGAACTCGGTGCGGCACGGGCCATCGCGATCTCGCCGCAATACTCGATCGATCCCCGCAAGGTGCCGTTCGAGAACCGCTGGGACCAGCTCGTGCCGGCGGTTCGCTTCTGTTGCGATCAGATCGACCACATGGCGGATTGCCCGGTCGAGGTCTGGGCGATCCACGATCCACACAATCTCGACCGTCGCCATGTGGCGCTGATCGCGCGGTATCTTACCGTCCACCCCGTCCCCGTGCCCTTCAGCGGCCATCCCGCCACTGCCCTGCTGAGCGAAACCGGCCTGCTGTCGAGTCTCGTGCTCGATCTGCTTCACCGGCAGTTCGACGCCGCGGCATTCGCCCATCGGTTGGCCATGGCCTCGCCAGCGGCCGCAGCGTGGCACGCCGGCCAGGCCGAAGCGCTGCCGCAGCACGCGAAAAGGCAGCAGTTGACGCACTATCGGCGCGCCGCTGCGATCCGTCCGAACGACCCGCGCTATGCCCGCGACCTCGGCTTCATCCTGCACCGGCTCCGCGGGCGCGAGGAGGCGGTGCATGCCTTGAACCATGCGCTGACCCTCGAGCCGGCGCGCGCGCCGCTCTCCTTCATGCTCAGCCAGGCACTCAGCCGCTGCGGCAGGCATGCGGACGCC
>CAZZVQ010000015.1:52817-68558 GCA_964657565.1 uncultured Acetobacteraceae bacterium
GCTCTCCTTCATGCTCAGCCAGGCACTCAGCCGCTGCGGCAGGCATGCGGACGCCCTGGCCGCCGCCGAAGCCGCCGTGCGGTTGGACAGCTCGAACGCGTCGTTCACGGCCAACCTGGCCAGCATGCGCGGTAGACTGCACCGTCATCAGCGGCGCCAAGCGATCATCCGCACCGCCGCCGCCTGGCTGCGGGCTACCCTGGACCCACTCCTCGGCTGGCGCCGACGGCCGCATGGGATCATGTCGCTGAAAATGCTGCGGTCCATCCCGCGCGAGGCGCGCGAGGCCGGCATACGGCGCTTGTGCACCACCGTGCCGATGGCCGGCGGTGTGATCCTGTGCCGCGTGCTCGGCCGCTACAAGATGCTGGTCGATGACCGCGATGACGGCCTCGCGCCGCATCTCATGCTCGACGGCGTGTGGGAGAACTGGACCACCGAGGTGATCCTCGCCCGCCTCGGGCCCGGCATGGTCGCCGTCGATGTCGGCGCCAATCTCGGCTACTTCACGCTGCTCATGGCCGATTGCGTCGGTGAGGGCGGCCACGTCCACGCCTTCGAGCCGAACCCGCGCATGGCTGACCTGGCGCGGCGCTCCGCCGCGATGAACGGCCTCGGCGACCGCATCACGCTGCACGCGAACCCGGTCGGCGCCCGCCACGGCGAGCGCGTCCGCCTGATCGTCCCCGACAACCAGCCCATGAACGCCCATCTCGCCCCGGCGGCCGCCGACATGCCGGAGGCGCCGCTGCATACGGTCACGCTCGATGACGCGCTGGCCGGCAGCCGGGTCGACCTGGTGAAGATCGACGCGGAAGGCGCCGAATACGCGATCTGGCGCGGCATGCAGGCCATCGTGGCGCGCAACGAGCCCCTGACCATCCTGCTGGAGTTCACGCCGGACCGCATCGCCGACCCGGCCGGCTTCCTGGCCGAGCTGTCCGCCGCCGGCTTCGGCCTGGCGCGGATCGACGCGCGGCGCGGCATCGTCCCGGTCGCGACCGCCGCGGTGCTCGGCGCGCCGGCCAGCGTGGACCAGATGCTCGCGTTCACCCGGCCGGCTTGGTGAACAGCGATAACAGCCCCGACAGCCGGCCCGCGGGCGTTCCCGCCGCCCGCGCCCGCAATTCCGCCAGGCGCCTTGAGTACCGCTCCTGCCCGATTGCGCCCGCCAACGCACCCTCCATCAGGGCCACGGCCTGATCCACCAGCCCCTTAGCCTCCAGGCAGAAGCTGCAGGCCCAGGCGAAGTAGGGCTGGCCCGGCTCGAGCTCGATGGCCCGCCGCAGCATCGCCAGCGCCTCGTCCACCTGCCCGGCCCGCATCAATTGCTGGCCCAGCCGGCACGCCGCCGTCGCGCTGGCCGGCGCCCGCAGCACCGCCTCGCGCAGCAGCGCGATCCGTCCTTGGCGGCCCAGCCGCCAATCCGACCGGGCCCGCTCGAGCAGGCTTTCGGATGATTGATCCCGCTTCGCCAGCGCCGCCCGGGTGAAAGCGCTGCAGTCGAAACTGTCCGCGCAAATCGCCAGGATCGCCTGCTGCAGCAAGCCCACCTCGGCCAGGAAGCCGGTGACCGGATGCCCGGTGAACGGCAGCACGATCGGCCGGTGGTCGAAGCGGGCGCGCAGCAAGGCCATATGGCGCCGGTCGGGCGTGCGGGGATCATAGGCCACGTACGCCTCCGCCGGCCGCGGCCAGGCCAGCGTCGATTCCCAGACATCGCGGAACCGCCGCGAACTGTCGGGCCAGCGCCGCTCCCAAGACACCACACGCGGGTTGATCGAGAATTGCGGCGACAACGCGAACACCGCATGCGCCCCGGCCAGCCCGGCCAGCCGGATCGCCGCATAGCCACCCATGCTCGAGCCGTAGGTGACCACGCGCGCATAGCCGGCGGTCACCTCACGGACTGCCGCCATCGCCGCCGCGATCTGCGGATACTGATACCAATCGTTGCCGCGCCCCACGACATGGATCGCGTCGATCCCGGAGCGGTCGAGGAACGCCTCGCCGTAGCCAGGGCGGTCCAGGCCGCCGACGTCGCTGAACGAGTCGAACGTGACGACGCAGCACGATCCGCCATGACCGGCCCGGCGTCGCACCATGAGGTCGTCGTCACGGAACAGCGTCTCGCTCATGCCGGCATCCGGCCGCTAGCGGCGCGCGCGAGACGCCCAGCCAGGGCCGAGCAACTGCAGCGGGTTGACGTTCAGCCAACCCGGCGTGGACGGCAGGCCGAACCGCTCGCAGGCCGCCTCGACCAAGGCCTCGGCCTCGCGCAGCCCGGCCCCGTCGCCCGTCCGCGTCAGCTCGGTGACCGGCGTGTCCCGCGCGTGGGCGACCCGGGCCGACCAGGGCTCATTCCAGACCGATGCCGCGAGACGCGCATTCGCATCCCGCCAGCGCGCCTCGATCGAGTCGCGCAACTCCGCATCGAGGCCCCTGAACGCGGCGCCATCCAGGCCGCGCGTCCGGCAAACCGCTTCCACGAAACGCGTCGCTTCCCGGCTTCGCGGCCCCAGATGCCGCCGAGCGCCGCGCAGGCCGAGCTGCCGGCACGCCTCGACGGCGATCGGGCCGGGACTGGCGTTCTCCGCGAGAGCGAGATCGTCGGCCGTGATCAACCCGCGCACCCGCCCGAGCCCGGCCGCATCGAAGAAACGCGCCACCAGCCCCTCGCCCGAGCGCGGGTCGCGCACCGGCAACACCGTCAGCCGGCCATCGCAGGCGTGCCGCCACGGTTCGAACAGGGCGGCATAGTCGAGCGTCCGCCCGCCCAGCTCGGCCTGCGCGAACGCCGTGAACTCTCGCGATTCACGCAGGAACTGGGTCCGCCAAGTATAGGTCGAGTTCAGCAACTCGGCCTGCGGCTTGATCGTTGCCAACGCCTCGGCGGTGAAGCCATGCCGCTCGAAAAAGCCGGCCAGCAGCGTGGCAACGCCGCGCCGGGGCGGGATCAGGCAGAGATGCTCGTAGGACAGGAGCACGGTATCGGCGCCGCTGCCGGTCAGTTGCTCCGCCAGGCTGTCCAGCAGCTCGGCCCGTTCCCGCCGCGGGCGACGGCCATCGAGCGTCTCGCCCAGATGCTGATGGTTCAGGTGCGGTTCGGCCGCGGACCGCGGCGTCAGCGCGGGATACAGGATGCCGGCCTGCGCCAGTTCCGGCCGGAGTCGCGTCAGCACGCGCTGCACCGTCGTGGTGCCGGTGCGCGGGAGCCCTATGTGGATGATCGCGCGCCGGGTCATGACCGGGTCCGTCGAACGGTGGTCCTAGTCGGCCGCAAGTTTGATCGCCAGCGCTGCGAGGTCGACGCTGTTCGGCTTGATCGCGGCCATCGCATCGGCGATCTGCTCGGTGACGCGGGCGAGTTGCGCGCGGTCGTGCAGCGACGAGATGAAGAGGCGCAGCCGCGCGGCGCGCTCGGGCACGGCCGGGTAGATGATCGGCTGCAGATTGACCCCCTGCCGTCGCAGCCGGTCGGCGACCTGCGCGGCGCGGATCGATCCTCCCGTCATGATCGGCACGATGGCGGCTCCGATCGACGGCCCGGTATCCAGCCCGGCCGCCCGCGCCCGCTCGAGGAAAAACGTTGCGTTTTCCGACAGTTGCGCCACCCGCTCCGGCTCGTCGCGCATTATCTTGAGCGCCGCCGCGGCCGCCGCGGCCACCGGCGGCGCCAGCCCGACCGAATAGACGAACCCCGGCGCCGAACAGCGCAGGTAGTCGATCAGCCCTTTGGATCCCGCCACGTAGCCGCCGCACGACGACAGCGTCTTGCTCAGCGTGCCCATCCAAAGGTCGACCTCGCGCGGATCGACGCCGCAGCGCTCCGCGATGCCCAGCCCCCGCGCGCCCAGCACGCCGAGCGAGTGCGCCTCGTCGACCATCAAGCTCGCCCGGTGCCGCCGCGCCAGCGCCACCAGCCCGGCCAGGTCAGGCACGTCGCCATCCATGCTGTAGTGGCCCTCGACGACGACCAGCACCCGCTTGACCTGGTCGCGGACCCGGCTGAGCTCCGCATCGAGCGCGGCGAGGTCGTTATGCGCGAACGGCAACCGTCGCGCGCCCGACAGCAGCGCGCCCTGCACGATGCTGTTGTGGCAGAGCGCGTCGTAGACGATCGCGTCCTCCGCGCCGACCAGATGGCCGATCACGCTGACATTCGTGGCGTGCCCGCTGACGAGCGCCACCGCATCGTCGACCCCGCACGCATCTGCCAGCGCCTCCTCCAGCGCCCGGTGCAACGGCCGCTCGCCCGACACGACCCGGCTTGCGGACACCGAGGTGCCGTAGCGGTCGATCGCCGCCTTGGCCGCGGCCGAGACGCGCGGATCGCCGTTGAGGCCAAGATAGTTGTAGGAGACGAAATTGTCGTATTCGCGGTCGCCGATCCAGGTGCGCGCCCCGGCGATGCCCGCATGCGGCTGGAAATACGGGTTCTCCAGCCCGAGGATCGCGCCGGCCTGGCGCATCATGTCCAGGTTGGCATAGACCTCCGGGTCGCCCAGCGCCGGCGTCGCCTCGCGCGGTGGCGGGGCCGCCTCGGGCGTCATCGCCGGCGCGGCGGATTTGCGTGCCGTGAGGCGAGCGAACAATCGCGCTTTGCTCGAGGCCGAGAGGCCCAGCGGGGTGCTCATGGCTAGGCGCCGGACGCCAGCAGCTCAGCCGGTTCGACCGTCTCGAACCGCGACAACCGCTCGACCATCGGGTTCACAGAAGGGCCCTCCGCCTCGGCCGCGCCGGTCGAGAGGACGGTGCGCACCATCCGCCCGGCCAGCGCGTTGATGCTCGCCCCCTCCGACAGCGCCAGCAGCGGCACCGCCAGCCCGAACCGCTGCTCCACCGCCAGGCGCAGCTCCATCGCCATCAGGCTGTCCATGCCCAGTTCCGACAGCGGACGCTGGGCGCCGATCAGGGCCGGCGCCGTCTTGGTGATCTTGGCGACCTCGGCGATCAGTAATTCCGTCAACTTCGCTTGCGCCACGTCCGGCGGGCTGTTCTGCAGCAGCTCGCGCAAATCCAGCTCGGGTCCGCCGGCGCCGTCTTCGGCCTTGATCGCCCTGAACGCCGGCGTCCGCAGCAGCGGCAGCCGGCTCGCCAGCGCACCCCAGCCCACTTCCGCCAGACCGATCACCGGGCGGCCGCTCGCGAGCAGCTCCGGCAGCATGTCCAGCGCGTCGGTGGCGTGCAGCATCCGGCCGCCCAGCTGCCGGTTCAGCATCTGCGCCACCCCCGCCTCGCGCACCAGGTAGCCGGCATCGGCGATCGGCCCCCATTGCACGGCGAGCCCGGGCAGACCCGCCGCATGCCGCCGCTCGATCACCGCCTCCGCCGCCGCGTTCGCCGCCACGTAGCCGGCCTGGCCCGGGTTGCCGAGCACGGTGGTCACCGACGAGAACAGCACGAACAGCTCGATCGGATCGACCAGGGTGAGCCGGTCCAGCGCCTCGATCCCGCCGAGCTTCACCTGCAGCGCCGCCGCCAGCCTGGTCGCGTCGACATCGGGCAGGATGGCGTCATCCATCACGACCGCCGCGTGGATCACGCCTGCCAGCGGCGGCATCTCGTCTCGCACGGCATCCAGCGTCGCGGCCAGCGCCGCCGCGTCACCCACGTCACACGCGAACGCCCGCGCGTCCACGCCAGCGCCGCGCAGCTGCTCCAGCGCGTGGTCCGCGCCCGGCGTCGCCCCGCCGCGGCGGCCGAGCAGGACCAGATGGCGCGCCCCGTGGCGAGCCAGCCAGCGTCCGGCCTCCAAGCCGAAGCCGTTCAGCCCGCCGGTGACGAGATACGTGCTATCCGGTCGCAGCGCGAGGTTCGCCTGCATCGGCGGCTGGGCGCGGAGCGGCGGGGCCGACTCGATCTCGAGGATCACCTTGCCGACATGCCCCGACGCCTGCATCAGCCGGAACGCCGCCGCCGCATCGCCGGCCGCGAAGGCTCGGTACGGGAGCGGGCGCAGCCGACCTTCGGCCAGCGCGGCTGAGAGCTCGCCGAACAGGCTGGCCGCAAGCGCCGGATGCACCAGCGGCAACTGGTCGGCGTCGACGCCGAAATACGCCACGTTCTGCCGCAGCGGCCGGATGCCCATCCGGGTGTTGGCGTAGAAATCGCGCTTGCCCAGCTCCAGGAAGCGGCCGAACGGGCGCAGCAACCCGAGGCTGCGCTCCATCGCCTCGCCGCTGAGCGAGTTCAGCACCACGTCGACGCCCTGCCCGCCCGTCAGCCGCAGCACGTCGTCCACGAAATCCAGACTGCGGCTATCCAGCACGGCAGCAACGCCCAGCCGCCGCAGTAGCGCCCGCTTGGCCGCCGACCCGGCGGTCGCATAGATGGTCGCGCCCCGCGCGCGCGCATACTGGATCGCGGCCAGGCCGACGCCCCCGGCGCCGCCGTGCACCAGCACGGTCTCGCCGGGCTGCAGCCTGGCCAGATGTCCCAGCGCGTAGGCGACCGTCAGGAACGCGACCGGCACCGTCGCGGCTGCGGCGAAGCCCATGCCCTCCGGCATCCGCATCACGGCATGGGCACGGGTCACGGCGTGGGTCGCCATCGTCGCCGGCGCGAACGCCATCACGCGGTCGCCGATCGCCAGTCCCTCGACGCCCGCCCCCACGGCGGCGATCTCGCCGGCGCATTCGAGCCCCAGCGTCGGGCCGGCGAACCCGTCCAGCAGCGCCTCGTCCGGCAGCAATCCCTGCGCCCACATCACGTCGCGGAAATTCAGCCCCGCCGCGCGCACGCGGATCAGCACCTCGCCGGCCTGCAGCGGGCCCGGCGCCGCCACATGATCCCAGCCCAGCGTCTCGAGCCGGCCGGGCCGCGCGACGGACAGACGCATCGCGGCGTTGTCCTGCGGCGGCCGCGTGGGCCAGCCCAGGCGGATCCGCGGCGCCGTCCGGGTGGTGCCGGCCCACGACACCTCCGGCTCGCCATCCGGCGCCAGTATCTCGGCGGCGGCTCGCGCCACCGCGTCCGCCGGCGCGAGGCCGGGATCGAGACGCACCAGGCGCGTCGCCGCGTCCGGATGCTCGTTGGCCGCCACCCGGAGCAGGCCGGCGACCGCCGCGGCTGCCGGCTCGCCCGTCGCGCCGGCCCGCACCAACACCGTCAGCCGCGCCTGGTCCGGCAGGGCCATCACGAGCCGGGCGAGGCCATCGAGCCAAGCGGGCAACGATCCGCCGGCCGGCAGCACGAACGCGATCCGCGAGGGGGTATCGCCAGGACGCCGCTCCCACGCCGAGAGGTGCAGCGCCAGTTCGTCCGGCCCGCAACATGTCACCCTGCCGGACTGGTCCAGCGTCTGCGCCACGCCAGCCGCCAGCGCATCGGCCGCCTCGGCGACGATCAGCGTGCCTCGGGCCTGGACCTCGAACTGGGGCGCCCGGGCAGGTAGTCTTCCCCCGATCAGGCACGCCGGCCATGCCTGCGGCAGGTCGCGGGTGTCGACCTCGTCCAGGCCCGCACCCGTCAGGGTCGCGCACCAGGACGATGCATCCCGCAGCCGCTCGCCCGCCTGCGGCCATACCAGGCTCCACGACCGGTTCGGCATCGGTTCCGTCAGCAACACCACGGCGCCCGGGGCCTTGCGGGCCAGCAGCGCCAGCGCGTCGTCGCCGACGGCGCCGGTCGCGAAGGCGCAATATCCCACGACCAGCTCGTAGCCGGCATCGTCGGCCGGCAGGTCATCGAGCGAGGCGAACGCGCGGGCGTCGGCTACGCCGGCCAGTTCCTCGGCCAGCACCGGATGACCGCCGTCGGACGATACGGCGTCCAGGATCAACGCCAGGCCTGCCGACCCAGCCGCCCGGAGCAGCCGGCGGCTGAAATCGCCGGTGCCGGCGCCGATCTGCAGCACACGCAGCGGACGCTGGCCCAGCCGGCCCCGCGCGAACGCGATGACGGCGTCACACAACGAACTCGCCGCCGCCGACCCGGACGGCGAGGCATGCACGAATTGTCCGAGCAGCGACGCCGGTGCCGCCGGGGCAGGCTCGCCCCGCAGACGCTGCGACAGGCCCTCGGCCGCCCAAGCCAGCAGCGTGGCGTCTGCCGCCGACGCCTCCGTGTCGAACGCCAGGCTCGCGAGCACGTCGTCGCTCGACACCTCGCCCGGCCGCAGACCATCCTGCTCGAGCCAACTCAGCAACCGATCCAGCAACGGCGCTGCCGCGGCGGCGACCCGGCCGGTCGCGAGGAGGTTCGCCTGGGTCAAGTCCTGCTCTGGATCGACGAGCAGACCCCGCAGCGTCTCGTCGGCCACCGACGAGGCGAACGCGTCGGCCAGCATGCTGGCCTCCTGCACCGCCCCGGGTACATAGCTCTCGAGCGCACCCCGCAGCAGGGCGGCGGCATCGGCCGGATCGATGGCCAGTGGGGTCGCCACCTGGTCGCAATGGAACGCAGCCTGCACCAGCCCGGCGCGGCTGCGCAGGCTCACGCGCACGAACCAGCACTCCAGCGCCTCCGCGACCGGCTCCTCCAGCGCGTCCAGCAGCACCAGGTCCGCGCAGACCGAACGCGGGCCCACGCGCCGCAGCCGCAGCCGCGCGCTCGCCGGAACCGTCCCGCCCGGCCGCAACAGCCGCACCCGCCCGAACCGCCAGGGCACCACGCCGTCGCCGGCCGACAGCGTCCGCGCCGCCAGACCGACCAGGCCCTGGAACGCCCCATCCAGCAGCGTCGGCGGCAGCAGCATCCCGTCGACGCCGGCCTCGGTCGCGACGAGCCGCACGTCGATGGCGGCCGCGTCGGCCGTCATCTGGACGTCCCGCACCGAATGGAAGGCGGGCCCATAGACCAGGCCCAACCGGGCCGCGTCGCGGCGGAGGCGGTCGCCCGTGATCGTCTCCCCGTCCGCGATCCGAGGCGGCACCGGACCGACCGGTTGCGCGCCGCTGCCGGCCATCACCCGGCCCGTGGCATGGACCGTCCACGGATCGTCCGACAGACGCTGCCGCGAGGCGATCTCGATCGTGCCGCTGGCGTCGGTGGCCAACCGCACCCGCGTCTGCCGCAGCTGACCGTGCTCGACCGGGAACGGCCGGATGATCTCGAAATCCACCACCTCCAGCGCGGCCGCCGCCGGATACCGCGCCCGTGCTGCCACCAGCGCCATCTCCAGTAGCGCCGCCGCCGGGACCACCGCGGCCTCCCCCACCACATGGTCGGCCAGCCAGAGCTGCTGCGACGGCCCGATCAGGTTCAGCCACACGACCGGTTCGCTGCCCTCGCGCGCGCCGAGCAGCCGGTGCTCGTGCGGACGGTTGACGATGTCGCGCGATTCGACGGTCATCCCGAGCCAGTGCCGCTCCCGCTGCCACGGGTAGGTGGGCAGGCCGCGGTGCTGCACCGGCCCGGCGAACGCGTCGGCACCCCGGATGTCGCAGCCGGCCGCATGGCAGCGGCGCGCGAGCAGCGCGATGGGATCCCGCCCCCGCACCGACCGCTGCGACAGGCTGGGCAGCACACGCCCGGTGATATCGGCGTCGCGCAGCGCCGCGTTCAGGTAGCCCGCCAGCGTCGGTTGTGGACCGATCTCGATGAAGATGCGGGCGCCGGCGTCGATCAGCGCTGCGGCGCCGGCGGCGAAACGCACGGGCTCGCGGACATTGCGCCACCAATACCGGCCGTCCAGACGCTCGCCAGCAGCCAGGGCGGCGCCCGTCACGGTCGAGACGAAGAGCTCGGGCCCGGGCGGCAAGCAGGGCTGATCGATCGGCGCACCGTGCAGCCCCTCGAGCGCCTCCAGCAGCGGCAGCTCGATCGGATCCATCTCGGGGCTGTGGAACGCGTGTGCGACGGAGAGTGGGCTGAAGGCCCAGCGTTCCCGGCCGGCACGCCCTGCCAGCGCGTCGATGGCTTCGCCGGGGCCGGCGACCGTGATCGACGCGGCGGCGTTCACGGCCGCGATCGACAGCCCGGTGGCGTCGATCACCTCGGCGGCGCGCGCCGGGTCGAGGCCGAGCGCCGCCATGCGGCCGCTACCCGCCGTCGTGGCCTGCAGGCGGCTCCGCTCCGTGACGACCTGACACGCTTGGTCGAGGCTGAGCGCGCCAGCCGCCCAGGCCGCCGCGATCTCGCCCACGCTGTGGCCCATGAATAGTTGGCCGACGATGCCGGCGGCGCGCAACGCCTCCACGGTCGCCACCTGGATGGCGAACAGCATCGGCTGCGCGATCCCGGTATCGCGCAACGCCTCGTCGTCCAGCGCGCCGATCCGGTCCAGCACCGACCAGCCCAGCCTGGGCGCCAAATAGGAATCCACCTCGGCCAGGCTGTCGAGGAAGGTGGGGGAGGCCTGCGCCGCTTCGGCCCCCATGCCGGCCCACTGGCTGCCATTGCCCGAGAAGACGAATGCGACCCGGCCCACCACGGCCTCGCCATGCGCGACATCGTGGCTGGCGCGGTCGCCGAGCCAGGTGTCGAGATGCAAGGCCATCGCCTCGGGCGGCCCGGGCGACACGACGAGCCGGTGGGCGTGCTGTTCGCGGCACAGCGCCGCGCCACGCAACAACGCGGCATCGACGTCGCCCGAGCGCAGCCGATCGCGCCAGGTCGCGGCCAATGCCCGCAACGCGGCCGCCGACCGCGCCGACAGCAGCAGCGGCACCGCGTCTCGGTCATCCCGCAGGTCGTCCAGCGCCGTCGGCGCGGGCGCAGCACCCAGCACGGCATGGGCATTGGTGCCGCCGAAGCCGAACGAGTTCACGCCGGCCAGCAAGGACCGCCCGGTCAGGCTGAGCGGCGCCTGCACCAGCTGGAGGTTGTGGTCGGCGAACGGGATCGCCGGGTTCGGCGTCTCGCAATGCAGCGACGCCGGAAGGACGCGGTGCTTCAGCGCGAGAATGGCTTTGATCAGGCCGGCCATCCCGCTTGCGGCCTCGAGATGGCCGATATTGCTCTTGACCGACCCGATCGGCAGCGGGCGCTTGCGGCAGCGCCCCAGCGCGTCGCCCAGGGCACCCGCCTCGATCGGGTCGCCCGCCGGGGTGCCGGTGCCGTGCGCCTCGATGAAGGCGATGTCGTCCGGTTCGATCCCGAAACGCTTATAGGTGTCCCGGATCAGCGAGGCTTGCGCCTGCCGGCTGGGCAAGGACAGCCCGGTCGTGCGCCCATCGGAATTGACGCCGGTGCCACGGATCACCGCATGGATGGTGTCGCCGGCGGCCAGCGCGTCGCGCAGCGGTCGCAACAGCAGCATCGCCCCGCCCTCCGCGCGCACGTAGCCGTCGGCTCGGGCATCGAAGGGGTGGCAGCGCCCGGTCGGGGACAGCATGGTGGCGGCCGAGAAGCCGACGAAGCTCTGTGGCGCCAGCAGGAGGTTGACCGCCCCCACCAGCGCCATCGGCACCACCTCCGACGCGATCGCCTCGCAGGCCTGGTGTAGCGCGACCAGCGACGAGGAGCAGGCCGTGTCGACCGTGAAGCTGGGGCCGTGGAGGTCGAAAGCATAGGAAATACGGTTAGACAGCGCACCGAGCGTGCCGCCGATCATGGAATACGCGTCCATGATCGCCGGATCGCCGGACCGCAGCGTCACATGATCCCAGGAGGAGCCTCCGACGAACACGCCGGTATTGCCGCCCGCGAGTTTCGCGCCGTCCAGCCCGGAGTCCTCGATCGCTTCGTGCGCGAGCTCCAGCAGCAATCGCTGCTGCGGATCCATCTGAGCCGCCTCGCGCGGCGAGATGTTGAAGAACGAGCTGTCGAAGCGGTCGACCTGGTCGAGCACGCCCGCCGAGAAGGTGTAGGTCTTACCGGCCTGACCCGGCGCGGGATTGTGGAACCGTTCCTTCGCCCAGCGGTCCTCGGGGATGGCGCTGACGCAATCGACACCGTCGAACAACACCCGCTCGAAGGCGGCAAGGTCGCAAGCGCCGGGAAACCGGCAGGCGATCCCGACAACGGCTACCGAACCGAGGGTCGGATCGCTCCCTGCCCGAATGGCGCCGCCCGATCCATCCAAATTGCGCCTCATCCCAAAAACTACGCACGGCCGATCTGTAGTCGAATAGCTTGTTCGCCGAACGCGTGTCAATCGACGGACTACAACCGGTCGCGCTACCTTATTGAGATTGGATCAAACCTCGGCAATGACAGTAACCGTTTTACCCAGCCACGACCGGTCCGAACTTGGCGTTGCCGCCGACTATCTCGCGCGGCGTGCGCGCGGCGAGACCGGCCGGCCTGGGGTCGTCATCGGATGCCGGCAGACCGCCGACTCCGACGCGTCCGCGATGGTCCTGGCGCAGGGGATCCTGCAGGTTCCGGCGTTTCGACCTGACCCACCCTGGCTGAGCGCCACGATCGTCGATCCACCATGGCCAGAGTTGGACGACCTCGCGCTCGCCCATGCCGACTCCATCGCCGCGCGCGTGGTCGAGCGACGGCTCGGCGGCGCGTGGTGGGCCGACCCTCCGCCGGCGGAGGTGTTGGCCCGGTCCGGTGCCGGCCTGGCCGTCGTGTCGGCCTGCATGATGTCCGCCACGGCGACCCGCTCGTTGCTGCAGGCCGCTTGCGACCGGGTCGGTGCAGCCAGGACGGTGCTGCTGGTGCCGGAGCCGTTGCGCCGCGTCGGGGCCGGGCGCCGGATCATGCGCGAGGCGCAGCGCGTCGGCTGCCGCTCGATTGCCGGAGTATTCGATCCCTGGCCGCTGCTCGACTGCACGGCCGAGTTCCTGGTCGGGGCGCGGTGCAGTTGCAATCATCACGTCGGCATGCTCGCGCGCCTGGCTGGCATCCCGGTGCACCAGGCCGGGCAAGTCGGCGCCGGCCCGGCGGCGCGCGAACGGGCCGCGGCAACGCTGGTCGCCATGACCGCGTATGCCGATCCGTTCACCGGCCAGCCGTGTTCCGCCGAGCGGGCGCTGGAGTTGGTCGAGCTGTGGCAACGCACGTGCACGGCCAACCGGCGCGTCGCGGCATGCGTCGGCGTGCAGTTCTGGAAGCGGCGCCGGGCGGCGCAGTTCTTCCACACCGGCAACCGGCCGCCGCGCTTCTCGAACGGCGGGGCGGCGCTGGCCCACGCGGCCGCTACCGGGGGCGCCATCGCCGCCTGGGCGTCGCGCATTCCACCGGGCCTGCCCGAGGCGGCGGCCACGGCGGGAGTCCCGCTGCTGCGCATCGAAGACGGCTTCGTCCGATCGGTCGGATTGGGCAGCGACTTCAATGCGCCGTGCTCCATCGTGGTCGACGAGGCCGGGCTCTATTACGACCCCCGCCGGCCCAGCGATCTCGAGAACCTGCTCTCCACCCACCCATTCCCGCCGGACCTGCTGGCCCGCGCCGCCGGCATCATCCGCCGGCTCGTCGCCGGCGGCACCACCAAATACGGCACCGGCACGGGCAGCCTGCCGCCGCTGCCGACCGACGGGCGGCGCTGCATCCTGGTGCCCGGCCAGGTCGCCGACGACCTCTCCGTTCGCCTCGGGGCCGGCGCGGCCCGCAGCAATGCCGAATTGCTGCAAACGGTGCGCGCCGGCAACACCGACGCCTTCATCGTCTACAAGCCGCATCCCGACGTCGTGGCCGGGCATCGCCCCGGTGCGCTCGCCGATGCCGAGGTGCTGCGCCATGCCGACACGATCGCGCGGGGCGGGGCGATGGCCCCGCTGATCGGCGCCGTCGACGAGGTCCACACCATGACCTCGCTGGCCGGCTTCGAGGCGCTGCTGCGCGGGCGCGGGGTCACCGTGTATGGGCGGCCGTTCTACGCCGGGTGGGGCCTGACCGACGATCACGCGCCCCTCGAACGACGTGGCCGGCCGCTATCGCTCGAGGCGCTGGCCGCGGGGGTCCTACTGTTGTACCCGCGCTACATCGATCCGATAACCGGATTGCCCTGCCCGATCGAGATTCTGCTCGACCGTATGGCGGACCCTGGATTGTGGCCCGCGAGCCCGCTGGTGCGGTTGCGCCGGCTGCAAGGACGCGCGGTTGTGCACTTGCGAAAGGTTTCGCGGGACCGTAAAGAACGAAAGGCGTAGTGACGCGAGACCGTCGATTGAGACAGCATCCGACCGCCCATCCCCGTCGCGAGATCCTGTTTTTGCAAGGCCTTGCGGGGTCTTTCTTCAGTCGTCTCGGCGCGGCGATGGCCGAGGCCGGGCACGGTGTCCACCGGGTCAACTTCCACGCTGGCGACCGGTTGTGCTGGCGCCGCCCGGGAGCGATCGACTATCGCGGCCCCCTCTCGGCCTGGCCCGATTTCCTGGCCGCGCTGTTGTCCGAGCGCGGCATCACCGACATCGTGCTGTTCGGGGATTGCCGGCCGCTGCACAGGGTCGCCACCTGGATCGCCGCGCAGCGCAACATCGTCGTTCATGTCTTCGAAGAAGGCTACATGCGGCCGGACTGGGTCACGCTGGAAGTCGGCGGCGTCAACGGCCGCTCCAGCATCCCGCGCGACCCGGCCTATTTCCTCGAGACCGCCCGCTCCCTGGCACCGATCACGATCGCGGCCGCCCCGGTTCCCAGCAGCTTCGCCCGTCGCGCCCGCTCGGACGTCGCCTACAACGTGGCGGCAACCCTGCTCTGGCCGCTCTATCCCGGCTTCCGCAGCCACCGGCCGGTGCATCCCTTCGTGGAATATGCGGGCTGGGCCGGCCGCCTGGCTCGCCGCGGGAGGGCACGGCGCCGCTCCGCCGCCGTGCTGGCCGAACTCGAGGACGGCCGCCCGTATTTCGTGTTCCCGCTCCAGCTCGATAGCGACTACCAGATCCGCGTGCACTCCCCGTTCAAGGGCATGCTGCCCGCCATCGAGCACGTGCTGACCTCGTTCGCCGGCCATGCCGGACCGGACGACCGGATCGTGGTCAAAGCGCACCCTCTCGACGAAGGCCTGCATGATTGGCGCCGCCACGTGCTCGGCATCGCCGCCCGCCTGGGCCTGAGCAGCCGCGTGCTGTTCCTCGAAGAGGGCGACATCGGGGCGCTGGTCCGCCGGTCGCGCGGGATGGTCACGGTCAACAGCACCAGCGGCACCCTCGCCCTCCAGCTCGGCATCCCGGTCATGGTGCTGGGACAGGCCGTCTACGACATCCCGCGCGTGACCCATCAGGGAACCCTCGACTCGTTCTGGTCGCAGCCGCAAGCGCCGGAGGAAGAGGTCTTCGCCGCCCTGCATCGCGTGCTGGCGCATTGCTCCATGATCCGCGGTGGCTTCTTCAGCGAGGAAGGCCTGACCATGCTGGTCAAGGCCGCGGCGGCACGGATCGAGCAGGCCACCACCGGCAGCGTCCTTGCCTCACAACCGGCCACCGCCGGCATCCCGGACTCGCTGCTGGCCGCATCTGCCCAGGGGTAAGACTGGTGAGCCGCGCCATCCTCGTGACAGGCGCGTCCAGCGGTCTCGGCGCCGGGCTCGCGCGCTCCTACGCCGCGCCGGGTGTCGCGCTCTGGCTCGTGGGGCGCAACGAGGCACGGCTCGACGCCGTCGCCGCCGAGTGCCGCGCGGCCGGCGCCGAGGTGCGGACCGGGTTGTTCGACGTGGGTGAAGCGGAGCCGTTCGGCAGCTGGCTCCTCGCCGCCGACGACGCGACGCCGCTGGATCTCGTACTCGCCTGCGCCGGCGTGTCGGCGGGTCCGCAGCCAGGCGGCGCCCCGGAGGGCCGCGCGCTGGCTACCTTGCAGGTCGTCAGCAACCTGCTGGGCACGGTGAACACCATCGAACCGCTGCTGCCCCGACTGATGGCGCGCCGCCGCGGCCAGCTCGCGGTGGTGTCCTCCGTCGCCGGGCTG
>CAZZVQ010000016.1:0-52866 GCA_964657565.1 uncultured Acetobacteraceae bacterium
AAGCCACTGCACGCCAGGCCCACCTCAGCAGCAAAAATGTGCAACTGTAATGCTAAGCCGAGTCGATAAAGGTATTGGCAAGTTGACCCATGCCGGGGAAAGTGCGGCGGGAATGATGGAAAGCAAAGAAGCGGGTACGAGATGGGCCACCGCGGATGCGAATCTACCCTCTGCTGTCCTGCCAAACCTATGATTTGGAGCCGCAACTTATCCTAATAGAGCAGCTCTGGAGGAGCCTTGCATGTTAAAGTCCGTAACCTTGGCAGTGATCGGCGCCGCGGTCCTTTGCACGGAGCCGGCATCAGCCGCGCCCGATTTCACGCTTACCTTCGCACCGGTAGGCTATTCTGTCAGTACTTCGGGAACCGTGGACTTCTATGCTACATTGGCAAATAGCGGGGATTTGACGTTCGTGAGCGTCGGAGGCGAGGGTGAGACGAGCAATCCTGGTTTCAACAACGTAGGCTTCGCCTTTCCCTCTTTAGGCGGCGGGCTAAAACCAGGCGAGAGCCTAATGTTTGACTTTGGAACGCTGAATTTTTCGGGGCTCATACCAGGAGAAACCTATTATCCTGTAGCCTCTGCCAATCTCATACTTGAACTTCCCTTTGGGGCAGGTATTTTGTATCGTGCCTCGTCTAACGTGCCGGCTTTGACCGCAGTACCCGAACCCACCTCTTGGGCTACAATGCTCGCAGGCTTTGCCGCAATCCGCTTGGACCTACGCCGGCGACGCCATATCGAGGTTCGGCCGAAGAGCAGCGGCAAAGCTTACAGCTGACCTTCAAAAATACCGCCGGCATCAGCCACCAACTAATCCAACGGCGTGTTCACGGTCCATACCAACCCACGAGTTAATAGGGCGGTATGTTGTAAGATCGATATGAACAAGCCTAGCTGGGATTTGGCAGCTAGGTAGCCTCATGACGCATTGCGAATTTATCTATTCTATCTATAATAGATAGCCGGAGGCATCGTCATGAAAGTCACATCGACCGAATTTCAGCAGAATATCGGGCGCTATCAGGACGCAGCGCTGCAGGCGCCGGTGTCGATCACCAAGAACGGGCGGCCGCACACCGTGCTGATGTCGGCGGCGTTCTTCGAGATGGTGACGAAAGGCCGCGTCGCCCGCCGGGTCGAGGAGCTGGACGACGATACACTTCGCGCCATCGCCGGCAGCGCCGTGGCCCCGGAATATGCCGAGTTGGATAAACTCATCCCCGACTGGACTCCGTGAGTGTCCCACGGCCGCAACCTGGTCTGGTCATCTCCTACGCCTACCTCTGGACAAGCGAACACGACAGAGGCCTTGAGGAAGGCCGAAAAGATCGACCTTGCGCCATTGTTGCTGCCCACCAGGTGATCGACGGACGCGAGGTGGTGACGGTGGTTCCCGTCACCCACACGCCGCCGCTCGATCCGGCCGACGCCATCGAGACACCGGCGGCCCTCAAAGCGTATCTCGGACTCGATGACCTGCCGTCCTGGATCGTCATCACCGAAACCAATGATTTTCTCTGGCCTGGCCCGGACTTGCGGCCCCGCCATAACGTCACGCCGCCGCGCTTCGATTACGGCATGCTGCCACCGCGCTTCTTCCTGCATCTGCGCGACCGGTTGCTTCAAGCGCATTTGCATCGCAGGCTGCGCAGCGTACCGCGAAGCGAGTGACAAGAAGCCGCCCGACCTATCGACCGGACGGCTCATCACCTTGTGCAGCCATCGCCATCCCTGGCTGCACCGCGAGAGCGACATTACCGTCATGTGTTGCTTCGCGCATGGTCGAATTGCTCCGCTTCGCGTAAAGCATTTGCTGGCCTTCCCGGCACTCACGACCGGGTGCGGGGAGTGGACGATGGCGGGATTGTCGCGGCGGGCGGTGTTGGGTGGGGCGCTGGCGATGCCGGCGATCGCGCGGGCGCAGGGAACCGCCAAGAGCGGCACGATCCGCGTCGGCATGAATACGATCCTGTCGGGCCCGATCGCGCTGCTCGGCACGTCGCAGCGGGCGGCCGCTGAACTCGAGGTCGCGCGGATCAACGTGCAGGGCGGGTTGGCCGGGCGCACGATCGAGCTGATCGTGCGCGACAGCAAGGGCCAGCCGCAGGAAGCCGCCCGGGTGGCGCGCGAGCTGATCAACAGCGATGGCTGCGAGATCCTGATCGATTCGGAAGCGTCGTCCGGCGCGTTCGCGGTGCAGGAGGTCGTGCGCGACCTCGGGGTCTTGTGCATGCATACGTCCAGCGAGACGTCGTCGCTGACGGCGGACCCCAAGCTGCGGGCACCGACCGCGTTCCGGTCCGCGCGGCAGGGCGTGCACGACAGTATCGTCGGCGGCAAGTATGCGGCCGCGGTGGCCAACGAGAAGAAGTGGACGCGGTGGGCGACTTGCGCGCCCGACTACGCGTATGGCCACGACACGACGACGCAGTTCTTCGATTTCGTGAAGCGCTTCAAGCCCGACGTCGAGATCGTCACGCAGGCCTGGCCGAAATTGGGCCAGCCGGACTTCACCGAAGTGCTGACCAAGCTGCTGCAGGCGAAGCCGAACGCGATGTATTCGTTGCAGTTCGCGGGCGACCTGTCCGCGCTGATCAACCAGGGCAACGTCTATGGTCTGTTCGGGGCCATGACCATGTTCAACCCGAACCTGGGCGACTACCCGGTGCTGACCGCGGTGCAGACCTTGCCGTCGGACATGCACGCCGGGTCGCGCTATCTGGAGAACCTGCCGGACACGCCGGCCAACAAGGCGTGGGGCGAGGCGTACCGCAAGAAGACCGATCAGTATCCGACCAATTGGTCGTGGCAGAACGCGGCGGGCTGGATGTTCCTCGAAGCAGCGGCCAAGAAAGCCGGCAGTGTCGAGACCAAGAAGATGGTCGAGGCGCTGACCGGACTGACCATCGACTGTCCGTTCGGCGTCGACGGCAAGATCACCATGCGCGACGACCACACGATCATCGATTACGCGATCGGCTGGGGCAAGACGGTGCCGAAGCTGCCCTATATCGTCGACATCAAGCAGGGCGGTTGGCCCGAGATCATCCAGCTCGAGGCCGAGTGGAAGAAATCGATGGGCTATAGCTGAGACCATAAGGTGGATCTCGGGGCGCTGGCGGGTTGCGTGACGAGCGCGGCCTGCGTCGTGACGCAGACGACGAGCGGGCTGATCGCCGGGCTGCTGCTGTTCCTGGTGGCGGCCGGGCTGACGCTGATCTTCGGCGTGTTGAAGATCGTCAACTTCGCGCACGGCACGTTCTACATGCTGGGCGGGTATGTCGCATACTCGGTGCTGCAATGGACCGGCTATTACGGCGTCGCGGTCATCGCGGCCGGGTTGGCGATGGCGGCGTTCGGCGTGCTGTTCGAGCGGCTGCTGATCGCGCGGGTGTATGGGCAGGACGTGCTGATGCAGCTGCTGGTCTGCTACGCGGTCGTGCTGATCTGCGACGATGTGGTCAAGCTGGTCTGGGGCGCGGATTTCATGGCGATGGGCATGCCGCCCGCCTTCCGGGTGCCGCCGTTGTTCATCTGGGGCGGGATCGTGCCGCCGTTCTATCTGCTGCTGATCGGGATCGCGCTCGCGATCGCGGCCTTGCTGGGCTTAGGGCTGGCCAGGACGCGCTGGGGCAAGATTATCACCGCGGCCGCGCATAACCCGGCCATGGTGTCGGCGCTCGGGATCAACACCAACGCCTTGTTCGCGCTCGTGTTCGCGCTCGGCGGCGCGCTGGCCGGGGTGGCGGGCGGGCTCGCGGCGCCGGTGCGGTCGCTGACGTCGGGGATGGGGTTCTCGGTGCTGATCGAAAGCTTCATCGTCACGGTGATCGGCGGCATGGGCTCGATCGGCGGCGCCTTGCTGGCGGCGATCGGGATCGGGCTGATCCGCGGCTTCGGGACGATCGGGTTCCCGAGCTTTACCGAGGGGCTGATCTATCTCGCAATGATCCTCGTGCTGGTGCTGAAGCCGACCGGATTGTTCGGGCGCGAGGTCGTCTGAATGCGTGACGTTCTCGTGGCCGTGGTGGCGCTGGCCGTGTTGCTGGCGGTGCCGTTCGTGGTCGAGAGCCCCGGCTTCTTCGACTTCGCCATCCGCGTCGCGTCGACGGCGCTGTTTGCGACGTCGCTGAACCTGCTCGTGGGCGGGACCGGGCTGGTGTCGTTCGGGCATGGGCTGTTCTACGGGTTCGGCGCGTATTGCTTCGCGCTGACGATGCAGCGGACCGGCGTGGCCCTGCCGGTGGCCGCGCTCGGCACGCTGGTCGCCGCCGGCGTGGTCGCGCTGGTGGTGGGTGCCATCTGCATTCGGCTGCGCCAGATCTACTTCGCCTTCGCGACGCTGGCGATGCAGATGCTGGTCTACAGCATCATCATCGCCTGGTCGGGTCTGACCGGGGGCGACCAGGGATTGCAGGGCGGCATCCCGCGCCGTGCGCCGTTCGGCTTCAATTTGGGCCAGCACGTCAATCTTTACGGGGCGAGCATGGTCGTGGCGGTCGCCGGGCTGCTGGTGATGCGGCATGTGATGCGGAGTCCGCTCGGGACGAGCTTGCGGATGATCCGCGATAATGAGAGCCGGGCGGCGTTCCTCGGGGTCGGCGTCGTGCGGGCCAAGCTGACGGTGTTCGTCATCGCCGGGGTGTTCGCGGCGCTGGGGGGAGTCCTGGGGTCGCTGTTCGTGTCCGGGGCGTATCCGGAACAGGCGAATTGGACGATCTCCGGCGACGCGATCTTCGCCGTCATGCTGGGCGGGGTCGGCAGCTTCCTCGGACCGCTCGTCGGCACGCTCATCCTGCTCGCGCTGAACGACGTGGTCGGGCGGTTCACCGAGTATCACGGGCTCGTGCTGGGCTGCGTCATCCTGCTCGTGGTGCTCGGGTTCCGGCGCGGGGTGCTCGACGTGCTGCGTTCGTGGCGGTTCGCATGAGCCTCGAAGTCAGCGGCCTGACCAAGCGGTTCGGCGGTGTGGCGGCGATCGACGATGTGACGCTGTCGTTCCCGGCCGGGTCGCTGACGGCGGTGATCGGGCCGAACGGCGCCGGGAAAAGCACGTTCTTCAACCTGATCTCCGGGGCGATCCGGCCGGATAGCGGGGCGGTGCGGCTGAACGGGGTCGGGCTGACCGGCCTGTCGCGCGGGGCGATCGTGCGGCACGGGATCGGGCGGGCGTTCCAGGTGGCGAGCTTCTTTCCGACCATGACGGTGGCGGAGAACCTGATGGCGGCGGTTTCGGCGCATCGGGGCGAGTGGGCCGGGCTGGGCCGGCGCTTTCCGCCGCCGGGCGCACGCGCGCGGGCGTTGGAGGTGGCCGAGTTGCTCAATCTCGCCGATCAGGCGGACACCGTGTCCTCCGCCCTGTCGCACGGCGACCAGAAGCTGCTGGACATCGCGTTGGCCCTGGCGCTCGAGCCGAGCGTGCTGCTGCTGGACGAACCGACGGCAGGGATGGGGCCGGAAGAGCGCTGGCGGATGATCGAGCGGGTGCAGCGCCTCTGGGAGCGCGGCGGGCTGACGCTGGTGTTCATCGAGCACGACATGGACATCGTGTTCAAGATCGCGAGCACGATCAGGGTGTTGTGCTACGGCCGCGTGCTGGCGGAGGGAACGCCGGACGAGATCCGGGCCAACCCGGCGGTCATCTCCGCCTATCTCGGCGACGAGGTGCACGCTTGAGCGCCGCCCTGGAGGTCGAGGGGCTCGACGTTCGCTATGGTACGAGCCAGGTGCTGTTCGGCATGAGCCTGTCGCTCGAGCAGGGCTCGACGCTGGCGCTGCTGGGCCGCAACGGGGCGGGCAAGAGCACGACGATGAAAGCGGTGGCCGGGTTCCTGCCGGCGCGGGCCGGGCGGATCCGGTTCGGCGGCCGCGACGTGACGGGTGCGCGGCCGTATGCGCTGGCGCGGCTGGGGCTGGCCTATGTGCCGGAGGACCGGCAGGTGTTCCCGGACCATAGTGTCGAGGACAATCTGGCCATCGCGGCCAAGAAGGGACCCGGTGGCGAGGATAATTGGACCGTCCAGCGCATCTGGCGGCAACTGCCGTTGCTGGAGCGGCTCCGGCACCGGGCCGCCGGGCGGCTCTCGGGCGGCGAGCAGCAGATGCTGGCGATCGGGCGTGCGCTGATGGGCAATCCGACGGTGCTGCTGTTGGACGAACCCAGCGAGGGATTGGCGCCGATCGTGGTGCGGGCGATCGGGGATCTCTTGCGGGAATTGCGCGGGGAAGGCGCGACGATCCTATTGGCCGAGCAGAACATGCATTTCTGCCTCGGCGTGGCGTCGGAGGCGGTGGTCATCGACAAGGGGGCGATCGTGTATCGCGACGACGTGGCCGGGCTGCGCGCGAATGCGGACGTGCGCAGCCGCTATCTCGCGATGTAAGCTTGGCGGACGGAGCGGCAGAACGCCGCCCGATGGGAGAGCGTCCATGATGAAGAGCGAAAAGCGTGTCTCACGCCGTGTGGCCATGTTGGGCGCGGCCGCGGCCGGGCTCAGCGGCGTGGCGCATGCCCAGACCGCCCGGCGGGAGCCGCCGAGCGTAGTGACCACACCGCCCCGCGACTTCCGCCCCGGCGCGCCGCCCGCGACATATTTCAACGATCCCGATATCCTGGTCGTGGACCCCAGCTTCAACGCCTATGTGACGCCCAACAGCACGATCCAGCGGTTGTGGACCGGTGCGCTGTGGGCCGAGGGACCGGCGTGGTCGGCGGAGGGCCGCTACCTGGTCTGGAGCGACATCCCGAACAATCGGCAGATGCGCTGGCTGGAGGAGAACGGCGCGGTGAGCGTGTTCCGCAGCCCTACCAACAACAGCAATGGCAACAGTTTCGATTTCGAGGGCCGGCAGGTCAGTTGCGAGCATCTGACGCGCCGGGTGGTTCGCTACGAACATGACGGGACGATCACCGTCATCGCCGACACTTATGGGGGCAAGCGGCTGAACTCGCCGAACGATGTGGTGGCGCATCCGGACGGGAGCCTTTGGTTCACCGATCCACCCTATGGCGGCCAGCTCTACGAGGGCGCGCCGGATCGGGCGGGCGGTCCGTCCAACGCGAACGGGCACGTCAACACGCGCATCGGGCAGCCGGCCGATTACCAGCCGGGACGGCGGGAGCTGCCGACCAACGTCTATCGCTGGGACCCGTCCGGGCGGCTGGACGTCGTCGTCACCGAAGAGCAGATGCCGGACCCGAACGGCCTCTGCTTCAGCCCGGATTACAAGCAGCTCTATTTCTGCAGCACGGGCAAAGGGCCTGGGGATCAGGGTTCGGGCGGCAAGAATGACATTTGGGTCGGCGACGTCGCCACCGGAAAGGTCGAGGGGCTGCGGCGGTTCAGCGAGTGCGTGATCGACGGCGTCAATTGCGGCCCGGACGGCATACGCTGCGACGTCGACGGCAACGTCTGGGCGTCGAGCAACGCAGGGCGCGCGATCGGCTACAACGGCGTGACCGTATGGAACCCGGCCGGAACATTGATCGGGCGAATCAGGACGCCCGAGGTGGTCGCCAACATCTGCTTTGGCGGCGCCAAGCGGAACCGGCTGTTCATGGCGGCGAGCCAGTCGATCTACGCGGTCTACATCAACACCCAGGGCGTGGCGCCGGCGTAGGTCATGCGACCCGGTCGTAACGGAGGTTGCGGGCCAGCCAGCAGCCAAGCTGGATGGCGACTGTCTCGCCGTCGGGCCCACGCTGGACCGCCAGGGTCCAGTCACCGGGTGGCGTGTGGTCGAGCGCGCGCGGGCATGGGAGCGTCCAGATGTCGGCGGCGACGACGTTGAGCAGCTCCATGCGGCCCTGACCGAGGAAGCCGGAGAAGGCGCCGTAGAGCGTGCCGCCCGCGTCGACGATGGTGAGGTCGGCGCCGAGTTCGCGGCACCGATACGTGCCGGCGACGTCGATGCGGAGGGGCTCGGCCGGTTGCGGGACCAGGCGGGTGGATTGGTGGTCGGCGGCGCGATCCATCCAGACCGTGTTCCCGTCTGGGCGGATCAGGACAGTTTCAGCCGTGCCCGCGCTGCCGTCTGGGTTGAGCGCGAGCGACTCGGGAAACCGGTCGTAGTGGACGAGCAGCTTGCCCGGGAGGCCCGGCTCGAGGCGGACGGAGAGGCCGGTTTCGGGTTCGGTATAGGCGCCGGCCGGGGGGAGCGATCCGGTGTTGACCGACCCGGCCGTCGGCTCGTCCGTCTCGCCGAAGCTGGCAGCGAGAAGCGAGTGGGCGGCTGATTGGGCGTCGCCCATGTGGTTGAACAGGACCACGACCGAGGTGCGATCGGCCGCCGCATGCACCCTGTGGCTGCGCCAGCCGCGCAGCGCCCCGCCATGGGCGGTGATCGCCCGGCCGTGCAGGCTCCGGCGACCGAGGCCTAAGCCATAGTGCGCCGGGGTGCCGTCGGTGAAGGCGACCGGGGCGGAGAGGCGGTTATACGGCGCCGCCGGGTCGTCGCGCGTTCGGTCGATGCTGCGTTCCCAGGCGATCATGTCGTCGAGCGAGGCGGCGATTCCGGCATCCCCGGTCCAGACGATGCGGTTTCGCGCGGGGCGGAAGCCTGCGGCCTGGCTGCCTTCATACCCCTGGGTGCCGTCCGGCAACGCCGTCGTATCGGCAGCGAGGAGCGCCGTTTGCATGCCCGCCGGCTCGAAGAGGTGCGTTCGGAGAAGCTCGCCGAACGATCGGCCGCTACGGGCCTCGAGGATATCCGAGAGGATGCGGAAATTCTGGTTGCAGTAGGAATAGCGGGTGCCCGGCCGAAACTGCAGGGTTTGGGTCCCGCGGATCACGCGGGCGGAATCGGCGCCGCCAAACGCCGATTCCGCAGGCGCGCCGTGCAGCATGGCAACCGCCCAGTAGTCGCGCAGGCCGGACTGATTGTGGCAGAGATGCGCGGCCGTGGGCGCCGGTTCGGTCAGGTTTGGAAGATAGGCACGGACCGCGTCGTCGAGTTCGGCAATGTCGCCGACCGTGGCGAGAGCCGTCGCGCAGGTGAACTGTTTGGTGATCGAGCAAATGCGGAACAGCGTCTGCGGTGTGAACGCGATCCGACGCTCCGCGTCCGCCCAACCCCAGGCATGCCGCGCGATGACTCGACCTTCGCGCATGACGGCGCAGGCCCCGCCGGGTCCCGGGAAGCGGCGGGGGAGGTCGGCGATGGCTTGGTCGAGCGTGGCACGCTGGCAGCCTACGCTGTTACGGCTTGGTCGGCTCCGCATTATCGGCACCCGCCCTCGTTCCGCCGAACTTGTCGGCGCCGCCGGCATCCTTGGCGTCCGGCTTCTTGTGGTTGCCGGTGTTCTGCTGATCGTCCGTGTGATCGATCGATTTTTCGGTGTGTGGCTGCTTCATGTCGGTTCTCCTGACGGAGTAACGCCCCACAGCAGCGAGGTTTCAGCCGGGCTGCACCTGCACCGCGGCTTCGTTCCGGCGCAGCGGCGGCAGCGTCCAGGGCGGATCGTAGAACCACGTGAACGGCTCGCCGCTCGTATGCAGCCCGGCGCCCTCGACGACCTGCATCAGGCGGCGCTCTGCCCCATGGACCGCCGTCGCGCCGATCCCGCCGGAATACCGCAAGACGGCGATGGTCTCCGGCCCGGCCGTGACGATGTCGACCGCCTTGTCGTTAGGGCGCGGCAGGGTCTCCAGAGTATATTGAGCCGGCATGAAGAAGCGGATCCGCCATTTGCCGTCGATCGTGCGGGTTTGCCCGACGGGCGCGGTCATGTCGATGGACTGACCGGATCCTGCCTTCGACTGAGCCACCGGCGCGGTCATGTCGATGGACGTCCGGGTGGTGTTGCGGCCGAAAATGTAGCGGGCCAGGATCTGGAAGCCCCTGCTGCGAGCCTCGGCCTCGCCGCCCGACACCGTGGTCTCGGCCGCCAGTCGGGAGCCGTACTGGCGCACCTCGACGAGCGTCGCGCCGGAGCCGATGGTGCGCTCGACCGTGTAGGGTGGCGTCTGTTCGTTGCGGACGCCAAAGACTGAGCATCCGGCGGAGAGTAGGCCGGAGATGATCGCGACCATGACGCCTCGCATGTTGATTCCTCGTAGCGCAGATCGAACGGATTGGGGGCGCCTTCGTTGCTGGTCGGCGGCCCGGGGGTGGTGAAACCGGCCGGTTGGGGCCAAGTAGCTTGTGGTCAGGAGGGTTTGCCATGTTCATCGCCATGAACCGGTTCAAGGTGTTGCCGGGTTCGGAGCAGGATTTCGAGCAGGTTTGGCTCAATCGGGATTCGAACCTCGCGTCAGTGCCGGGGTTCGTCGAGTTCCATTTGCTGCGCGGTCCCGTGAAGGAGGATCATGTGCTGTATTCGTCGCACACGATCTGGCGCGACAAGCCGGCCTTCGAGGCATGGACGACGTCGGAAGCGTTTCGCGCGTCGCACCGGGGCGCCGGCGGGACCAAGCCGATGTATGTTGGTCATCCGGAATTCGAGGGCTTCGAGGTCATTCAGACGGTCGACCGGACGTAAGTTCCTTGATGTGGACGGCTAGCGCGTCGATCGAGAACGGTTTTGTGAGCACCAACATGCCGGGCTCCAGCGTCTTGTCGCCGAGTGCGGCCGTTTCGGCGTAACCGGTGATGAAGAGGATGGCCAGGCTCGGTCGGACCGCCCGCGCGGCGGAAGCGAGATTGCGGCCATCCATGCCCCCGGGCAGACCCACATCGGCGATCAGGAGCTCGAGGGGCGTATTCGATTGCAGGATGGTCAATCCCGACGGGCCATCCACCGCCTCGATCGACCTGTAGCCCAGATCGGCGAGGACCTCCGTGATGAGAAGGCGAACCGCCGGCTCGTCATCGACGACGAGCACCGTCGGGCCTGCTTCTCCGCCCTGCTCACCGGCGGAGGGTGCGCCTCCAGCATTCGGAAGACCGGTCATTGCAGCATGAGGAGCGAACCCAATCCTTGAGTAAAGATACTATTTCGCAACCTATCTGAATACTGCGACGCTGTGGCACGGATTCCATTTTAATTTGCCGTGGTTAGGAGAAGGTAAATCCGCGATATCCGCTAGACGCAACGTCGCGGCACAGCGCAGCATAATGAGCCATACCGCCTGCATACGGCATGAACACGCGCGGCTTGCCCGGCACGTTGGCGCCGAGATACCAAGATGACGCGGCCATTGGCAGCAGTGTTGCTTCGGCAGCACGGGTCGTTTCGGCGCGCCAAGTCTCAGCGTCGGCGGCGTTGGCTTCGATGCGGGTGGCGCCCGTCTTTCGCATGTGGGTGATGCAGTCCGCGATCCAGTCGACGTGTTGCTCGATCGCCGTCGGCATGTTCGTCAGCACCGACGGACTGCCGGGGCCCGTGATGGTGAAGAGATTGGGGAAACCAGGAACTTGCAAGCCGAGATAGGAGATCGGACCGGCCTCCCATTCGGACCGCAACGTCCGCCCCTCGCCATTCTCGATATTGAGCGCGAAGAGCGGGCCCGTCATGGCGTCGAACCCGGTCGCGTAAATGAGAACGTCGAGCTCGTAGGTTTGATCACTGGTGCGGATACCTTCGGCGACGATCGACTCGATCGGCGTGCTGCGCAGGTCCACGAGGGTGACGTTGTCGCGATTGAAGGTCTCGAAATAGTTCGTGTCGATGGGCGGACGCTTGGCGGCGAAAGGGTGGTCTCGTGGCGTGAGGCGTTCGGCGACGACCGGGTCGCGCACGATCTGGCTGATTTTGGCGCGGATGAACTCGGCAGCGGTCTCGTTGGCTTCGAGCGAAGTCATCATATCGCGGAACGAGGCGCGGAATCGGAGTCCGCCCTGTTCCCAGGCCGCCTCATAGCGTGCGCGCCGGGCCGCCTCGTCGAAGTCTAGGGCGCTGTCCTGCGATATGTCCCACGGATGACCGTTCGGCGTCGAGCGAGTCTTCTCCCGGATGGCGGGGTAGTCTGCCTTTACCGCACGCTGCTCTTCGGCCGACAACGGGGCGTTGCGGGCGGGAACGCTGTAATTGGGCGTGCGCTGGAACACGGTGAGATGCTTTGCCGCCGCGGCGACGACGGGAATGGCCTGGATTCCCGTGGAGCCGGTGCCGATCTGGCCGACGCGTTTGCCAGTGAAATCGACGCCCGCATGCGGCCAGAGTCCCGTATGGTATGTCTCGCCTTTGAAGCTGCCGATGCCTGGGATGCGGGGGAGGTTCGCGGTCGAGAGACAGCCGACGGCGGTGATGAGGAATTGTGCAGTGTAGCTGTCGCCGGCCGCGGTCTTGACGGTCCAGCGATTGGTCTGCCCGTCGAAGGCCGCGCCGATCACGCGCGTGCCGAGTTGGATGTCGGGGCGGAGGTCGAAGCGGTCTGCAACGTGGTTCAGGTAACGCAGGATTTCCGGTTGTTCCGGATACCGCTCGGTCCACTCCCATTCCTGTTCGAGTTCAGGTGAGAAGCTATAGGAGTAGTAGAAGCTCTCGGAGTCGCACCGTGCCCCGGGATACCGGTTCCAATACCAGGTGCCGCCCACGCCGTCGGCGGCCTCGAGCACGCGGGCGTTCAAGCCCAGCTTGTTCCGGAGAACATGCAGTTGATACAGACCTGCGAACCCGGCGCCGACAATGAGCGCGTCGAAGTCGTGCAACGCAGCCGTGCTTTCGCGGGTGGCACTTATTCCGACATCCATGGCGCGCGCCTCCTCACTCTTTCAAAGGATGTTGGCGCAAATTCGAGCGGATTTCCAGGGGATGCACCTCTTTGGGGTGGGTCAAGATCAAGGGCGGGTACGGGCAGGGGTCCTCAAGCGCCAGACAAAGGCGATGATCTCGGCGACGGCTTTGAAATGCTCGGCTGGAACCTCCGCATCCAGCGGCAGGACATGGAGCGCCCGCGCGAGCGGAGGATTTGGCACGAGCGGGACACCGTGTTTCTGCGCGGCTTCCCGGATCCGGGCAGCGACTTCATCGATTCCCTTGGCGACGATTTTCGGCGCGGAGCGGCTGCCGCGATCATAGGTGAGAGCGACGGCATAATGGGTCGGGTTGGTCACGACGACTGTCGCTTTTGCGACAGCGGCCATCATACGACGGCGCGCGCGGGCGGTTCGCATTTGCCTGATCTTGGCTTTCAAACGCGGGTCGCCGTTCATAGTCTTTTGTTCTTGTTTAATCTCTTCGAGCGACATTCGTATCTGTCGGCCGAAGTGGAAGCGGGTCCAGCCGACGTCGAACAGCGCGATCGCGCTCTGGCAAGCTAGGACGGTGATCAGCACGTGCAACGTATCGCGCGTGAGGCGATCCAGCATAGCTGGGGTCGTTAGAGAGAGAGTTTCTGCGGTCGTTGCAAGAGCGCCGGAGAGAACGTGCCAGACGGCCCAGCCGATGATGCTGATCTTAGCGAGCGACTTTGCCGCCTCGATCGTGTTGTTGATCCCGAAAACCCGTTTCAGCCCGCGGCGCGGATCGAGCCGGGAAAGATCTGGCATCAGAGCTTGGGTGTGGAACAACCATCCCGTCTGGAGCAGCACCGCGGCGCTTCCAGCCAAAGCGGCGGCGCCGGCGACCGGCAGCACGGTTGCCAGTATAGCCAGGCCAGCTTGGTGCAAGGCGACGCCAGGATCCGCGGTAGGGCTGGCCAGCATGACGGTCAGGCGATGCTCCAGTGAGCGGACGAGGCCTGGTGCCAACATCGCGAGCAACAACGTCATGACGGCGAGGCCGCTGACGGCAACGATCTCGCGCGAAAGAGGAGCCTGGCCCTCATCGCGCGCCTGCTGGCGCCGATGGTCGGTTGCTGCGAGTGTGCGGTCTTCGCTGTCCGCCATCGGTCAGGACCCGGGCAGCATTGCCCAACTCGCTGACACGCCGCCTTCCCAGGTCGACAGGATACGTGAGGCAAGAAGGCCAAGCAGGACCATACCGCCGAGAATTTGACCGGGAGCAGCGATCGTAAAAGCCTGAAACTGCGGAGCGACGCGGGCGACGAGGCCGACGGCAAACTGGAAGACGATCCCAGCCACAAGGAAGGGGGCTGACAGCTGCAGTGCCAGCCCAAGCGCATTCCCGGCAACTTTGATCATGAGGTCTGCGGCATCACCAGGTGGAAGCACTCCCCCAGGGCCGATGAGCGTGTAACTGCCGGCCAGGGCGGAGAGAGGAAGCGTATATAGTCCCGTCGCGAGGATGAGTACCGGCGCAGCGATGCCAAACAGACGAGCGAGCGCGGTCGACTGGCCGCCAAGCGCCGGGTCGGGCTGCAGGACGTTGGCAAGCCCGATCAGCAGCGAGATGATCGCACCCGCCATGCCGAGCGCGAGGGCAGGAAGGCGTGCCAGCCAACCGAGCGCAAACCCGGTCAGGAGCTCGGCTGCGATCATTTGAGGGCCTGCCATACCGCCTGGGACCGCCGGAACCCGGGTCGAGATGCTTGGCAGCAAAAGTATCGCGACACCGAGCGAAAGGCCGACACGCACCATCGGCGGCGCGTCTATTTCACCCAAGCCGGGCATCAGCATGATGACCATGCTGACCCGGCAGAGCACGAGTGCGAGCGCAAAAACCAGGCTTGGTAACCCGGCGATGAGCTCGGCGTCGGTCATTGCCCGCCGACGGTGATCATTCGGCTCATCAGCGTGTGCGTGTAAGCATCAAGGGTCGAGACCATGAATGGGCCGAGCAAAGCCAAGGATGCAAATAGAACGAGCAGCTTTGGAACAAAAACGAGAGTAGCCTCATTGATTTGAGTGACGGCTTGCAGCAACGAGACGAGAAGTCCGACGACCAGCGCAGCGACCAGTATCGGACCGCCCAGCTTCAGCACGACCCAAAGCGTGTCGCGCAGTGCGCCGGCCATCTCGGTTTCATTCACTAGATTTGCATCCGGGTGATGTCCTGGTAGGCCTGGACGACCCGGTCGCGGATCGCGAGCGCCGTCTGCATCGAGAGCTCTGCGCGGGTGACGGCCGTTGCCACTTCGGTGAGGTTGCCCTGTCCGGCGATGGCTTTCATGGACTCCGCGTCGGCCTTATTGCCGGCATCGGCCACGCCTTGAACCGCGCGCGCCAACGCGTCTCCAAAACCGGTGCCGCTCCCGTCTGACTGCGCGTCGAGCTCGCCATTCTGAACGCGCGCATATGCGTTCGCGGCTGATGAGGGTGTGACGGTGAGAGTAGTGCTCACTTCAACAGCTCGATCGTACGGGTGAGCATGGTTCGGGTGACTTCCATGACGCTGAGGTTGGCGCTGTAGCCTCGCTGTGCTTCCCGCATGTCCATGATTTCGACGAATGAGTTGACATTCGGGGTGCGGACATAGCCTTCGGCGTCGGCTGCAGGATGGGATGGATCGTAGCGCTTCGGTAAGTCGCTCTTATCGACGCCGACGTTGCGGACCCGGACCGTGCTCACCCCGGTCTGCTCATCGAGGCGATCCTCGAAACTGATCGTCTTACGACGGTAAGGCTCGGCGCCTGGCGTTGAGCCCGTCGAGTCCTGGTTGGCCAAGTTTTCGGCAATGACGCGTAGGCGAGCCGTTTGGGCATCCATGCCCGACGCCGAGATAGCAATGGCTTTGCTGATGTCCATGATGGTTATCCGTTACGGCCAAGGACCATGCGGAACATGCCTTGGTATTTGTGATAGAGGTTGGTGACGAGTTCCTGCGTGCTGGCCGTGTCGGCAACCTTGCCCAATTGCTCTTCCATGGCGACGGTATTGCCGTCCGGTGCCTTGCCGAGGCCGGGCTGCTCTTTGCCCTGAGCCGCTGATTGTGTTGGTTCGAGGTGTGCCGGGTCGGTGCGGACCACGGAAATGCCTTGCTCGGCAAGAGTCGACTGGAATGGTGACAGGTCGCGCGCCTTGAAATCGGGCGTGTAGGCGTTGGCGATGTTCTGCGCGAGCACCTGCTGACGTTGCTCGACCCAGTTGAGGCGCTTTTCTGCCAGCCGGAACAGGCCGATATCGGTCGGGTCCATTCGCACTTCTCCCTGTGCTTCGTGGGGGGAAGATGGCGCGAATTTATTAAGAAACGGTGAAGCCGGAGAGTAACTATTCGCTAACCTTTTCCGGCCATAGTCCCTGCATGTCCACCGGTGTTCTCCTCCCATTCCCGTCGCCTGGGCTGGATTTTGACCCTGAGGCCGAGGTGTTAGCGCTCTCGGAGCAGACGGCGCGAATGATCGCTGTGGCGCAAGCTTTGGTCGCGAGCCAGCGACACGTGGATATTCAAGGATTGCAGAATCACGTCGGATTGCTGTGCGCAAAAGCGCTCGATCTGCCGACCTCGAAAACCGGCTTTCTCAAGCTGGAACTCATGCGGCTGGCCTCCGGATTGGACGCGCTAGACGCAAGGATGCGGGAGAACGCCGCATGACCACTCACGGCAAAAAGGCCGCACGATGCCAATTCCCTATACGAGTATACTGACAGCCCTCATCGCGCTTGGCGCGGTCATCGGTCTGGTCGTGCTTGCGGGCCGTGTTGCGCGGGCAACCGGATTTGCCCGGGCGCGGGCCGGCAAGCGGCTTGCAATCTGTGAGACGATGACAATCGACCGAACGCGATCTTTACGGATCGTCCGTTGCGATGGGCGAGAGTTGTTGTTGCTCGTCGGCGGAGGCAGCGATGTGATGCTTGCCTGGCCACCGGGTCAGGATCTGCCCCGATGATCGGCCGTCGGGCGATCCTGGTCGGCATAGCGGCGCTTGGGTCGCTTTTGATCCCGCATCTAGGATTTGCGCAGTCGGTCAATATCGATCTCGGGGCTGGGGGGCAGGCTGGGGCGACGGGACGGCTGATGCAGCTCACCGCGCTCATGACGGTGCTATCTTTGGCACCGAGCTTGTTGGTGATGATGACGGCGTTCACGCGCATCATCATCGTCCTATCGTTGTTGCGGAGCGCCGTGGGCGCGCAGGGGACGCCGCCCAACTCGGTCCTGATAGGCTTGGCACTCTTCCTTACCTACTTCGTCATGCAACCGGTGCTAGACCAAGCCTGGACCCAGGGTGTGGTGCCGCTGACGTCGGGCCAGGTCTCAGAGCTGGACGGGCTGCGGTTGACGGCGGAGCCGTTCCGCAAGTTCATGGTGTCAAACGTCCGCAGTGCCGATCTGCAGCTGTTCCAGGATCTCGGCAATCTGCCGGTTATCGCGTCGCCAGAACAGGCGCAGTGGCGGTCATTGGTTCCAGCTTTTATGGTCGGCGAGTTGCGCCGTGCGTTTGAGATGGGCTTTCTGCTTTACCTCCCCTTCTTGGTCATCGATCTCGTGGCCGGCAGTGTGTTGATGTCACTGGGAATGATGATGCTTCCGCCAAGTGCGATCAGCTTGCCATTCAAGTTGATCTTTTTCGTGCTCGTAGATGGCTGGCGGCTCGTTTCCGGCACGCTCGTTCAAGGGTTCATCTCAAGCTGACCGTCCGCCGCAGCACGTTCCTATTTTGTTCTTGCGGGCTCGCATGAACGGTTATACGCTGACTGAGTCGAACGCGGCATCGGTCAGCGTTGCGGCGCAACCGGGAGGTGTGACACGATGGCCGTGATCAGCTTGCAATCGGCAGGAGCCGAGTCGGCGCGTGGGCGGCGATACCCTATACAGGAAGCTACGATGGACAAAAACCGTGCGCTCGACGCAGCGCTGACTCAAATCGAGCGGGCCTTTGGCAAAGGCAGCATCATGCGCATGGGTGCCAAGGCAGGCGATCAGCAGATCGAGGTCATTCCTTCCGGATCGCTTGGTCTGGACCTCGCGCTCGGTATTGGTGGCTTGCCCCGCGGCCGGATCATCGAGATCTATGGACCGGAGAGCTCCGGCAAGACGACGCTGGCCCTGCACGCCATCGCGGAAGCTCAGCGGCGAGGGGGTGTTTGTGCGTTCATTGACGCGGAACATGCACTTGATCCGATTTACGCAAGGAAGCTCGGGGTCGATGTCGACAATCTTCTGCTGAGCCAGCCTGACGGTGGAGAGCAGGCGCTCGAGATATGCGACACGCTCGTCAGATCCGGAGCGGTCGATGTGCTCGTGGTCGACAGCGTCGCAGCGCTGGTACCTCGGGCCGAGCTCGAGGGCGAGATGGGCGATAGTCACGTCGGCCTGCACGCACGCCTGATGAGCCAGGCGTTGCGGAAACTGACCGGTAGCGTTTCGAAATCAAGGACGATGCTAATATTCCTCAACCAGATACGGTTGAAGATCGGCGTCATGTTCGGAAACCCGGAGACGACCACTGGCGGTAATGCGCTGAAGTTTTACGCCTCCATCCGCCTGGAGATTCGCCGGATCGGACAGATCAAGGATCGGGAGGAAGTCGTCGGCAATCAGACCAGGGTCAAAGTCGTCAAGAACAAGCTTGCGCCGCCGTTCCGGCAAGTCGAATTCGACATCATGTATGGTGAAGGGATCAGCAAAGTTGGCGAGCTGGTGGATCTTGGCGTCAAGGTGAACGTCGTCGAGAAAAGCGGAGCCTGGTTCAGCTGCGACAGTACGCGGATTGGGCAGGGGCGCGAGAACGCCAAGCAGTTCCTCCGCGATCATAAGGAGATGGCGGAGACGATCGAGCGGCGGGTCCGCGATCAATCTGGAGTGGTTGCAAACTCGATGGCGACTCTTCCTGATCCTGATGAGGACTCCGACGCGGCTGGATGACCGGATGCTCGACCAGGTTCCAGTCCAGCCGCTTCCCGGAGCGATGCCGCTCCGGCACGTCGACCACGAGTTGATCGATGCCGCCAGGGCCGTGTTGCTTCGGCACTACCGGCCGTTTTGGCACACCGTTGGCGCCGCGTTGCGAAGCCGGGATGGCCGGATATGGACAGGCGTGCATCTAGGGGCGACAGTGGGTCGGCTATCGATCTGTGCCGAGGCGGTGGCGCTCGGCCGGGTCGTCATGGATGGGGACGGCACCATCGATTGCGCCGTGGCGGTCCGGCATCCAAAGCCGGATGAGAGCATCCGCGAGATCGCCGTCGTTCCGCCGTGTGGCGCGTGCCGGGAAAACCTGTTGGACTTCGACCGTGAGGCGATGGTGATCGTGCCGACGGAGGAGGGGTTGCGCCGGGTTCCGGTGCGGTCGTTACTGCCGGCTCCTTATCAGCGATGATCGGAAACGACGTCGAGGATACTGCGTTCTCACGCCCATGAGCGACAAGCAAGAAGCCCCTAACCCGAAGACCGCCGAGCATGAGCCGTCGGCAGCGCCATCCAACATCGAGAAAGATCCGCATGATTGGGTCACCGGTGACGAGACCATGACCGGTGCCCAAGCCAGCTATTTGAGGACGTTGTCCGAAGAGGCCGGCGAGCCGTTTGATCCGTCTTTGACGAAGGCTGATGCATCTTTGAAGATCGAGGAGCTGCAGAACAAGACGGGTCGCGGCCGGGATCATTGAACAGTCATGAAGCCGTGCGGTCGGCTGGGCTCTGACCGAGGGTATCGAAGCGGCCTGAACGTCTCTACATTGTGCGCATGCGAGTGATCGAGGATTTCCGTACGGTGCTGTCACCGCCCCATCGGGCTGGATGGCCGTTTATCGGGGCCGGGTTGGTCCTCGGGCTGTTGGGATTGTTCGTCAGCGCGTGGCTGGTTTGGCTCGGTCTCGCGTTTGCGTTGTTCTGCCTATATTTCTTTCGTGATCCCGAGCGCGTGTCGCCCAGTCGGCCCGGTTCGATCGTGGCGCCGGCCGATGGTCGGGTCGTTCTGGTGGGGCAGGCGGTTCCACCAGAGGAACTCGGGCTCGGAGCGGAGCCTCGATGGCGCGTGGCGATATTCCTGTCGGTGCTGGACGTGCATATCAACCGCGTTCCCGCCGACGCGGTCGTGACCCGGGTGGCGTACCGCCATGGTGCGTTCGTGAGCGCCAGCATGGATAAAGCAAGCGATAGTAATGAACGGAACGCGCTGGCGCTTCGCCTCCCCGATGGCCGGGACATGGCAGTGGTCCAAATCGCAGGACTGATTGCCCGGCGCATTATTTGTTCAGTTCGGGAAGGTGATCAGGTCCACACGGGCAGCCGGTTCGGTCTCATCCGGTTCGGCAGTCGAACGGACCTTTATCTCCCGCAGGGTATAAAGCCGTTGGTCAGTCGCGGTCAGTATATGATCGGCGGCGAGACCGTGATCGCCGAGGCGGACCGCATTTGAACGAGGACGCGCGACGGCCAGTGGTGCCGACCTTGAGGACGCGACTGCGACCACGCCGGCGTCCGCGCTTCAGCGGGATGTCGTTCAATCGAATGATCCCGAACATCATGACGTTGCTCGGGCTTTGTGCCGGGCTGACGAGCATGCGATACGCATTGGAAGGGCGGTTCGGCAGCGCGGCGATGGCGTTGCTGGTCGCTGCGTTCATCGACGGACTGGATGGGCGTCTGGCGCGCCTGCTGAAGGCGACGTCGCGGTTCGGTGCGGAATTCGATAGCCTTGCCGATTTCTGCTGCTTCGGCATCGCGCCCGCCTTCATCCTGTATATTTGGTCGTTGCAGACCGTCGGCGGGTTCGGTTTCGTGCCCTGCCTGATCTTTGCGGTCTGCATGGCGCTTCGGCTCGCTCGCTTCAACGCGGCGCTGGACGCGCCACGCCCGCTGTCGCCCGGCTATGCCTATAATTTTTTTACCGGCGTACCGGCGCCAGCCGGAGCCGGGCTGGCGTTGTTCCCGTTGTTTCTGGGCCTGGAGGGACATTCGCTCGGAGTACGCTGGCTGGAGTATCTGCCGCGTCATCCCTTGTTTTGTGCTGTCGCCCTGATCGGAACAGCGTTCCTGCTGGTGTCAACGTTGCCGGTGTGGAGCTTCAAGAACTTCAAGGTCCGAAGCGAATATGCGCTGCCGCTGCTGTTGGGCGTTGGTGCCTTCGCGGCCGTCCTCGTGGCCGATCCCTGGGCCGCGCTCGCCGCAGCGGGATTGATCTATCTAGGCATGCTGCCGTTCAGTCGGCGGAGCTTCAAGCGACTGCGGAATGAGGCCGAGTCCATCCAGACGGAAGGCTGAGACGCACGGCGCTAGCGGCCGAACTGGTCCAGCAGGTCGCGTGTTCGCGCCGGGTCGGATTGCTTCATGACTTGCCAGGTCAGTCGCTGACAATCGTCCATGGTGGTGCTTCGAACGGCTTGCTTGACACGCGGGACCGCCGACGCGTTGGTGGAGAAGCTGCGGATCCCGAGGCCGAGTAGCAGCGGCGTGAAGCTTGGGTTCGCCGCCATCTCGCCGCACACGGACACCGGGATATGGCTACGATGCGCCGCCTCGGCGGTCATCTGGATGAGACGGAGCATAGCGGGGTGAAGCGGGTCGTAGAGGTGGGCGACGTCGAGTTCACTGCGATCCACCGCGAGTGTATACATGCAGAGGTCGTTCGTGCCGATGGCGAAGAACTCCGCCTCGGCGGCAAGGGCGTCGGCCGACAGGGCAGCACCCGGGGTTTCGATCATCGAGCCGAGCGGCGGCAACGGGTTGGGCAAGCGCTCCCCACGCTCCCGCATCGCGGCAGCGACCTTGTGGTAGATGTCGCGAGCGGCGCGGAACTCGGCAACGTTGGTCACCATCGGCAGCATCACGCGCGCCGGACCGGCCCGCGCCGCGCGCAAAATGGCCGTCAGTTGCGTTTCGAAGAGCTCGGACCGGCGCAGCAACAGCCGAACGCCGCGCAGGCCCAATGCTGGATTGGCGTCGGGGCTTTCGGGGACCAGCCCGGCGGCGACGAGTGCTTCGATTTCCTTTTCGCCACCCCAATCGAGCACACGGATGGTCACGGGGTCGCCGGCCATGGTCTCGATCACGTTGCGGTAGGTCGCCTCCTGCTCGTCGACCGTCGGCACGGTATCGCGGTTCATGAACAGGAATTCGGTGCGGAGTAGGCCGATTCCGCTGGCGCCGCACTGGGCGACCAATGCGAGTTCGACCGGTAGTTCGAGATTCGCTTGGAGGTCGGCGGCCTCGCCGTCGAGCGTCACGGCCGGGAGGCGGCGCATGCGGCCGAGTTGCTGCCGCTCGCGCGCGAACGCGGCGACGGCTCGGCGCGCCGCGGCCATGCTCGTTGCGGTCGGGCGAAGGGTAACGATCCCGGACGAGCCATCGACGAGGATGGTCGTGTTGGCGGCGGCGGCTTGAACGAGACCCGGGGCGCCCAGAACCGACGGAATGCCGAGCGCGCGCAGGATGATGGCGGTGTGGCCGTCGGTGCCGCCTTCTTCGGTGGCGACGCCGGCGATCCGCGCCGGGTCGACCAGCGCCGCATCGGAGGGACGAAGGGCTTCCGCGACCAGAATGGACCCTTGCGGCGCGGCCGAGTAGCTGCGGAACGGCGCCCTCGTCAGATTACGCACGAGACGGCGGCCGATTTCCCGGACCTCGTCGGCTTGGCGTTGCGGGCCTGGGCTGCCGAGACCAGCCGTATTGTTAGCGCCCACGGCGGCGAGGGCGGCGGCGACATGGTTGGCTTCCTCCATGACCGCTGTTTCGGCGGAGACCAAGCGGTCATGGATGCGCTGACGGACGCCGCGGACCAGGCGCGAGGGGCCCAACATCTGGAGGTAGGCGTCGAGCAACGGGGCGATCTCGCCCTGGCTCTCCTCCGGCAAGACCGAGAGGCGGCCACGTAGCTTGAGCAGCTGGCGGCGGGATTGCAGGATGGCGGAGTCGAAGCGCGCGGTTTCCGACGCGACGTCTTCCGCGTGTATCTTGTTGCGCGTGATGTGCGGCTTCGGCTCGACAGCCCGGAAGACGGCGCCTACCGCAACCCCGGCGCACGCGGGAAGGCCGATAAGTCTGCATTCGCCACCCTGATCTTCACCGAGATCAGCTGGCCGAGCCGGCAGGTCGGACGGGTCGTCCTCAATCTTGCTCATTGAAACCGGCCTCGACGAGGGCCGCGAGGGCGTCTAGCGCTTCTTTCGCGTCCCAGCCATCGGCTTGCAGCAGGATCGTGGCTCCCTTGCCGGCGCCTAGCATCATCAGCCCCATGATGGAGCGCGCGGATACGCTTTGGCCATCGCGGACGACGTCGACCGAGGCGCCGAAGCGCTCGGCCAAGGTCACGAATTTGGCGGCGGCCCGCGCGTGCAGGCCGCGCCGGTTGACGATAGTGAGACTCCGGGTCAGCGCCGTCGCGCTTGCTTCGGGGGGTGCGTCCGTCACCCGCACCGTGCCTTGGTGCAGGAGGGTAGGACATGCGAGGCCGCAGCGATGTATTTGCGGCCGGCGATTTGGGCGCACTCGACGCACTCCGCCAGCGTCTGGGCGGAGCGAACTTTGGCCAGCTTGACCAGCATCGGAAGATTGACGCCCGAGAGGACCTCGACACCGTCGCGGCTCATCATGGAGATCGCGAGATTGCTGGGGGTCCCGCCGAACATGTCGGTGAGGATGACGACGCCGTCGCCGGTATCGATTTGCTCGATCAGCGAGCGGATTTCGGTGCGGCGACTCTCCATGTCGTCTTCCGGGCCGATGCAGACGGTGCCGACATTCCGCTGCGCGCCGACGACATGCTCCATGGCGGCGCGGAGCTCATCCGCGAGTCGACCATGGGTGACCAAGACAAGGCCGATCATGATTGAATGGTGTGGCCTTCGTCAGCCGGGCGGGCGAATGCTGGCTGCGGGCGAGCGGCCATGGACAGCCGTTCCAGCTCTCGATGCGAGACAGTGATTTGTACTGTGTCCATGCCCAAAATCCTGTTCGCCTTCATCTCTCGGGCGAGTCGCTCCGCAATATGGACGGAACGGTGACGACCGCCAGTGCATCCGATGGCGACTGTTGCATATTTTTTACCTTCTTGGACAAATCGTGGCACGACGAGCGCCAATAGCGACTGGATTCCAAGAAAGAAGCCTTCGAAGTCGGCATCGGCTTCGACGTACGCCCCGACATCGCGGTCGAGCCCTGTGCGTGGGCGTAATATAGGATCGTAGTGGGGATTACGAAGAAAACGTGCATCGAACACCATGTCGGCTTCGCGGGGCAGTCCAGCTGGAAATGCGAAGGACATGATGGCGAGAGCCATGCCGGGAAGCTGGCCGCCCTCGGACGCGCCGGGGCGAAACCGTTGTTCGATCCGCCGGCGTAGTTCGCCAAGTGGTAGTTCCGAGGTATCGATGACGAGGTCGGCGTCCAGCCGGAGGGGGCCGGTGGATAGTTCTTCGGCGGTCATACCGTCGATGATTCGGCCTGTGGGCGCCATGGGGTGCCGGCGCCGGGTTTCAGTGAAGCGGCGTAGCAGGACGGCCTCTTCCGCCCAGGCATACACCAGCTCGACGCGGGTGTTGGGGATCGCTCGCAAGCGGGCGACTGCGGTTCGGACCTCATGGGCGTCAAAACCGCGGCTTCGGCAGTCTAGCCCGATCGCGGTGGGCTGCTCGGCGCGAGAGACCAGCGTTTCCAACAGGGTAAGCGGGGGATTGTCGATGGCGTTGTAGCCGATATCCTCGAGCGCTCGCAGGATCGAGGCCTTGCCGGCGCCCGACAACCCGGTCACGACGATGACGGGCCTCAGCACGGGGTAAAAGCGCCGACGCGCTGGCGGACGCGTCCGGTGAGGCAGTCGAGAGCGAGTTCGACGCGTTGTGCGGCGGAGATCAAAGCCGGGTCAATTTTGATGAGGGGGAGGTCGAGCGCGCCGCGGACCGGTCGGGGGAGGCGTTCTGGGGTTGCAAGGCTAACGGAGAGGACCAGGCGCACAGGTGCGGTGAAAGGAAGCTCCATGATCCCGAGGCCGCGGATTTCGAGTAATCCAGCCAGTCGTTCAGGCGGTCGTGCCGTGATGCCGACGACATCGACTTGGTCGTCGGCGACGAGCTGAAAGCCTCGATCCAGCAATCGGAGTAAAAGATCGGACTTCCCTGAGCCGGGTGGGCCAGTGAGCAAAACTCCGCTGCCATCGCGGGCGGCACAACTCGCATGGATAAGCATCTCCCGCGTTGTTCTGACCCGATTTAGGCGGAAAAGAAAGCGACTTGTTTGACGCCACTCGCCAATGTTTCACGTGAAACACCGCAGTCGAGACGATTTAGGCCGCGCGCGGCAACCGGACCGTGAACCGGGCGCCAACGATACGGCCGGCTTCGTCGCTGCGGTTTTCCGCCGCGATCCGACCCTTCAGCGCCTCGACGATTTGGCGGCTGATGGAGAGACCTAGGCCTGAATGCTGTCCGAACTGCTCTCCAGGCGGGCGCTCCGAGTAGAAGCGGTCGAACACATGGTCGAGCTTCGACCCGGGAATGCCGGGACCCTCGTCCTCCACCGCGATCTCGATCGTCGAACCGGCTTCGGCCGCGCGCAGTCGGATCGCACCACCGGGCGGGGAAAAGCTGCTCGCGTTGCCGATGAGGTTGCGCAGTACCTGGACCAGGCGGCCCTCCACGGCGAGAACTTTGAGAGGCCCGGGCGGCAGATCGAGGACCATGATCGGATCTGCCTGTTTGCGGGTGGCATCGTGGATCTCGCCCAGCGTCGCGAGAAGTGGGACGACGTCCATCGCTTCCGGCGCCGCCCGCGACAACTCGGCGTCGACCCGGCTCGCATCGCTGATATCGCTGATCAGCCGGTCCAGCCGAATGACGTCTTCGGCGATGATCGCCAGCAGGCGACGCTGTTGCGCCGGGTCGTCGATGCGACGCAGGGTCTCGATGGCGCTTCGGATCGAGCTGAGCGGGTTCTTGATCTCGTGGGCGACGTCGGCGGCGAACTGTTCGGTCGCGTCCATTCGCTGCCACAGCGCCCCGGCGCTCTCGGCTAGCGCGACGGCCAGTTCACCGACCTCGTCTGACCGGCGCAGCAAGCCGTTCGGCACGCTGCCGGCGCGGCCCTTGCCTTCGCGCATGTCATGCGCCGCCTTGGCCAGGCGAAGGATCGGCCGGGCAATCGTGCGCGACAGATACAACGACAGCGCTACGGTGAGCACGAATGCCAGCGCGAACAGCCCGAGGATGCTGACGCGAACGGCCAGCACGCTGTCATCCACCTCGCGCGCGTCGCGGGTGAGGAGGACGATGCCAATGATCTGCCGTCCGTGCTGGACCGGCTCGGCGACCGTCACGAGGAGCCGATCGTCCTGGGTGCGGCGGATGTATGGCGGCATTTCGCGGCCGGCATTGGAACCGGTCATGCGCAGCTCTTCGCGCACGTTGGGCTGCCATTCCGCCCCGGCGCCGTTCGGGCTCACCTCGACCACCGGGCCGTGCGCTGGCCGAGGCAGGATCGACAGCAGGCGGTCGTAGACGGAGCCGATGGTGCCGAGCAGCGCGCCGCGCTCCACCGCGGGCGGCAGCGGCGTGGTCACGACGGCGCCGCCGGTGCCCTCGCGCACGCGGCTGTCCGCAATGAGCGTTCCGTCTGGGGCATACAGCCGCGCCTGAGCGTTGGGCGTGGGCTCGGTCAGGCGGCGGAGGAGCGGGCGGGCCAGGTCGGGCTGGATCTGCGCGTTGTCGCCATCCGCCTCACGCACGGCGCTCTCGCCGAGCGCGCCGCCATAGATGCGGGCTTGCTCGCGCAACGCCTGCACTTCGGCCTCGAGCAGGCCGGCCTGGAACTGGTCGAGGTAGAGCAAGGCCGCGACCAGCAACACCAGCGGCAAAGCGTTGACCAGCAGGATGCGGCGGAGCAGCGGCGATACCCAACGACGGCGCGGGCTCGATGGTTGCGTCTCCACGATCGGAGGTATGTAACCGCTATCCGGCATCGAACGACTCAGTGGTCCTTGTAACGATAACCGATCCCATAAAGCGTCTCGATGTGATCGAAATTGTCGTCGCTGGTGCGGAATTTCTTGCGCACGCGCTTGATGTGACTGTCGATCGTGCGATCGTCGACGTAGATATTCTCGCCGTACGCTGCGTCGATGAGTTGATCGCGTGACTTGACCATTCCGGGCCGGGCAGCCAGCGCCTTGACGAGCAGGAATTCCGTGACGGTCAGCTGAATGTCCTGACCCTGCCAAATACACTGGTGCTTGGTCTCGTCGAGCGTCAGCTCCCCGCGGATCATCACGCCACCCGGCGCGGCGCCGGACCCTTCGGCGCGACTGGTCTCGTTGCGGCGGAGCAGCGCGCGGATGCGTTCGATCAGCAGCCGCTGGCTGAACGGTTTGGTGATGTAATCGTCGGCACCGAGGCGCAGGCCCATAAGCTCGTCGACCTCCTCGTCCTTACTGGTCAGGAAGATGACCGGGAGCGCGCTGCGGGCGCGCAGCCGCTGCAGCAGCTCCATGCCGTCCATTCTCGGCATCTTGATGTCGAGAACGGCGAGATCGACGGGCTTGGCCGTCAAACCCTGTAGCGCGCTCTCCCCATCCGTATAGGTTCGGACCTGGAATCCCTCCTGCTCGAGCGTGATCGAGACCGATGTGAGGATGTTCCGATCGTCGTCGACGAGGGCAATCGTTTGTTTCATGGCCTTGACCTTGGCTTAGATACTCTCTCCTAGCCCAAGATTGTGGCGCAAAGGAGTGAACTCGTGCCGGACAGCGTGAAATTACCGAGCGTAAAGCCAGAGGCATGGGCCGCCATCCAGCTGCTGCGCGCTAGCCGGGCGGCCAGCATGGCGACCGTGGCGGACGGCCAGCCCTTCGCCTCGCTGATCACGCCGGCGACGGCGCCGGATCGATCGCTGCTCATGCTGCTCTCCGGTCTGTCACCGCATACGCGGCACCTGCGGAACGAGGCGCGATGCTCCGTCATGGTCATGGGCGCCGCAACGGGGCCGAACCCACAAACGGCGCCGCGCCTGAGCCTGAGCGGGACGGCAATGCCGGAGCCCGATCCGGCGCTCAAAGCGCGTTGGGTCGCCCTACATCCCTACGCCGCGTTCTACGCCGGGCTCGGCGACTTCCAACTCTGGCGATTTTGGGGGGAGACCGGGCAGTTCGTCGGCGGGTTCGCGAGTGCGCACCGATTCGGGCCGAGCCAACTCGCCGCCGACCCTGGCGCCGTAGCCGCCCTGGTGTCGGCGGAACGCGGCATCATCGACCACTGCAATGGCGATCACGCTGACGCGATGGATTTGATCGCGGCGGCCCGTGGCGGGGCGGGGTCGGGCTGGCGGATGGTGGCCTGCGACGTCGACGGGTGCGACTTGGTGCAGGAGGAGCATGTCGTCCGGGTGGCGTGGTCCGCGCCCGTCGTCGACGCAGATGCCGTGCGTGGCGAGGTGATTCGTCTCGCAGGTGCAGCGCGGAATTCGGAGGCGCTGGCGCTGGACCGGGCTGGGCCCGATCCGTTATGAAGACCATCCAAACAAGCCACATTCTGAGCAAAATGTGCGCTTGGAGCAGGAGTAATCGAGTGAGCCCGCTAATCCCTCTCGCCGACCATGACGCCGCCCGGGCGCTCGATCAGACTGGTGTACTGCCACACGGCCCCGTCTTCGCCAACCTGAACGCGTCGCAACTGGTCAGCCAGGCGCTGCGCCGCGGTGAAGGGCGGCTGTCGAGTGACGGGGCGCTGGTGGTCAAGACCGGAATCCATACCGGGCGCTCTGTGCAGGACAAGTTCAGCGTCGGCGATCCGGAGATCGAGGCCGAAATGTGGTGGCGGATGGGCAACCAGAAGCTGGCGCCGGCGAGCTTCGACGTGCTGCGCGGGCGGATCCTCGCCTATCTGCAGGGGCACGAGCTGTTCACCCAGGATCTTTACGCCGGCGCCGACCCGGCCTACCGCGTCCGTGTCCGCCTCGTCAGCACTGAAGCCTGGCACACGCTGTTTGCGCGCAACATGTTCATCCGCCCCACCGCCGAGGACCTCGCGACCTTCGAGCCGGACTGGGTCATCCTGCATGCGCCGAACCTGCAGGCCGACCCGGCCATCGACGGCGTGCGGTCGACTACGGCCATCGCGGTCTCGTTCACCAAGAAGATCATCTGCATCGCCGGGAGCGAGTATGGCGGCGAGATCAAGAAGTCGATCTTCGGCGTGATGAACTGGAAGCTGCCGGAAGAGGGCGTGCTGCCGATGCACTGCAGCGCGAACGTCGCGCGCGGGCCGGACGGGACGCAGGGCGACGTGGCGCTGTTCTTCGGCCTGTCAGGGACTGGCAAGACCACGCTGTCCTCCGATCCGAACCGTCCGCTGATCGGCGATGACGAGCATGGGTGGGGTCCGGACGGCATCTTCAACTTCGAAGGCGGCTGCTACGCGAAGGTCATCAACCTGAGCGCCGAGGCGGAGCCGGAGATCTACGCGGCGACCCATCGGTTCGGAACCGTATTGGAAAACGTGGTTGCTGACGAGAGCGGCATCCTGGATCTGACCGATAACTCGCTTACCGAAAACACACGCTCATGCTATCCCATTGAATTTATTCCGAATTGTGACCGCTCCGGGCGGGCTGGGCACCCCAAGAACGTCGTCATGCTGACGGCGGACGCGTTCGGGGTGTTGCCGCCGATCAGCAAGCTGTCGGAAGCGCAGGCGATGTATCATTTCCTGTCGGGCTACACGGCGAGAGTGGCCGGAACCGAAAAGGGGATGGGCAAGGAGCCGCAGGCCACCTTCAGCACCTGTTTCGGCGCGCCCTTCATCCCGCGGCGACCAGAAGTCTACGGCAAGATGCTGGCTGAGCTGGTCAAGAAACACGGCTCGGATTGCTGGCTCGTCAACACCGGCTGGACGGGTGGCGCCTACGGGACCGGCAAGCGCATGAGCATCAAGCACACCCGGGCGCTCTTGGCCGCCGTGTTGGACGGCAGCTTGAAGGACGCCCGGTTCGAGCGAGACCCGTTCTTCGGGCTGATGTTCCCGCAGGATGTCGCTGGCATCCCGAACGAGGTGCTCAATCCGCGCCTGGCATGGTCCGACAAGGTCGCCTACGACAAGGCCGCGGCCGACCTGGTGGCACGGTTCGAGAAGAACTTCACCACTTTCGACTCCGTGGTGGACGAAACGGTGCGCGCAGCCGCGATCAAGGCTGCGGCTTGAACGAACCGGGTTACGCCGACCCCGGCTATTTCGAGCGGCTCTACGCCCGGGACCCGGACCCCTGGCGCTTCGCCACCAGCGAGTATGAGCGGGATAAATATGCCGCCACGCTTGCCGCCCTGCCGCCGCGCCGCTTCAAGAGCGGTTTCGAGATCGGCTGCAGCATTGGCGTCCTGACCCGGCAATTGTCGGAGCGCTGTGACGCCTTGCTAGGGGTCGACGTCTCCGACATCGCGCTGGATCAGGCGCGGGAGCGGTGTCCTGGCGCATCATTCGCCAACATGGATCTGCGCTCGGAGTGGCCCGAGGGCCAGTTCGACTTAGTCCTTTTTTCAGAGGTCCTGTATTATCTTGGGCTCGACGGGATCCGCCGGGTCGCCCGGCATACGGTCGGGAGCTTGGCGCCGGGCGGCGTCGTGGGGCTGGTCAACTGGTTTGGCCCAACCGACGGCGCCTGCACGGGGGACGAAGCGGCGGAGTTGTTCATCGCGGAGACCGCCTCGCGGCTGGTGCCGTACGCGCAGTCGCGGGCGGAGAAATATCGGCTCGACGTGCTTACGGACGGGTCGGCGGATCGGAGCACTGCACCCCCGACGCGGTGACGATCATGCTGCCCTGGCGGCTGCCGCTCTGCAGCTCCGCCGGCGTGCACCAGCGCAGGCGGCCATAGCCCTTGTCGGCCATGCAGCTCTGCGTCGTATCGGCGATCTGACTCCACCGGCGGAACGGTGAGCTGAACCACGCCAGGCCGGTCTTGGCGTTGACCTTGTTGACGTCGCTGGCGGACTTATCCTGGCACGCATCGCGATCGGCGACGTAGGCCGGGCTGGCGGTATTGGTCTGCGGCGGCGGCTGGTAGCCGCAGGCGGCGAGTGTCAGCGCAGGCAAGACGGCGAGGAATTTCACGGGCGGGTTCCGGCAAAGAAGGCGACGGCGTCGCGGTGGAGCGCAGCGCGGGACTCGTCGCGCGAGTAGAACATGTGCCCGCCGGCGTAGGCGGTCAGCGAGAGCTGATGCCGGCCATTGAAGTCAGGGGTCTGCCGCAACAGGAGAGCATCGGCGAAATACGGCGTGACGAGGTCGGTCAGGCCGTGCGCCACGACGACCCGGCTGGTGGGGTCGAGTGCGAGATATTGCCGCAGGTCCGAATAGGCGTCGGGCCGGGTCATGCGCCGGCCGTAATCCCAGTCGTGGGCGATTTGCTCGTTGAGCAGCTCGTATTGCCGATTGGGCGCCCCCTCCGGCTGCCACTCGAGCCAGGTCCGATAGATATAGAGGGCGGCCGACGTCACCGGGGCGCGGAGGCCATCCAGGATCGGGTCCGGCGAGTTGTCGTTTGCCGCGGCCGGAAACGGGTCAGCGGCGTCGACAGTGGCGTCATATTGCGAGTCGACCCGACCCGGCGTGCGATCGCGCAGGAAATTCGACAGCCCGACGCGGCCCAAGCGACGGCGCACCAGCGCCGGGTCGAGCCCGGTCACGGCAGCCACCCGCGTGGTGAGCCGTTCGATCGCGTCGACATCGCCCTCGCCGCGGAGCAGATCGGCCAGGAAATCGCCGGTGGCATAGGCCTCGACGTCGGCCACATCGGTCCGGCTCTGCGCGTGGCGGTAGGCCGCCGCCATGCTGGGCAGCGTGACGACGTAGCGGAACGGGTTCCAGGGCGCGTCGCGGCCGTTGAAGTCGAGCACCGGCGAGATCAGGAACAGCCCGCGGATGCCGACACCCTGCTTGTCGAGCAGCGTCCGCGCCAGTTTCGGCCCGCGGAAGCCGCCATAGCTCTCGCCGACGATGAATTTGGGCGACAGCAGCCGGCCATGCGCCTCCAGCCAGCGGCGGATGACGGTCGCGAGCGTGTCGATGTCCCCGTCGACCGACAGGAAATGCCGCCGCGCCTCGTCGCCGCCGGTGATGCGGCTGTAGCCGGTGCCGGGCGGATCGATGAACACGAGGTCGGTCTGGTCGAGCCAGGTCTCGGCGTTGTCGATCGGGGCGGGCGTGGCGCTCGGGATGACCGGGTTGCCGAACGGGACGCGCCACGGGCCGATCGCGCCGAAATCCAGCCAGGCCGAGGACGCGCCGGGCCCGCCATTGACCGCGAAGGTGATCGGCCGATCGGGCCCGCCGTTCTTGAGCAGGAACGCCGTGGTGACGATCTCCGCCTGCACGGCACCCTTCGGGTCGGCGAGCTTGGTGGTCCCTACGGTGGCGTCGAACTCGAGCGTGCCGGCCGGAATGCCGATCGAGTGCGAGGTCGTCTTATCGCCGGCCGCTGGCTGCGCCGCCACACCGGTGGTGACGAGGAGCAGGACGGCCACGGCGCGAAGCATGGGGCTAATACTCATACTGATAGGTCAGCCCGACCGAGTTGCCGCCCTTGCCGCTGCCGACGTCCGTCTCGAGCTTGAGGCCGCGGGTGATGTCGATCTGCAGCGTCGCCCCGGTGCCGGCATCGCCGCTGGTGCCCTGTTTGGCCCCGAGATAGACGCCGCTGGCGACATAGCGCCCCGCCTCGACCGATGCGCCGCTGCCGGTCGAATTGCCGCCGACGCTCAGGCGGTCCAGCCCGAGCCCGTTGCGGATCTTGTCCAGCGGATTGCCCCCGCCGCCGACGCCGGTGAGTTCCGCCAGCGACGCGGCGATCGAGGCGATCTGGAACGGCCCGATCTCCTTCAGGCTGCGGCGGAACAGCAGATATGACAGCACCTCGTCCTGCGGCAGCGGCGGCGTGCTCGTCAGCTTGATCGTCGGCGCGCTGGCATAGCCGCCGATGGTCAGCGTGGCGGTGACGCTGGTGGTCGTGGATTCCGCGACGAAATCGAGCGTCGGGTCGATCTTTCCGCCGGGGCCGGTGCCGTCGAAGCCGACCTTGCCACGGTTGAACGACAAATTGGTGCCGGCCAGGCTGACCGCGCCGCGCCGCAGCTCGAACCCGCCGGCCACCTGCGGCTTGGACGCGCTGCCGCGGATGCGCAATTCGCCCGATAATTCGGCGTCGACGCCGCGGCCGCGCACGAAGATCTGGTTCGGCGCGTCGACCACGAGGTCGAGGCCGATGCTCGGTGCCGGACCCGCCGGGGGGGCCGCGCGCTTCTGCCCGGGCCGGATGACGTTCAGGGTCGCGATCGATGGCGGCAGGCCCGACGGGATGCGGATGTCCGCTTGCCGGATCAGGACACGGCCCGCCGCCTGCAGATCGCCCTGAACCTGGCCGCGGACGGTCAGGTCGGCGTCGGCCGTGAGTTGCAGCGTGTCCGTCGAGAGCGGCCGTGCGTTCCGCGCCTGCAGCGTGAGGTCGACCGGCAGCCCCGGCGCGGTGACGCCGACCGTGCCGCTGGCGGTGATGGTGCCCTGCCCGGCCCGACCGTTCAGCGAGACGAGCCGGACCGTGGTGCCTTCGCCACGGACCGTCGCGGCGAGGTCGGTGATCCGCAGGCCCTGGGTGAAGTCCTGCACCTCGCCGTTGGCGAGTTGCGCGGTGCCGGCCACTTGCGGCGCGCTGGTGGTGCCGCCGACGGTGCCGTCGAGGGTCAGGCGTCCCCGCGCGCGGCGGCCATTGGCGGTCAGGATCGGGTCGAGCAGCGCCAGGTCGAGCCCGCCATTCGCCCGCAGCGCCAGCGCGCCCGTGCCCAGCGGCGCCTGGCCGGCGACGGTGAGCCGGGCCGACCCGGCGGCGAGGCGTGCGTCGATCTGCGCGCTCTTCCCGTTGAGCGTGGCCGTAGCGTTGAGCGTGGCCGGCGGGACGGCGCGCCCGGTCCCGGTCAGCATCTGCAGCCCGGCCAGGTCCAGCCGAACGGTCCCGCCCGGTAGTGCCGGCGTGCCGGTCAGCTTGGCGTCGAGTGCGATCGTGCCCGCGAGCTTCAGGTCGGGTGAAGCGATCGCCGCGACGCTGGCCGGCGCGCGGACGGTGACCGTGGCGTCCAGCCGCGGCGAAAGCTGGCCGGCGACGTCGAGCACGGCGCTCTGCAGCCCGACGCGGAGCCGATCGACCGCAACCGGCCCGCCGAACCGCACCGTGGCGGGCCCCAGCAGACGGGCAGTCTCACCCTTCGCCGCGACCTGCAGCGTGTTCAGCCGGACCGATTTGGCCGGAACGTCGAGCACGGCGGCGCCGTTGATCTGCGCCGGCGTCCCCGACAGCGTCAGCGCGGCCTCGGTGCGGATGGCCAGCGCCGATTGCGGGCCGGTCACGTCGACCTTCGCCGACCCGGTAACCCCTGCCGCGTCGATCCCGCCGACGACCGCGTTGGCCGTGACGACCGGCGCGCCCAGCGGGTCCCGCACCCGCGCGTCGACCTTGGCCGAGGCGACCCGCGAGCCGGGGATGCCGGCCCCGGTCGCGTCGGCCTGCAGCCGGATCTCGTCGGGCACGAGGTCCAGCGTGGCATTGATCGCCCCCGCGAGCGCCTGCCCGACGAAGGGACGGAGATCGCCCAACTGTCCCATCCGAAGCTGCACGTGCCCCAGCGGCAGCCTCGCGCCCGGCGCGAGCTGCAGCGCGCCCTCCGCGTGCAGGCTCTGCCAGTCCGCGCGATCGATGGTGGCCTTCACGGCCCCGTCCGCACCGCGCTGCGCGTCGATGGCGAGTTGCAGCGGCGCGCCGGCCAGGCGGCCCTCGGCCGTGATGGTGCCGGACGGCGCGGCGGGCAGGCCCTTGGCCACGACGTCCACCGTCACCGGGCCGCGCGGCACGCCGGGCGCGCCGATGTCGCCCTGGGCGTGGGCGTTCATCGCCAGATCGGCCTGGGTGCCGGACAGATCGACCCTGGCGGCGACATTGCCGACGAGCGTGGGCGCCACCACGCTGAGATCGGACAGCGCCGCCTTGATGTTGCCGGTCAGCGTGCCGGCCACCTGCCCGCCGGTCAGCGCGAGCTGGACGGTACGCCCGTCGACCGTCATGCGGCTGATCGTCAGGTCCTGCCCGTGCTGGCGCATGGTCAGGCCGACCTTGGCGTTGTCGCCGATCAGCCCCGGGAGCGGCGCCAGGCCGGAAGCGATGGCCAGCGTGCCGTCGCCGGTCAGCGTCAAGGTGCTGTCCGGCAGCTGGGCCGCGTCGATATGGACGCCGGTGTGGCCCTGCAGCTCGACGCCGGCGAGCTGGGTGAACGGGTTGAGCTGCGGCACGGTGAGGTCCATCGCCAGCTTCGGGCTGCCCGCGGTCTCGGCGCGGCCGGCGGCGGAGAACAGGGGATGGGCGAGCGCGAAGGTGACCGGGCGGGCCGGGTCGTCGAGCCGGGCGGTGGCGTCGAGCGTCAGCGGGGCGGCGGCGAGGAAATTGGGGTCCGGCAACGGCGCTTGCAGCCCGGCGGCTGCGGCATGCACCGTCACCTGGCCCTCGTTGCCCGACAGGTCCGCCGTCAGCTGGCGGATGGCCGCGCCCGCCGCGGCCAACTGGTCGATCTGGAAATGGCCGGCGGCGTCCGGCTTGGTGAACGGGCCCTTCACGTCGGCATTGAGCGCGATCGCCTGCCAGGACACCTCCGGCGCCGGCTTCATGGCCGGGGCGCTGCCGGTGACGTGCAGGTCGAGCGTCTCGCCGGGCAGGTCCACGGTGCCGTTGGCCGCCGCCTTCAACGGTCCGGCGCCGAGCGCGACCGTGGTGGCCAGCGCGGTGCGGGGGCCACTCACCGTGGCGTTCAGGGCGAGCGCGCCGAGGTCGGGGAGGCGCGCCAGTTGCGCGATGAAGCCGTTCTGCGGTTCGGTGACGGCGACCGTCGCGTCGATCGCCTGCTCGGTGACGGCGGCGTCCACTTTGTAGGTGCCGCCGGGCGGGTCGAGCCGCACAGCCTGCAGATGCGCCGTCGGCGTCAGCAGCGCCGGCAGGTCCAGGCTGCCCTCGAGCGAGAACGCCGCCGCCACGCCGGCCACCGGCGCGCCGAGTTCGACCCGCTCCACACGCAGCGATCTCACGTCGATTTTCACCGGCAGCGAGGGCGGGCCGGAGGACGGCTGGGCCGGCGTCGGGCTAGCAGCCTGCAGCCGGGGGATGCTCAACCGGGCGGCGGTGACCTTGTCGATCGCCGCCTCCTTGGTCGCCAACAGATAAGGATGCCAATCGAGCGTGACGTCCTCGGCGATCAGCCACGCCCCCTCCGCATCGCGCAGCTCGAGCCGATCCACGTGCAGCGCATTCGGCCAGCCGGTCACGCCGGTCGCGGTCACGGCGCCGCCGGTGATCTTGCCGACGAGGTCCAGGATGAGCTGCGTCGGGCCCGGGATGCCGAACGCGGCATGTGCGCCCGTGTAGAGCGTCGGCAGCACGACGGCCGCGAGGAGGACTGGCTTCAAGACGCGCATCAGAATGCCTGCCCTATTCCGACGTAGATTTCGAACCCGTCATCGCCCCGCTGCTTGTTGAGCGGCACCGCGATGTCGGCGCGGATCGGGCCGAACGGCGTATAGTAGCGCAGCCCGGCGCCAGCGCCGAGGCGGAGGTCGCCGCTGAACGGGGCGCTGCTGGTCGAGACCTCGCCAGCATCGACGAACACCGCGGCGCCAAAGCTGGAGAGGAAGCGCTGCCGGAACTCCACCGTCGCCGCGCCGAGTGACGTGCCGCCGGTCGGCCTGTTGTCGGGAAACTTGGGCCCGACCGACTGGTATTTATAGCCGCGCACCGTGGCGCTGCCGCCGGCATACAGTCGCTGGTCCGGCGGCAACTCGAAAATGGTCGCGCCCTGCACCGAGGCGAGCGAGGCGCGCAGGGCGAGCACGCTGCGGCCGGCGCTGCCAAAATCGAAATACGTCGAGCCCGCCGCCTGCAGGATGACGAACTGCGCCCCGGGCGCACGCAGCGAGTCCGACGGAGTGATCGTTCCCGTCGTCTTGAAGCCGTGCGTCGCGTCGAGCAGGCCCTCCGGCCCCGTGGTGTCGTAGATCGCCGTGAGCGGAAGCTGCAACAGCGTGTAGTCGAGGGTGACACCCTCTTGCGTGACCCGCGATTGCTGCGCCTGCAGCCCGGCCGACAGCGAGAACTCCTGCGTGAACCGGCGCCGAAGGGTGACGCCACCGAGCAGCGCGGTCCGGTCATAGGCATCCAGGCTCTCCTTGATGCCCTCCAGGCGATAGATGAGGTCGAGGTCGCGGATGAAGATGTCGGGCTGGGTCAGCGTCGCCGTCACGTCGTAGCCCGGCCGCTTCGACGAACTGGCGCCGAGTTGGGTGATCGCGGCGCCGAGATCGAGGCGCTCGGCATTGCCGAACAGATTGCGGTGCGACCAGGTCACCCCGGCGCTGAAGCCGAGGTCGGTCGAATAGGCCGCCGTGGCCCCGAGCACATGGCGCTTGCGCTCGACGAGGCGGACGGTGAGCGGAAGCTGGCCGTTGGGGTCCAGTTGGTCCGGCGCATCGACGGTGACGGCGGAGAACACGCCGGCCGCGGCGAGGTCCTCGCGGGCTTTGTCGATGTTGCGCGGATCGAACCGCTCACCCTGATGCACCAGCAGGCGGCGCCGGACGTAGCTCTCGTTGACCCGCTCGAGCCCGGTGATCGAGATCGGGCCGAGGTCGACGCGCGGACCGGGCTGCACGGCGTAGCTGACGTCCAGGCCGGTCGCTTGCGGGACCAGCACCGCCACTGGCGTGTCGACCTTGGCCAGCGCGTGGCCGTCGTCGCGCAACGCCTGCAGCATGCGGTCCTGCGCCGCGAGCACGTCGGCGGCGATGGCCGGGTCGCCGGGCTTCAACTTGAGCGCCTGGTCGGCCACCGGGTCCGGATGCCCCGTCAGCTCGACCCGGCGCAAGCGGTACACCGGGCCCTTGTCGATGCGGATCGCCACCGGGACGCTCCCCGTCCCGGCATCCAGCGCCGAGGGCAGCCCCGGATCGTCGATCGAGCGCCCGGCGATGTCGATCGCGATCTTGCTGCCGTAATAGCCGAAGCTGTTCAGCGCCGTCTCGAGCCGGCCGCGGTCATCCCGGGCGCGCGTGATCAGGGCGAACGGACCGACGGGCGCGCTCTCCCGCAGCGTCAGCAGCACCGAGCTGGCCCGCAGTGCCGTGTCGAGCGCCGGCTCGTCGGTGCTCGGGAGGTCGACCGTATAGGGCTGCGGGTCGGCGGCGCGGCCGAATTCTGGGTTGACGAGCGTGGTGGCGATCAGCGCGGCGGCGAACACGCGCAGGGGGGAAGGCATTTTGCGCATCGATGAGGCCGTGAGATCCTTGGTCGAGATCGATCGCGGCGCCGAACGCGGCGCGAGCCTCGGCTGTAAGCAGTATCCCGTGTCGCATCAAGCGGATAGCGCATTGTTCGCGCGGGGCCGGCTTGGTAATCCAGCTGAATGACCCTGTCTCGCCGATCGCCCCCGCTGGATCGGAGTGCAGCATCGCAACGGACCCTGCCGGGGCTGACGGTCGCGGAGCAGCGTTTACGGTGGATGCGCCGGGTCGTCCTGGCGCTGCTCTGGACGCTGCAATGTGCGGCGGTGCAGGCGGTCCTCTTGCTGTTGCCGGGGCACGGCAAGAAGTGGCTCGCGCGGATCTATTGGGCCGGGATCTGCCGTGTGCTGGGCGTGGAGCGGCGGGTGATCGGCCAGGTCGCGCCGGGCGGACGGCCGCTGCTGTTCGCCTGCAACCACACCTCCTGGCTGGACGTGCCGGCGCTGGGCGGCACCTTGGAGGCCTGTTTCGTGGCCAAGGCCGAGGTCGGCACCTGGCCGGTCGTCCGCACCATCGCCCGGCTGGGCCGAAGCGTGTTCGTCAGCCGCCGCCCCAGCGAAACCGGCCGGGAGCGGGACTCGATGCGGGCGCGCTTGCTGGGCGGCGACAATCTGATCCTGTTCCCGGAGGGCACCAGTTCGGATGGCGCGCGGGTGCTGCCATTCCGCTCGCCCTTCTTCGCCATCGTCGAAGCGGTCAGCGGCGACACGCTGCCGCTCATCCAGCCGGTCTCGATCGTGTTCGACCGCCTCGATTACCTCCCGGCCCGGCGGAGCACGCGGCCGGTGTCGTCCTGGTACGGCGACATGGACCTCGGCAGTCATTTCTGGCGCCTGGCGCGGCACCGCCACTTGCGCGCCACCATCGTCCTGCACGACCCGATCGACCCGGCCTCGCTCGCCTCGCGCAAGGCGATCGCGCAGGCGGTGTGGAGCGTGATCTCGGCCGGTAACGCGGCGCTCCGCCAAGGTCGGCCGTTTAAAGAGACTGCCCCCGTCCTTTCACTTGACAGAACGACTCCCAATATCGCCACAGTAGCGAGACCTTAACCGATCCCGGGACGCCCCTGACGCACGAGCGCTTGACCATCGCCCCGCCCCGCCCCATCCACCCGCCTTCGGTGCGAGGGATCGGGATTTTATCGTGAGCGGGTCGGCCAAGCTTCTGCACGTCATCACCTGGGGCTGTCAGATGAACGTCTATGACAGCGGCCGCATGGCGGACGTGCTCGCCCCACTCGGATACCGGCCGACGCCGGTGCCGGACGATGCCGACATGATCATCCTCAACACCTGCCATATCCGTGAGCGCGCCGAGGAGAAGGTGTTTTCCGAGCTCGGCCGCCTGCGCGTGATCAAGCAGGCGCGGGAGGCGGAAGGCCACAAGACCGTCTTGGCCGTCGCCGGTTGCGTTGCGCAGGCCGAAGGCGCCGAGATCCTGGCCCGGGCGCCGTATGTCGACATCGTGCTGGGGCCGCAGACCTACCACAAGCTGCCGGAGATGGTGGTGCGCGCGGCGCGGGCGGGTGGCGCGGTGATCGAGACGGATTTCCCGGTCGAAGACAAGTTCGACCATTTGCCGGAGACCGTTGTCCCGCAAGGGGTTACCGCATTCCTGACCGTACAGGAGGGCTGCGACAAGTTCTGCTCCTTCTGCGTCGTCCCCTACACGCGCGGCGCCGAGAGCAGCCGGCCGGCGCTCTCCATCATCGCCGAAGCCCGCCGCCTGGTTGCCGGCGGCGCACGGGAGATCACGCTGCTCGGCCAGAACGTGAATGCCTGGCACGGGGCGGCGCCCAACGGCGGCGTGTGGGATTTCGCCCAACTCATCCGGGCGCTGGCCGATCTGCCGGGCCTACTGCGGCTCCGCTACACCACGTCGCATCCGCGCGACATGGGCGACAGCCTGATCGCGGCCCACCGGGACGTGCCGGCACTGATGCCGTTCCTGCATCTGCCGGTGCAGTCCGGATCGGACCGGGTCCTGGCCGCGATGAACCGCAAGCACACCGCCGATGATTATCTCCGCCTGGTCGACCGGTTGCGGGCGGCGCGGCCGGATCTGGCGCTATCCTCCGACTTCATCGTCGGCCACCCCGGCGAGACGGATGCGGACTTCAAGGCGACGCTCGACCTGGTGCGCCGGGTCGGCTTCGCGCAGGCGTTCAGCTTCACCTACTCGCCGCGCCCCGGCACCCCCGCCGCCGGCGCGCCGGGCCAGGTGGCCGAGGACGTCAAGGACGCCCGGCTGCAGGAATTGCTGGTGCTGTTGCGAGACCAGCAGGAATCGTTCAATCGGCGGACCGAAGGGCTCACCCTCCCCGTCCTGTTCACCGGTCCGGGCCGCAAGCCCGGCCAGCTCTCCGGCCGCACGCCCTATCTGCAGCCGGTGCATGTTCCTGGTCCGCTTTCCCTGATCGGATCGGAAACGGGCGTGCGCATCGTCGGCGCCCGCCCCAACTCTCTGCTTGGAACCCTCGATCTGGAGAAGATGCTCGCTTGAACATGATCGTCGCCGACCCGGCACCCGCGTCCAATCGCCCCCAGAAGGCGGTGACCCTGCAATTCGGCGACAATGCGTTGTTGCCGCTGCTCCTCGGCGATCATGATCGAAACCTCGTGCGGCTCGAACAGGGCCTGCAGGTCCGCTTGTCCGCGCGCGGCAACCGTGTCGCGATCAACGGCGACACGGAGCGGGTGCAGGCCGCCGAGCAAGCCCTGAACGCGCTCTACAAGCGGCTGGAGACCGGGAAGGGCATCTCCCGCGCCGACGTGGACACCGCGATCCGCATGGCGGACACCGTCGCCGACCCCCGCCTGCCGCTGGCCGACCTGCCGGCGATCCTGACCAAGCGGGGCGCCGTCGGTCCGCGCTCGCCGAAGCAGGCGAGCTACATGGAGATGCTGGCCAAGAACGAGATGGTCTTCGCCATCGGCCCCGCCGGCACCGGCAAGACCTACCTCGCGGTCGCCCAGGGCGTCATGCTGCTGCAGGCCGGCAAGGTCGACCGCATCGTGCTGTCCCGCCCGGCGGTCGAGGCCGGCGAGCGGCTCGGCTTCCTGCCCGGCGACCTCAAGGAGAAGGTCGATCCCTACCTGCGGCCGCTCTACGACGCGCTGCACGACATGATGCCCGGCGACCAGGTGATCCGCCGCATGGGAACCGGCGAGATCGAGGTCGCCCCCCTCGCCTTCATGCGCGGCCGCACCCTCGCCCACGCCTTCGTCATCCTCGACGAGGCGCAGAACACCACGCCCGTGCAGATGAAGATGTTCCTCACCCGCATGGGCGAAGGCACGCGCATGGTCATCACCGGCGACCTCAGCCAGGTCGACCTCCCCTCAGGTCAACGCAGCGGGCTCCGTGACGCGCTCGACACGGTCGAGGGCCTGCCCGGTATCGGCATCACGCGGTTCGGCGCGCGCGACGTCGTGCGCCACCCTCTGGTCGCGGCGATCGTTGACGCGTATGACCAGCGCGCCCAAGCACGCACCGACGCCCGGGTCGATGCGCGGCAGGACGCCAAACAGGATACAGCTCCGTAATACCATGGACCCCGACAGTATACGCGGCCCCGCCGATGCGGCGGGGCCAGACACCGCTCAAAATCAAACGCCAGAGATCATCGTTGACGACCGGCGCTGGCGCGCCTTCGTGCCCGACGTCGAGCGGATCGCCCGTCGGGCGGCCCGAGTGGCCGGCGGCGCCGGCACCATCCTGCTGGCCTCCGACCAGACCGTGCAGCGCCTGAACGCGCAGCACCGCGGCCGCAACAAACCCACCAATGTGCTGACGTTCGAGAGCGGCGACATCGCCCTCGCGCTTGGCGTCGTCCGGCGCGAGGCCAAGGCGCAGGGCCGCCGCATCGGGCACCATCTGGCGCATCTGGTCGTCCATGGCGCGCTGCACCTGCGCGGCCACGACCATGACGACCCGGCCTTCGCGCGCCGCATGGAGATGGAAGAGGCGCGCCTGCTGCACCGGATCGGCGTGCCCAACCCATGGCGGCCGGCATGAGCATGCAATCGCTGCAACGCGGCGGCATGTTGGGCCGCATGCGCATGTGGCTGGGCCGCGGCGGCGCCGAGCACAACGTGCGCGACAGCATCGCCGAGCTCGTCCAGCAATCCGCCGACCAAGTCCATGCCGAGGGCGTCCTCCCCGAGTTGGACCGGCAAGAGCGCGTGTTGCTCGCCAACGTGCTGCGCCTGCGCGGCCGGGCGGCCAACGACGTCATGCTGCCGCGGGCGGACATCGTGGCGATCCCGGTCGACCTCTCGCTCGAGCAAGTGCTGGCGAAGATCCGCCTGGAGGGCCATTCGCGGCTGCCGGTCTACCGCGAGCAACTCGACGACATCGTCGGCATGGTCCACATCAAGGACGTGTTCGGCTATGTCGGCCGGCCCGAACAGTTCCAGCTCGAGCCCATCCTGCGCATGCCGTTGATGGTCGCGCCGCAGGTCCCGATCCTCGACCTCCTCCTGCAGATGCGTCAGGCCCGGGTGCATCTGGCGCTGGTGATCGACGAATACGGCGGCATCGACGGCCTCGTCACCATCGAGGATCTCGTCGAGGAGATCGTGGGCGACATCGCCGACGAGCATGACGAGGTGGCGGTGCCGATGATCGTCGAACGCCCGGATGGCGCGCTGGACATCGACGCCCGGCTGTCGATCGAGGCGTTCGAGGGCCGGCTCGGCACGATCTTGACCGAAGACGAGCGCGCGGCTGACATCGACACCGTCGGCGGCCTGGTCTTCACCATCGCCGGGCGGGTGCCGACCCGAGGCGAAGTGGTCAGCCACCCCAGCGGCCTCGAATTCCGCATCCTCGAAGCCGACGCCCGCCGCATCCGCCGCATCCGCACGCGCCAAAACCTCAAGCAAGCGGCTGAGTAACCCACTTCGTCATCCCCGGGCTTGACCCGGGGACCCAGGGTGCAACACGCCGGATTGCGGAAACGTGGATGGCCGGGTCAAGCCCGGCCATGACGATGACGCCTAAGGACGGTTTGCCTCCGCCAGCGCGGTGACGAACACATCATCCAGGCCGGGTCCGCTATCATACGGGTCGATCCCGCGGTCGCGGATGACCGTGTAGCCGTCGCCACCATTGCGGATGAAGTTGTTGGTCACGACCAGGTAGCGCGCCGCCGGGTCCAGCGCAGTCCAGGCGTCAGCCGTCGCCACCTCGAACCCGGTGCCCGTCAGCCGCAGCCCGGCCCATTGGGGAAATGCGCCGCGCCCGAGCTGTCCTAGACCATGTCGCAACGCCGCCTCCAAGTCGGCGCCGGTCAAGGTCACCGTCGCGACCGAATTGCCGAACGGGAGCGCCTCCAGGATCTGACCGCGGCTGACGGGACCGGCGGGCAGCCCGGTCCGGATGCCGCCGGCATTCATGAGGGCGATCTGGGCGCCGTGCGCGCTGGCCAGCATGGCCGCCGCGATCGACTGGCCGAGCGCGCATTGGGCGAATCGGCAGGTCGACAGGTCCAGCGTCTCCGGCAAGGTGGCGACGATCTCATGCCGGAAGGCGTCGAGCGGTGCGGCAAAGCGGGCGACGATGGCGGCCACCGCCGGGTCCTCGGGCGTCTCCAGTCCGACATGGACGCAGTCGCCGCCATGCGCCAGCACGCTGCCATCGGCAGCGAGATCGAGGTCGAGCCGGCCAAGATACCGGCCATAGGCGCCGGCTTGCGTGACGAGGGCGCCGCTAGGGCCGGACTGCGCGTCCGGCGCGAACGCGCCGGGCTCGGTATTGGACAGCAGCGTGTGCGAGTGGGCGCCAATGACGACTGTCGGTCCCGGCACCTCGAGCGCCCGGTCGAACAGCACGCCCATATGCGACATCAGCACGATAATCTCGGCGCCATCCGCCCGCACCCCGGCGATCGCCCGCTCGAGCGCCGGTCCCGGCGGGCGGAAGCCCACGTTCGGGCCCGGTGACGACCCGGTCGGCGTCTCCAGCGTCGTCAATCCAACCAGCCCGATCTTCAGCCCGCCGCGCTCGAGGATGGTCCACGGTCGCAACCGGCCGTCCAGCGCCGGCTCGGCGGTCGTGTCGACGTTGCTGGTGACCAGCGGGAAGCGCGCGGCCTCGGCATAGGCGGCGAGCACCGCGGGCCCTTGATCGAATTCGTGATTGCCGACGCCCATCGCGTCGGTCCCCACCGCGTGCTGCACGGCGAGCTCGGCCATGCCGCGGTATTTGGTGAAGAACAGGCTCCCCTGGAATTGGTCCCCGCCGTCCAGCAGCAGCACCGTCCGCCCATCCGCCTGCGCCGCCTCCCGCTGCGCCCGGATCGCCGTCGCGAGGCGCGCGCTGCCGCCGAAGCAGCCATCGCCGCCCGTGCAGGACAGCGCCCGCACGTTGACGGCCTCGTGGCGCGAGTGGAAATCGTTCATGTGCAGGATGGTCAGCCGATGGACGGGTGGGCTCGTAGCTCCGCGCGCCAGACTGGAAAGCGGCAGCGTGCCGACGGCGCCGAGGAGTGCGCGGCGGGACAGATCCATACTGAAAGCATAGCACAATTCATCGCCACCCTTGCACCATCCTGCCGGGTTGGCCAAATGTTCGCCACGTTCTGAAAGGTTCCATGCCATGTTCATCGAGACCGAGGGCACGCCCAATCCGGCGACACTGAAATTCCTGCCCGGCCGCGAGGTGATGCCGTCCGGCACGGCCGATTTCGCCGGTCCCGATCTGGCCGCCCGGAGCCCGTTGGCGCAGTCGCTGTTCGCCCTGCCGGGCGTCGCGCGCGTCTTCCTCGGCGGCGATTTCGTCACCATCACCAAGTCCGACCTCGCCGACTGGGCAACGCTGCGGCCACAGGTGCTCGGCGCCCTGATGGAGCATTTCGTGGCCGAGCGGCCGGTGATCGAGGGCAGCGGCGACGCCATCGCCGAGGACGTCTCGCCCGAGGACCAGGAGGTCGTCGACCAGATCAAGGACCTGCTCGACACGCGGGTGCGCCCGGCCGTTGCCGGCGACGGGGGCGACATCGTGTTCCGCGGCTATCGGGATGGCGTGGTCCGCTTGCATATGCAGGGTGCCTGCAGCGGTTGCCCGTCGTCCAGCGCCACGCTGAAGCACGGGATCGAGAACATGCTCCGCCATTACGTGCCCGAAGTCGTGTCGGTGGAGCAGGTCGAGTTTTGATCGATTCCCACTGTTTGGACACGCTGTTTCGAACCGCGCGCACGCACTACCGTTGGCTCGAGCAGCCGGTCTCCGACGATGAGTTGCGCACGGTCTACGACCTGATGAAGATGGGCCCGACATCGGCGAACTCCTCGCCGGCGCGGGTCCTGTTCTTGCGGACGCCCGCGGCGAAGGAGCGGCTGCGGCCGGCGCTGTCGGCCGGCAACGTCGACAAGGCGTTGACCGCCCCGGTGGTCGCCATCGTCGCGACCGACCCGCACTTCTACGAGTCGCTGCCCTATCTCTACCCGCAGGCCGATGCGCGTTCGTGGTTCGCCGGCAACGACGAGTTGGCCAGCGTGACGGGGATGCGGAACGGGACGTTGCAGGGCGCCTACCTCATCATGGCGGCGCGGGCCGCGGGGCTGGATTGCGGCCCGATGTCGGGCTTCGACAACGAACGGGTCGATACGGAATTCCTCGCCGCCAGCGGGTGGAAGAGCAACTTCCTGGTCTGTCTCGGCCACGGCGACCCGGCGGAAGCATGGCAGCGCGCGCCCCGGCTCGGCTTCGATGAGGCGTGCCGCCTGCTGTAGGCAGGACGATGACCCGCATCCTGACCCTCGACGCCTCGATGGCGGTCGGCTCGGCCGGGTTGGTGGAGAACGAGGTCCTGTTGGGCTGGCGCCGGGTCGAGTCGGACTTGGCCGCGCTGCCGTCCCTGGTGGAGGAACTGCTCGCTGACCACGGGCGGAGCGTCGATCTGGTGGCGGTGATCGTCGGGCCCGGCAGCTTCACCGGATTGCGCGCCTCCATCGCGCTGGCCCACGGCATTGGTCTGGCGGCCGGCGCGCCCGTCCTCGGCGTCACGGTCGGGGCGGCATTCCCTGCTGTCGAGGGCCGGCCGGTTTGGGCCGTGGTCGACAGCAAGCGCGGGCGCGCGTTTCTCGAGCGGGACGGCCGGGTCGAGAGTGTGGGGCTCGAGGCGCTACCGCTGCCATCCGGACCGATCGCCCTCGGCGGCGATGCGGCGTTGCCGGCCGGCGAGCGCCTGGCGGGACGGGGAGCGGACATCCGGCTGCTGACGCCATCGACACCAGAGCCGCTCGGCATTGCGCGGGCGGCGCTAGCGGGGCGGACCGCGCCCGCGCAACCCATCTACGTCGATCCACCCGCGGCGCGGCCGGGGCCGGCCGGACGGCCCCGGCCGGCGTGAGCCCGATCGAGCCGGCGACCGCTCCCTACCTCGCGCCGATGGCGCTGATCCATGCGGCGTCGTTTCCGGACGGGGAGCGATGGAGCCGCGACGCGATCGCGCTGCAGTTGGGCCAGCCCGGCGGGTTCGGTTTCGTCGCTGTTGCCGGCGGCTTCATCCTGGCGCGCGTGGCGGCGGACGAGAGCGAGGTGCTGACGCTCGCGGTGGACCCGGCCGTGCGCCGCAGCGGGTTGGGCCGGCGCCTCGTCGATCGCGCGTTCAGCGAGGCGGCCGCACGCGGGGCAGGTGTGATGTTTTTAGAGGTCGCCGAGACTAACGCCGCTGCGCGGTCGCTCTATGCTGCATGCGGCTTCGTCGAGGTCGGGCGACGGCGGGGCTACTACGGCCGGGTCGATGCGCTGGTGCTGCGCGCGTCTATCGCTTGCGGATCCAAAGCTGGGTGACGCCGTCCGGGTCGGCTTCCTGGCCCAGGATGGTATGGCCTTGTTCCGAGGCGGCGAGCGGAACGTTCCGTGTCGGTTCATCGCCAGCGAGCGAGACCAGCAACACATCGCCGGTGTTCATTCTGTCGAGAGCGAGTCTGACCCGGACATAGGTCATGGGACAATGATCGCGCGTAATGTCCAAGCGTGTGTGGGCGTTGTATCCGAGAATGGACATAGGCTGCATGATCCGATGTTGTAAATAATCAGGTGTCCTTGGATTGCGGACCAATCGTTTGAGCGAGTATATGACCAGTTACGTATTATTTGAAGGGGGTGTGCAGACATGGCGGAGCCGGGCAGTACAGACGTGCTGGAGCTGACAGCGCAAATCGTATCGGCGCACGTGTCCAACAACGCGATCGGCGCGGACTCGCTGCCTAGCCTGATCCAGGACGTCTATCGCACGCTCGCCGGCGTCGGCCGGGAGCAGGTCGTGCCGGAAAAGCAGGCGCCGGCGGTGCCGGTCCGCAAATCCGTGTTCCCGGATCACATCGTGTGCCTCGAGGACGGCAAGAAGCTGAAGATGCTGAAGCGCCACCTCAAGACGTCGTACAACATGACGCCGGAGGATTACCGCGAGAAGTGGCAGTTGCCGCCCGACTACCCGATGGTCGCGCCGAACTACGCCCAGCACCGCTCGTCGCTCGCCAAGAAGATCGGACTGGGGACGAAGCCGCGCAACCGATGACGGGTGGGACGGCTGCCTGTCAGTGGAGTCGACAGGCAGGGCTGGTTTCGGCTATCGCGGATAGCGGACGGACCACGCGTTTTTAGGAACCCCATGGAATCGCGCATCGAGCGCTTGTGCGTGCAGCATGGCCTGAACACGGCGGCACCCGGCTGGCTCGACCCGAGCCTCCCGTCCCGCGCCGATTCCGCTCGGCGCATGGTGCCGTCCGGAGCCAGGGCACGATCAGCCGCGCCTTGACCATGCACCGACCGCGCCGCAAGCCATCGAGCTTCAGGGAGTTGCGCGCCGGCAAACTCGGGGTCCGTCTCGCCGCGACCCCCGAGGAGGTCGATGCGGCGCAGGCGCTGCGCTATCGCGTGTTCTACGACGAGATGGGCGCCACCGCCGAGCCAGCCACCGCCGCCGCCCAGCGCGACACCGACCCATGGGACCAGTCCGCCGACCACCTGCTCGTCTTCGACCATGATCTCGGCAACGGCAGCGCCGGCGTGGTCGGCACCTACCGGCTGATCCAGCGCGAGGCCGCGGCCAGCGTCGGGCGTTTCTATTCGGAGGACGAGTACGACATCCGCGCCATCACCAACTTTCCCGGCGGCGTGCTCGAACTCGGCCGCTCCTGCGTCGATGCGAGCCATCGCGGGCGGGCGGTCATGCAGCTGCTCTGGCGCGGGATCGCGGCCTATATCGACCTGCACGCCATCGACCTGATGTTCGGCTGCGCCAGCCTCAACGGCACCGATCCGGACGCCTTGGCGGCCGAGCTGACCTATTTATACGGGCATCACCTCGCGCCGCCCGCGTTGCGGCCCAAGGCGCTGCCGGAGCGCTACGTCGAGATGCGCCGGCTCGACCCGGCCGCCTACGATCCGCGCCGGGCCAGCCAGGCCCTGCCGCCCCTGATCAAGGGCTATCTCCGGCTCGGCGGCTTCGTCGGCGATGGCGCGGTGATCGACCGCCAGTTCAACACCGTCGACGTGGCGATCGTCGTCAAGACCGATCTCGTGACCGAGCGGTACAGCAAGCACTACGAGCGCCGCAGCCAGGATTGAGAGTTGCACGATGGACGTGATCATGACCTCCCCCCGCCTGGCCGCGGAGGCTGTGGCGCTGCTCGAGGCCGCCGGCGCCCGCATCCATTACATGGAGCCGTTCCCGAACGCTGCCGCGGTCGCCGCTCTGGCCCGTGAGGTCCAGGCGGTGGCGATCCTGTCGCGGCAGGGACCGGTCACGGCAGCGGTGATGGACGCCGCGCCCGGGCTGCGCGTGGTGGCGCGGCACGGGGTCGGGGTGGACGACGTGGATGTCGCCGAGGCGCAGCGGCGCGGCATCGTCGTGACCCGGGCGCCCGGCAGCAACACGCAGGCGGTGGCCGAGCATACGATGGCGATGATCCTGGCGTTGGCCAAACGGCTGCCGGAATTGTCGGCGCAAGTGGGGGCCGGCGCGTGGCGGCTGGCGGGCGACAAGGTGCGTGACATCGCCGGGTTGCGGCTGGGCTTGCTCGGGTTCGGGTCGATCGGCCAGGCGGTGTCGCCGCTGGCCGCGGCGTTCGGCATGCAGGTGGCGGCCTTCACGCCATCGATGAAGGCCAGCCCGGTCACGCTGATGCCGGATCTGCCGGCGCTGCTCGCCCGGTCCGATGTGCTCTCGCTGCATCTGCCCTGCAGCCCGGCCACGCGGCACATCATCGGCCGTGCCGAACTGGCGCTGCTGCCGCCGGGGGCAACGATCATCAACACGTCGCGCGGCGGGCTGATCGACGAAGCGGCCTTGCTCGAGGCGCTCGAGAGCGGACACCTGGCCGGCGCCGGGCTCGACGTGTTCGAGGACGAGCCGCCGAACCCGGCCCATGCGCTGCGGCGGCACCCGGCCGTGATCGCGACGCCGCATGTGGCGGGGGTGACGGATGGCAGCCTCGTCAACATGGGCGTGATGGCGGCCGAGTGCATCGCGGCGGTGCTGACCGGGCGCGAGGTCCCGCCGGAGCGTGTCGTCCGGGCATGATCGGCGAGCGGTTGTTCCTTCGGATACGCGCCGCGCAAGGGTGGCGCGCCGATCTCTGTGCCCTCGGATTGGGCGCGGTCTCGGCGGCGGCGCTGCCCCCGACCTATGTCCTGCCGGCCTTGTTGCTGGCGGTGCCCGGCCTGCTCGCGCTGATCGACGGCACGCGGGGCTATGGCGGGGCGTTCCGGCGCGGGTTCTTCTTCGGCCTGGGGCACCACATCGTCGGCCTGTATTGGATCACCGAGGCGATCCTGCTCGAATCAGCCCGGTATTGGTGGCTCGTGCCGCTTGCGGTGCCGGCGCTGTCGGCGCTGCTGGCGTTGTTCATCGGGGCACCGTGTGCGGTGGCCAAGCGGGCGCCACCGGGGTGGCGCCGGGTCGCGGTGCTGGCGGGCGCTTGGGTGCTGTTCGACTTGGCGCGGCAATATGTCGGCACCGGGTTCCCGTGGAATCCGTGGGGGAGCGTGTGGGCGTTTCCGGGCCTGGCCGGCGACGTCATGCTGCAGCCGCTGGCCTGGATCGGAACGCCGGGGCTGACATTGCTGACGGTGTCGCTGGCCGGGGCCGCCATGCTGAGCTGGCGCTGGGCGTCGGTCTCGGGGGCGGTGCTGATGGTTTGGGCCGGTTTGGGCGTGCATCGCCTGGCGGAGCCGGCGGCGTCTCCACCAGGGATCGACGCGGTGATCGTGCAGGGCAATTTGCGGCAAGGGCAGAAATGGGACCGCGATGCCGCCATCGCTGCGTTCGAGCGACAGCTGGCGCTGACCCGGGCGGGCGTCGCGGAGGCGGGCGCGCATCCGACTGTCGTGGTGTGGCCGGAGACGTCCACCTACTTCTTGCTCCAATACGATTCCGGCGCCCGGTTGGCACTGGCCGATGCGGCCAAGCCGGCCTTGGCGGCGCTGGTCGGCGGGCTGACCTTCGACCAGCCGCCCACGGCGGAGACGATGGCGACGAATGCCCCGCGCAACAGCCTGCTGGTGATCGATCCGCGCGGCGAGATCGGGGGCATCTACAGCAAGTGGCACCTGGTGCCGTTCGGCGAATATGCGCCGAGCTGGGTGCCGCTGGCGATCCAGATCGTGCCGGGTCATCTCGCGTTCGGGCCCGGTCCATCGACGCTCACCGTGCCGGGTCTGCCGCCGTTCGGTCCGCTGATCTGCTACGAGGCGGTGTTTCCGGCCCAAGTGATCGACGAGGGGACCAGGCCGCTGTGGATGGTCAACATCACCAACGATGCGTGGTTCGGCAATTCGACGGGGCCGCGGCAGCATCTTGCGGCCGCGCGGATGCGGGCGGTGGAAGAGGGGTTGCCGTTGGTGCGGTCGGCCAACACGGGCATTTCAGTTGTGTTCGACGCGCGGGGGCATGAAGACAGCCGCTTGGAGCTGAACATTGCCGGCAAGCTGGTGGTGCCGATTCCTGGCGCCCGTCCTCCTACGTCGTTTTCACGATGGGGTTTGGTAATTCCCGGTTTGTTGTCAGTGTTATGGCTGGCGACGGGATTGAGACGGAGAGGCTAATCGTCCCACAATTGGGATGTATTGATAAGATTGTCACGAAGGTTGACTCCTACCGGTTGTGTTGTTAAGGTTTTGTTCAGCTTCGCATGGTAGGCGAAAGGAATATTCATGAGCGATACCAACGCGTCCGCCGGTCCTACAACCGGCGGTGCTGAGCGCGAAGCTCGTTCGAGTCCGATCGACGCGCATGTCGGCGCTCGTATTCGGCTGAGGCGGACGTTGATGGGTATGTCGCAGGAGCGGCTCGGCGAGGCTCTTGGACTGACCTTTCAACAGGTGCAGAAATACGAGCGAGGCGTCAATCGCGTCGGTGCGTCGCGGCTGTTCGACCTGTCGCGCGTGCTGGACGTGCCGATCAGCTTCTTCTTCGACGACATGCCGGAGCCGCTGGCCAGTCTGAACGGCGGCTATTCCAATACGCGGTCCTCCAGCGGTTTCGCCGAGGGGCAGGATGGGTTTGGCACCGACGAGATGCTGAACCGGCGTGAGACGCTGGAGTTGGTGCGGGCCTATTACCGGATCAACGAACCGGCGGTGCGCAAGCGTGTGTTCGACCTGATCAAGTCGATGGGTCCAATCGAGGGCTAGTCCCCTCAGGCAATGTGCGAAGCTGCACATTGTCGAACACCGGATTGCGCTGCCGAGACAGCGCTTCTCCGAGCGAAGCTGCAAGATCTCGCTTCTCACTCTCCCCAAGCGATGTCGCGACCTCGACGGCGATGCCGGTGGCACGCAGCATCAGCGCGGGCGCGCGGCCGGGCCGCTCCTCGAGCGTAGAGCGCAGCCACCCGATCGGCACCTGCATCTCGGAGCGGGTGCCGCGGTTCGACCGGATGATACGGAGCCCGTCGTCGGAGAGGAGCAAGACTTCCGATTGGCCCTCGACAACGGCGTGACGGCGGATCAGCCACACGGCGAGCGCCGCCTCGAGCCCGGTGAACCCGATCACCGGCCACGCCCCCGCGATCCACAAGCCGATCGCCACCAAAACGCTCAGCGCGGCGAGCGCGCCGCTCAGCCAACGCAGGCCGCGTGTGCCCAGGCTGCGATGCGGGACGATCACTGCTTCAAAGAGCACCGGATTGCCCGTCTGCGTGGTCATAGCGTCCATAGTGGTGCCGTTTCGCTGGGATACTAGCGACGACTCTTGCGCGGCAGCGAGGTGGACCGCAATAGCGGGGGATGGCAACCCGAGTACGAAAAACGCCGAAGATGACCCTGGCCGAGGTCGGGGCCTTCATCGATGCGCTATCGGCGATCTACCCGGTCGGCACGAGCGAACTCGACTTCACCGACGATTTCACGCTGCTCGTCGCCGTCGTGCTCTCGGCGCAGACGACGGACGCCTCGGTCAACAAGGCGACGGCAAGCTTGTTCGCCGTGGCGCGCGATCCGGCTGCGATGGCGGCGCTGGGCGCCGAGGGCATCGCGCCCCATATCAAGCGGCTCGGCCTGTGGCAGGCCAAGGCGAAGAACGTGGCCGAGTTGTCGCGGCTGCTGGTGGAGCGGCATGGCGGCGTAGTGCCGGCGGACCGCGCCGCGCTCGAGGCGCTACCCGGGGTGGGGCGGAAGACCGCCAACGTGGTGCTCAACATCGCCTTTGGCGAGGCCACCATGGCGGTCGACACGCACGTGTTCCGGCTCGGCAACCGGACCGGGATCGCCCCGGGCAAGACGGTGCGCGAGGTCGAAGACGGGTTGGTCCGGCGGATCCCCAAGCCAAGCCTGCGGCCGGCGCATCATTGGCTCATCCTCCATGGGCGCTACGTGTGCAAGGCGCGGCGGCCGGAGTGCTGGGGG
>CAZZVQ010000016.1:52876-57145 GCA_964657565.1 uncultured Acetobacteraceae bacterium
GGTTTTCGTCGATACGGCGCCTGTCATGGAGAAGCCGCTCGCCGCGGCGGCCGGAGTGCTGGCGCTGCGTCGCCGCAGCGCCGTGCCGCTTCCCCGACAAGATCCTGGCCCCGGCGGCGCCGCCTAAGCCGTAGCCACGCCGCGGTCGGCGGTGAAGGCGGGCGGGTCGCTGGCGGGGAAGCTTTCGTCCATCGCGATGTCGACCCCGCGGTCCTCGTCCGATTGCGGACGATCGATCGGGGCAGGCGCACTATCCGCCTCGACCATCAGGCGGGCGCGTTCCCAGAATTCGGCATCGCGGCCTTCTGGCGAGCCTTCCTTCTCCCACAACGCGTAGGCGCGTTCGCGAATCTGCTGTTCGGTGCCGTGATCCATGGTGCCCTCCTGACACCGTAACGCGTGGCAAGCGATCTGGATGTCTGTGCGAGTGCAAGAACCGTCAGACGACCGGGTCCGGCCTGGCAAATCCGAGTTGCAAGTAGCGCGCGTCGAACTCGGCGGCGACCTTCAGGCCGCTCCAGTTCAGCGCGGAGAAGGTCCGGCTGCGCAGGGCGATGAGATTCTCGTGCCGGAGCTCCTGGATCACGCGGTTCACATGCACCGTCGAGAGCCCGGTCGCATCGGCGAGCTCGCTCTGGGTGAGCGGCAGGTCGCAGGTGCCATCGCGCGCCAGGCCGACGGCTTCCATGCGGGTGACGAGTTCGCACAGCACATGGGCAACGCGCTGATAGGCGCTGCGCCGTCCGACGTTGACGATCCACTCGCGGAAGATCGCAGCCTCGACCAACGTCTCGTGCCAGAACAGGCGCGCGATGGCGGGTTCGGCGAACAGCTCGGCGATGCTGGCATGCGAGAATATGGCGATGCGCGAGCTCGTCAGCGTGCCGATGCTGTGATCGAGGCGGCTGAGGGTGAAGCTCTGCAGATCGACGAAATCGCCAGCGATGTGGAACGACAGGATCTGCCGCCGTCCATCGGCGAGGGTGCGGTAGCGAGCAGCGAATCCCTCCAGGAGCAAGACGCACACCGACGGGCGGTCACCCTCGCGGGCGAGGTCCTGATCGGCAGCAACATGGCGGGTTTGAAATGGCACGGCGTCGAGAATTCGCACTTCCCGTGCGCCTAGCGTGGCCCAAGAATTTAACTTTTGCTTTAGAACTGATGTAAAATCCTCATCCACCGGATTGCGACATCGTTTGCATTTGAACTATCTCGGCACACTGGGACCGTCAGCTATACATCAAATGATAAGAGATTGTCGTGGTTTAATTTAGGATGACTTTCCGCCGCGATGATAGGGATGGCCCGACAAGATCGACTGCCCCCGGTAGAGCTGTTCGGCGAGCAGAACTCTCGCCAGCATGTGCGGCCAGGTGAGGGGGCCCAGCGCCAGGCGGAAGGCGGCCCGGTCGAGCACCGCCTCGCTCAGCCCCTCGGCGCCGCCGATCATGAACACGAGGGGGTGCGGCTGCTCGTACCAGCGCGCGAGTTGGGCGGCGAAGGCTTCGCTGGTCATGCTCTGGCCGGCGAGATCCAACGCGACCGCCAGCGCACCGGCCGGCAGGGCGGCCAGGATGGCGCCGCCTTCGCGGCGTTTGGCCTCGTGCGCCGGGCCAGGAGCTTCGCTGATTTCGCGAACCGCGAGCTTGGGCCGCAGCCGGACCGCGTAACGGTCGAACAGCTCGCGTTCCGGTCCCGGTCGGAGCTTGCCGACAGCGATCAGCACCATGTAATCAGCGATCTATGCTCATAAATCGACGAAACGTCTTGATTGTCTGCGCGCCGCTGCTGCTCGGCGCGGCTGCGCCGGTCCGGCAAGCGGGCTCCAACCCGGTACCGATGCAGAGCAATCCTGGAACCCAGGCCGATGCGACGGCCCGGCGGCTGTCGGCCGATGACCTCGAGGCAGCCAAGGCGCGCGGGGACACGCCGCTGGTGCTGACCGGCCGGGCGACGCTGGGCGGCGCGCAGCCGGCGCTGTTCGTGCAGCTGCAATCGACACAGGAATGCGGATCGGCCGGCTGTTCGACATCGGTGTTCTCGTGGGAGCATGGCCGCTGGCAACGGGTTCTCGACAGTGCGACGGGGCGGCTGACGGTGTCGGCGAAGAAGACGCGCGGGCGCAGCGACCTCTTCTCGGACGGGGATCACTACGTCTGGAACGGCAGCAGCTACGAGAGTGTGCTGCCGGCACCGAGCGTGAACCTACGCCCGCATCCGCGCCGCCGGTAGATGCCCGCTCGCTACCCAGGCCCAGATCCGGGCCCAGATTCAGGCTCGGCCTTGGGCTCCGGCTCGTCCAGCTCCGCGCCCCACATCCGCTCGAGGCCGTAGAGTTCACGCGCCTCGGGCTTGAACAGGTGGATGACGATGTCGCCGGCATCGATCAGCACCCAATCCGACCCGCCGGCACCCTCGATCTGCACGCGCTTGATCCCGACCTCGGCCAGCTTCTCCTCGAGATGCAGCGCCATGGCGCTGATCTGCCGGTCGGCCAGGCCGGTGGCGATGATCATGCGGTCGGTGAACGCGGCGCGGCCGGCGAGATCGAGCGCGACGACGTCCTCGCCCTTGTCGCTCTCCAGGCTCTCGACGATCACCGCCTGCAGCTTGTCGAGGCGCTCCTTGGCCGAGGGCGGCGGCGGCGCTGGCTTGGCGGCACGCGAACGGGGGCCGGCGACGGCGGCTTTCTTGCGCGGCGTTCCGGGGGCCTTGACCGCTTCGGCCAAGCCCGCCGAGGTTTTGGGCGGACGGCGGGTCGGTGGCTTGGCGACGGGGTCCTGCGGCGGCTTCCTGGCTATGACGGTATTCCTTCCAGCGCTGCGGTGGTTCGAGCCGGCTCCGACCGGCGCAGCTCGGTGGCGGACAGCGAGTTTTGCCGCGCCGGCAGGAACGTCCAAGCCGGCCCGGAAGAACCGGCCAACGCGGACGCCGTATGCGGCGGGCGGAAGGCGCGGCTGAAGCGATGCGCAGCCTTACCAGCCAACGCGTGTCCATTATAGCCCGGGCGCGGCACAACGGCGAACGGCATCATGCGGACGATGTCGGTCCAGTGCTGCCAGCGGGGCAGTTGGGCCAGATTGTCGGCGCCCATCAGCCACACGAACCGCACGCGGGGAAACCGGCGGCGCAGCGCGCGCAGGGTGTCGAACGTGTAGCTGGTGCCGAGCCTGGCCTCGATCGCCGTCGCCACGACCCGGCGCCCGTCGGCGATACGGCGGGCGCTCCGCAGGCGATCGGCGAGGCTGGCCATGCCGGCGGTCGGCTTCAGCGGGTTGCCCGGCGAGACCAGGAGCCAGATCTGGTCCAGTTGCAGCCGGTGCCGCGCGAGGGTGGCGACGTGGAGGTGGCCGGCATGGGCCGGGTTGAAGGAACCGCCGAGGAGGCCGACCCGCATTCGCCGGCGGTCGCCCCAGCGCGGGATTGGATCGCGCGCCTTGCCGTGCGTCAGGGACACCATCTACCGAGGCTGCGTCAGGGACGCACCTGACCATTGCCGCGGACGACGTAGCGGAAGGTGGTGAGTTGTTCGAGTCCGACCGGGCCGCGGGCGTGCATGCGGCCGGTGGCGATGCCGATCTCGGCGCCGAAGCCGAACTCGCCACCGTCGCAGAATTGGGTCGAGGCGTTCCAGAGCGCGACGGCGCTGCCGACGCCGGCGAGGAAGCGTTCGGCGGCGGCCGCGTCCTCGGTGACGATGGCCTCGGTGTGCTCGCTGCCGTAGCGGGCGATGTGGGCCAGCGCGGACTCGACGCCGTCGACGACGGCGATCGAGAGGGTCGGGCCGAGCCATTCGGTGGCGAAATCGGCCTCGCTGGCTTCGGGCAGGGCGGGGAGGACGGCGCGGGCGCGGGCGTCGGCACGGAAGCCGCAGCCGAGGGCGGCGAGGTCGGCGACGAGGTCGGGCAGCAGGGCGGGGGCACAGGCGGCGTCGATGAGGAGGGTCTCGGTCGAGCCGCAGACGCCGGTGCGCCGCATCTTGGCGTTGGCGAGGATGCGGCGGGCCATGGCCGGGTCGGCGGCGGCATGGATATAGGTGTGGCAGAGGCCCTCGGCGTGGGCGAGGACGGGCACGCGGGCCTCGGCCTGGACGCGCTCGACGAGGGAGCGGCCGCCGCGGGGGATGATGAGATCGATCTGGCCGGCGCCGGCGAGCATGGCGGCCACGTAGCCGCGTTCGGCACTCGGCGGTGACTGGACCGCGTGTTCGGGCAGGCCGGCGGCGCGCAGGCCGGCCTGCATGGCGCGCTGGATGGCGGCGGCGGAGCG
>CAZZVQ010000017.1:0-56349 GCA_964657565.1 uncultured Acetobacteraceae bacterium
GCTGGAGCCGGAGCCGGACCCGGAACTGGAGCCGGTCGAGGCGTGGGAGGCGGTCGCTCCGGTGATCGACGAGCCGCCGCCGCCGCCGCGGGCGGGATTGGAAGAATTGATCACGGCGCGGTGGGGCGTGTGGCTCGGGGCGGCGGCGCTGCTGCTCGCGGGCGTGTTCCTGATCCGCTATGCGGCCGAGGAGGGGTGGCTGGCGCCGGCGGTGCGCTGCCTCGGCGCCGTGGTGCTCGGCGCCGGGCTGATCGGGCTGGGGCTGCGATGGGCGCGGCGGCCGGTCACCGGGCTGCGGTTCGTCGATCAGGCGCCGGCGGCGCTGGCGGCGGGCGGCGTGGTGATGCTGTTCGCCGCCGCCTATGCCGCGAGCGTGCTCTATGCCCTGGTCTCGCCGATGGCGGGGTTCGTGCTGATGGCGGCGGCCTCGCTGACCGGGCTGGTCGTCGCGCTGCGGCTGGGGCAGCTGGTGGCGGCGATCGGCATCGTCGGGGCGTTCGTGACGCCGGTGCTGGTGCAGACGCAGACGCCGTCGCTGCCGGGCTTGTTCGGCTATCTGCTGTTCGTCGCGGCGGCGGCGTTGGCGGTCGTGCGGTACGCCGCCTGGGTGTGGCTGGGCTGGGCGACGACCATCGCCGCCGCGTTCTGGGTGTTGGTGGCGGCGCTGATGGCGTCGACCTCGGATTCGTGGGCGCCGGCGCTGTTCGTGCCGGCGCTGGCGGCGTTGCATCTGGCGTTGCTGCCCGGGGAGGCGCTGGAGCGGCCGGTGGGGCGGCGGCTGGTGTGGGTGCCGATCTTGGCCGTGGGCACGGCCGGGCTGCTGCTGGCCTTCGCCAGCCCGGACGCGACGACGCGGGCGGGGGTGCTGCTTCTCGCGCCGGTGACGCTGGCGGCGGCGGCGCGCGAGGAGCGGCTCGTCGGCCTGCCCTGGGTGGCGGCGGCCCTGTTCCTGGTGCTGATGGCGTTCTGGGGCTTGCCGGCCTGGAGTCCGACCGGGGAGACGATCTGGGACGGCGAGGGCGGCGTGCTGGCGGTGCTCCCGGGCGGCTGGACGCCCCAAGCGCTGCAGCCGTTCCTGCTGACGCTGGCCGGGATGAGCGCCGTCTTCGCCGCGGCCGGGTTCACCGGGGTGTGGCGGCTGAAGCGGCCGGTGGCCTGGGCCGCGTTCGTGGCTGCGGTGCCGATCCTGGCGATCGCGCTGGGCTACGCGCGGGTGCGCCAGTTCCAGCCCGATGCGGCGTGGGCCGCGGTGGCCGTCGTGGTGGCGGCCGGGTTGGTCGGGCTGGCGCGCCTTGCCGTCCGGCGCGGTTGCAGCATCCAGGCGGTCGGCGTGCTCGCGGCGGGCGCGACGGCCGGGCTGTCGCTGGGATTTGCGATGCTGCTGACGGCGCAGTGGCTGACCATCGCGCTGGTGCTGCTTGTGCCGGCGCTGGTGTGGATCGAGGCCGCGGTGGATCTGCCGCCGCTGCGGCGGGTGGCACTCGCCGTCGCCGGGGTGGCGCTGGTCCGGTTGCTGCTCAACGCGCAGGTGCTGGATTACGTGGTGGGGGAGGCGGCCGTGCTGAACGGGCGGGCGTTGGCCTATGCGGTCGCCGCGGGCGCGTTCTGGTTCAGCGCCGGGCTGGCGCGGCGCCGGGCGGACGACCGGCTGGTCGCGGTGCTGGAGGTGGGCTGCGCCGCGTTCGTGACGGCGCTGACCATGCTGGAGATCCGGCAGTGGTCGACCGGGGGGCATCCACGTCATGACAGCCTCACCTTCGCGGAGGTGGCGCGACAGGTGTCGGCGCTGGCGGCGCTGGCCGGCATCTCGCTGTGGCTCGACCAGCGGAGCGGGCGGGCGTCGCTGCGATGGTGCTGGTGGGTGCAGGGCGGGCTGGCGCTGGCGGGCGGGGTCGGCCTGCTGCTGGTCAACCCGGCGCTTGACGGCAACATCAGCGTGGACGGGCCGCCGCTGCTGGACGCGCTGCTGACGGCGTATGCGATCCCCGGGTTGATGGCGATGGCGGCGGCGGTGCGGCTCGGGCGCCGGCCGGGGGTGGCGGCAGTGTTGGCCGGCTATGCCTTCCTGGCCGGGTTCATGTGGGTCACGCTCGAGGTGCGGCATGTCGCGCATCCCGGCGCGATGGGGCTGGACGAGGAGCCTGTTCTGGATTGGGAGCTGTGGGCGTGGTCCGGCGCGTGGATGGCGATCGCCATCGGGCTGATGTCGGTCGGGCTGCTGCGCCAGCGGCGGGCGTTCCGGCTGACGGCGTTGGCGGTGATGGCCGCGGTGGTCGGCAAGGTGTTCCTGATCGACATGGCGGGGCTGACCGGGCTGTGGCGGGTGCTGTCGTTCCTAGGGCTCGGGCTGACGCTGATCGGGCTGGGGCGGCTATACGGGCGGCTGGCGAGGACGCCTACAGAGGCGGTCCCTTGACCACCTGGACCAACCCGTCGGGCCGCACCCAGGTGGCGAAGGCGCGCATAATGTCGTCGGCCGAGATGGCCTGGTAGCGGTCCGCCGCCCGCTCCAGGCTGTCCAGCGGCAGGTCGAGTTCGGCGAGGCGCAGATACGACGCGGCGATCGCGCCGACGCTGGCGCCTTGCAGCGTCAGGCGGCGCCGGACCTGCGCCTTCACCCGCGCGAGCTCCGAGGGGCTGACCGGCGTGGTCTGCATCGCGGCGAGGTTCTGCCGGACCAGGGCCTGTGCTTTCGGCACGTTGCCGGGATCGGCGCCGAACTCCAGGGTGAGGAGGCCGCGCGACCGGGTCCAGTCGAAGGCGCTGCGGACCGTGTAGACGTAGCCGGTGCGGACCCGCAGGTCGCGATAGAGGCGGGAGGCGAAATCGCCGCCCAGGATGCTGTTGCCGAGCAGCAGGGCGTAGCGGTCCGGATGCGTCACCGGCAGGGTCAGCGTCTCGGCCAGGGTGACGGCCTCCTGCAGCCGGCCGGCGTCGGCGATGCGGGTCTCGAGCGGGGGATTGGCGCCGATGGGCGGCAGGTCGATCGCGGGCGTCGGTCCGGCGGCGCGCCAGGGGCCGAACGCCGCCTCGACGACGCGGCGCGCGTCCTCCGGCGTGATGTCGCCGACCACCACGATCGTGGTCAGGTCGGGGCGGAAGGCGGCGTTGTAATAGGCGCGCACGTCGGCGAGGCTCAGCGCCATCACGGAGTCGGGCGTCGGCCGCCGGAGCGCGGGGTCGCCGGCCGGGAGCAGGGCTGCCCGCAGCGCCTGGCCGGCTTGGTAGTCCGGCGTTTCCGGCAGGCGGGCCAGGCTCTGCGCCAATTGGCGGCGCGATACCTCGAACGGGGCGGGCGGAAAGGCCGGGTGCAGCTCGGCGTCGGCCAGCAGGCGCATGCCGGCCTCGAATTGCGGCTTGAGCGTCTTGAGCGTGAAATTGAAGCCGAGGCTGTGCTGCGCGCCGATGTCGTCCATCGCCTGTTCGCGGGCCAGGCGGCCGCGCTCGGCACTGCCCTCGTCGAACAGCCGCGCCACCAGTTGCGCGACGCCGTCCTTGCCGGGGGGCTGCTCGGTGTCCTCGACCTGCCGGACGCGGCCGAAGACCGACACGGTCGGGCTGACCGTCTCAGGCCGCACGATCAGGCGGAGCCCGTTCGGCAGGAGCGTGATGGTGGGCGGCCGCGCCGGGTCGACGCTTGGCGCGGCCGCCAGCGCCGCCTCCGCCCAGCCCGGCAGCGTGACGGCGTGCTCGGGCATCACACCCGGGGCTTCCGGCGCGCCGAACCCGGCCGATGCCGCCGGCGCACCGGCGGGGCGTGGGGTCAAGACCAGCGTCACCGCCTGCGACGGGTCCAGCAGCCGCTGCGCCAGCCGCCGCACCGCGTCCGGCGTGACGGCGGCATAGGCTTGGGCCGCGTCGTCGGGCGAGGCCAGCCCGGCGACGGCCACGGCGCGCGACCAGGTGCGCGCCAGCCCGGAGATGCTGTCACCTTCGAACGCCAGTTGCGCCAGCTCTTGCCGCTTGGCCGCCTCGACCAGCTCGGTCGGGATGGCGCCCGTGGCGGCGTCGGCCAGCACCTGGCGAAGGTCCTCCAGCGCGGGCGCCGGGTCGGAGCCGCCGGGCAGCGCGGCCAAGGCCATGCCGAGGCCGACATCCGCCTTGGCCTCGAACTGGAACTGCGCCGCGAGGGCGCGTCCCGCGGGCACGAGCCCGAACAGCTCGAAGCGGCGGCTGCCCAGCACGTCGCCTAGGATGTCGGCCGTGGCGAACTCGTCGGCGCGCAGTCCGGGCATGCGGAAGGCGAGGCCGGCCAGCACGTAGGGCAGGTTGGTGGGGATGCTGAGCGGCGGGATCGAGCCGATGCTGGCCAACGGCGGGATCGCCGCGTGCGGCGGCAGCGGCCGGGACGGAATGGCTTCGAACGCCTGCCGCGCCGCGTCGAGCGCCGCCTGCGCGTCGACATCGCCGGCGATCACCAGGAGGGCGTTGTTCGGGGCGTACCACCGCTCATAGAAGGTCCGCAGCAGGGTGGCGTCGGTGGCGTCGAACGAGGGCCGGGTGCCGAGCGCGTCGTGCTCGTAGGGCGTGCCGGCGAACAGGGTGGCCTGGACCGCCGCCATGGCGTTGTAGAACGGGCTCGACAGGTCGCGCGACACTTCCTGCTCGATGGCGCCGCGCTCCTGCGTCCAATCCGCCTGCGAGAGGGTGAGGCCGCGCATGCGGCCGGCCTCGATGCGCAGCACCAGGCCGAGGTCGCTGGCGGGGACCGTGTAGGTGTACTGGGTCAGCGTCTCCGCCGTGCTGGCGTTGTAGGCGCCGCCGAGCAGGGCGCCGAGCTCCGATAGCTGATCCCGGTCGAGACCTTCGGCGCCGCGGAACATCATGTGCTCCAGCGCGTGCGCGGTCCCGGGGAAGCCCGGCGGCGAGTCCGTGGCGCCGACGAGGTAGTTCAGCGATGTCGCCACCACGGGGGCCAGCCGGTCGGGCACGACGATGATGCGCATGCCGTTGGCCAAGGTGGCGCGCAGCACCCCGGCCGGCTCCGCCGCCGCGGGTAGGAGGAGGGCGAGCCAGAGCAGGGCGGCGATGCGGAACATCCGGATGGGCTGGCTAGGGTCGAACGGGCGGTTGAAGCGGGTGGTTTTCTGACGGCTCGGGTGCCGGGGCCCACTCGTCGGTGATCAGGGCCTGCTGGCCGCTGACCTCGTCGATTTCGGCCGGCTTCGGAGGGCGGGGGACGCCGTCGACCTTGCCCGGCCATTCCTGCGCGGTGTCGTCCTGCATGCTGACCTCCCTCATGTATAGGCTAGACGCCGGCGCGGCCGCTTCGGTTGCATGCGCCTGGGGTCGGATCGGGTCAGGTTGACTAGCGACAGCACCGGATCGTCACCCGCGGACTTGATCCGCGGGTCCACGGTGCCGAAAGGACCGCTCTGCTTGGCATGGGCCCCCGGGTCAAGCCCGGGGGTGACGAATTCGGAGCCGGGACGGCTCTAAGGATTGCCCGTGTAGGCGACGCGCCAGATGGTGCCGTTGCCGTCCTCGGAGACCAGCAGGGCGCCGTCCGCGGCGGTGGTGACACCCACGGGGCGGCCCCATACGGCGTCGTCGTCGACCACGAAGCCGGTGAGGAAGTCCTCGTAGGTGCCGGTGGGCACGCCGTTCTCGAGGTGGATGCGGACCAGCTTGTAGCCGGTCCGCCGGCCGCGGTTCCAGGAGCCATGTTCTGCCGCGAAGGCGTCGCCCCAATAGGCGCGGGGGAATTGCCGGCCGGTGTAGAAAATCATCTGCAGCGACGCCGAATGCGGCTGCAGCAGCACGTCGGGGTTGGTCATCGTGCCGGCGAGGTCCGGCCGTTCGCCGCGATGGCGGGGGTCCTCGTGGTCGCCGATGTAATACCAGGGCCAGCCGTAATAGGCCCCGGCGCGAACGCGGGTGACGTAATCGGGCGGCACGTTGTCGCCGAGCCCGTCGCGCTCGTTGGTCGAGCACCACAGCGTGCCGTCGGCCGGCTGCACCGCGAGCCCGACGCAGTTGCGGATGCCGGTCGCGAAGACGTGCGCGTCGCTGCCGTCGGGCGCGAAACTCAGCACGTCCGCCCGCGCGGTCTCGCTGCCCCAGGCGGCGCCGAGCGGCGCCTGGGTGCGCCACGCGTCCAACCCGGCGGGTGGGGCGCGGCCGATCCCCTCGGCGACGTTGGAGCCGGACCCGACCGACACGAACATGCGGCTGCCGTCGGGAGCGAACGCGACGTCGCGGGTGACGTGGCCGCCGGTCGTGGCCGAGAGTTCCGGCACGATGGTTTCTGGCGCGCCGCGGGCGACCGTGTCGCCGGCCTGGTAGGGGAAGCGGACGACCTGGTTGTTGAGCGCGACGTAGAGGTAGCGCGGGTTCGGGCCCGGCGGGTAGAAGGCGAGCCCGAACGGACCGCGCAGGCCGGCGGCGAACACGCTGTCGTCGGCCACGTGCGCAGCGCCGGCCGGGGCACGCAGCACCCGGATGCGGCCGGCACCGGTCTCGGCCACGAACACGTCGCCGTTCGGCGCGGTGCGGAGCAGGCGAGGACCGCGCAGGCCGTCGGCGAACAGCGTGACGGAAAAGCCCGGCGGCGCCCGCAGCGTGGCCTGTGCGGGACGGCGGACGACGTCCGGCGCGTTGCTGAACGAGCGGGAGGCGAAGGGCGGCGGCAGGTCGCCGGGCCGGATGAGGCGCCGCACCCCGGGCGCGTCGCTGCGCCAGTCGCCGAACGCGTCGGCGCCGGTCAGGACCGGACCGACCGTTGGCGTTTGCGGCGCCGATGGGGCGGCCTGTGTGCTCTGTTCGGCGGCGGGATGCAGGGTGGCGAGGAAGGCGATGATCGCCCGGCGCGCAGTCGCGTCCAGAGTTTGCAGGCCCATGCTCGTGCCGGGCACGGTGGCGGCGGGGTCGGCCAGATAGGTGTCCAGGCGGTCCGGCGTCCAGGCGAAGCCGGCGGCGCGCAGGGCTTGCGAGTAGCCGAACCGGGTGGTGCCGGCTTGCCGTCCGACCACGCCGGCCAGGGCCGGCCCTTGACCGCCGTCAGCTTGGGCGCCGTGGCAGACGGCGCAGCGTTCCTGGAACAGGGAGGCGCCGGTTTGGGGTTGGGCGGTGGCCGGCGGCGTTTGGGCGGCGATCCCGCCCGCAAGCGCTAGAGCGGCTCGGGCGGCGCGAAGGACGGCAAGGCGAGGCATGGCGTCAGTCAGTAGCACACGCGACGCAGATTTCCTCCGTTCTTGTATTGTTCTGCCCGCGCCGGGCGTGTAGCGTGCCGTGGCACCATCATGCGGGATCAGGTCGATGAGCTACGGCAGCCATGCTTTGCAGTGTGAAGTTCCGGTCGATCTGCGCCCGGCATGGCTGAAGCCGGCGAGCCGGGTCATCGGCGAGGGCACCCGATGGCTCGGTCGCGGCTGCCTGTTCGCCGCGACCGTGTACCTCATGGTCGCGCTGCCGGGCTTGATCGACTGACGCGCTACGTCAGGAAGGTCGTGAACTCCGCAGCGGCGACGCGGTCCGACACCAGCGCGTTTTCCGGCGCCACCGGGTCGGCGTAGCCGAGCGCCATGCCGCAGATCACGATTTCGGCGTCGGTCAGCCCCGGCACGGTCTCGCGGATGACGGCGTGGAAGGGCGCAAACGCCGCCTGCGGACACGTGTCGAGCCCGTGGGCGCGGGCGGCGACCATGACGTTCTGCAGGAACATGCCGTAATCCAGCCAGGATCCGATCTTGAGCCGGCGGTCGATCGTGAAGATCAGCCCGACCGGTGCGTCGAAGAAGCGGAAATTGCGGGCATGCTGGGCGTGCATGCGGGCCGTGTCGCCCTTGGCGATGCCGAGGAGCCCGTAGAGATCCCACCCGACCTTGCGCCGGCGCCCGAGATAGGGCTCGAAGAATTCGGCCGGATAGTAGTCGTATTCCGACGTGAACTGGGCCTGCTCGCTGGCCCGCGCGTCGAACGCGGCGAGGACGGCGTCCGACAGAAGCGTCTTGGCAGCGCCGGTCAGCACGTAGACCCGCCACGGCTGCATGTTCGTGCCGCTCGGCGCGCGCGATGCGACGTCGAGCAATCGCTGCACGAGCCCGGGCTCGACGGGCGTCGGCAGAAAGGCGCGGATCGACCGGCGGCTTTGGATGGCATGCTCCACCGCTTCCGGCCCCGACGGACGCTGTGGTGACTGCCCGTCCATCTCTGCTCCCCGCGGAATACAGCACCCTAGAGCAACCTCGACACGCTCGCGCGGACGGTGCAGGCGAGTTTGGCGCGGCGTTGAGTTTCGTTACGAAACCAACTGCAAATGCGCCTTGGCCGCGACGGCCGCCACGATGTCGCTGCCCCGGGGGAAGAGGATGAAATTGTCCACCTCACCTTCCAAGATACTATGGCCCGGCGCGGTGACGCCCACTCTGATCTGCGTCGGCTCGATGGAAGCGATGTCGTAGTCGATCTGATCGAGCAACTTGATGACCGCGTCCCACGTCCCTGAGGTGGACAGTATCTCGCAGAAGACCAGCGTCTTCGACCGCTGCAAGGTACGGAGCGCGCCATGCAGGACCCGGTCCTCGGCGCCTTCCACGTCGATCTTCATCACCGCGACCCTTTGGTCCGCCAATGGAGCGAATTCGTCCAGCGGTATGGTATCGATGTCGACGACCTCGCTATGCTGAGGGCGGAACGTCGAGGACAGGGAAGCGCTGGTCTCGATCAACCCATGGTCTTGCGACGGAATGAACAATTGCGCCGTGCCTCGGCAGTCCGAGGCGGCGACTTTGACCACTTCGATATCGCCTGACGCGGCGTTCAGCGCGATATTCCGTTCCAACAGCTCCAGAACCTGGGGCGAGGGCTCAAACGCGTAGGAGCGGCGATCGGGTTGGACGGCCTTGGTCATCAGCGAATAGATGCCGGTGTTGGCGCCGATATCGACCCAGGCGCCCGGGCCGGCTTCCATCAACCCAGCACAGATCAGGGCGGGCAAGGGATGCTCGTAGGCGCTCCAGCCACCCCGAAACAGCGCTGTCGCGGATTGATCCCGCCCCCCTGCAATGTAGAGTTGGATCGGCTTCTCGAGACGATCTCCCAGTGGAGACATATCGACCGATACGACGGGTGGAAACAGGCGAAGTGCCTGGCGTGCACGTACCTCTAAACGCGAAGAGCCTAGTCCGGCAACACTGAGGGCCGGGTTCACGAGCCACTCGTTTTTCTTGGCCGTAGCCCGGATGGCACTCTTCAGCATGTCCATCATTGCGTCGAAGCCTTCGTTACGGCAAGCAACTCACCACAGTGTCGTTGTGAGTTCAAGCGACGATCGGGGCCAAGCCGCCCACCCTATTGCTGCGCCAAGCTGAGGCGCGAGAGTTGGTCGCCGGCGGTGCCGACGATCGGTAGCGCGAGCGTCGCCGGGTGCTCGGCATCCTGCAGCACCGTCCAGGTGAACGCGGCCGGGTTGGGCCCGGGCCCCTGCGGGAACGGCAGGCCCGGCGCGACGCTGGCCGCGCCCGCCAGTGCAAGCCGTAGACGGTGCCCTGGCTGGAACACGTAGGCGGTCGGCAACAGGTCGAGTTCTACCTGCTGCGCCTGGCCGGGCACCAGCGGCTTGGGATCCGCCAGTGACCGCTGGTGCGGCACGTTGAGGTAGCCCTGGACCACCTGGGTCGACGTGCCATCCGGCGCGACATCGTTGAGGCTGAACACCAGGTCGCCGTCCTTCGTCGTGGATGCGGCCCACAACGATACGTGCGGGTAGCCAGTCACCTCGGTCGCCACCGGGAGCGGCGCCGTGGTCCAGGTCAGCACCTTCTCCTCCGCCGCACGCTGATCGCCGGCCGGACGCCCGATCGTGGCGCTCAGCAGCACCGGCAGCGCCGGGCCCTTGCCGGGCTCGTACGGCAGCGTCGCGGCGGGGCCGGCCCCCTGCTGCGCCGTCATGCCGCCATCGTTCAGGCTCTGGATCGACCGGCTATGCCCGGGCTGCAGGAACAGCGTGGTCACGCGGGCATCCGGGATCGGCCAGTCCGTCTCGTAGCGCCAGCGGTCGACCCTCTTGACGAACAGGATCACCTTCGGCGCCTGTTCGACCCCATTGTCGGCGTCCTTCAGCCAGTGGTCCAGCCACTGCACCTGCAACTCCTGCAGGAAGTCGATCTGCCAGCCATGGGCATGCGGGGCAAACAACAGCCGCTTGCGCGACGAGTCGAATTGCTCGTAGGCGCGCAGGTTGGCCGGCGTGATGTAGTCGTCGAGCCCGCCGGAGATGAACGCGGCCACGCCGCGCCCGGCGATCGCCTTGACGTCGGACGCCAGCGTCAGCCGCTCGCGCCACCAATCGTCGAGGTTGCGGTGCTGGATCGACGTCGCATACTCGGCCTCCGCCCCCGGCGACAGCTTGCGCGCTTCGCGACCCGGCCCGGGCATCATCCCAGCCGGATACCACAGCATGCCATAGCAGTCGCCGCAGGCCACTTGCGGGTAGTGTCTCAGTTTGAAATTAGCGGCGAGCTGGAAGCTTCCCATATGCGTCCAACGCGGCTGCTCCAAAGGTTGCTAGTGGGTTAGCGTTGCAGAAGGCGCGAATAGATCGCTTGATTGCCTCGGGATCGCTGCCAGTCAGATCGCGCCATACAAGGTGATTAGCCAATGCCGATAGGTTCATTCCTGATATAAAACCCTGAGCCCATAGAAAATAGCCGAGTTCGGTGACCTGGGGGTTGCGCCCATATTCCTGACCAAAATAAGCGCAAGAATTACTACCGAGCCCGTAAGACCCTGAGCCGCTGCTTTGGCCGAAACTCGAAGCCGCTGTTGCAAACGTAAGAAACAGCACTCCAACGCCCATTTTCCACATGCTCATGCCGCTTCCGCCACCCGCTTCTTATACGGGCCACGCTTCTTCGCCGGCTCAGCCTGGGCATCAATTAGCGCCACCACGTCCTCCATGCTCCACAACGTCTTGGACAGACCAGCCGCCATGGCCGGACTGCACCGCAGCGTCTTATGCTGCCGGGCGAAGTTATAGAACGTGAAGTAGAGGGCAAGCGCGTAGTAGTGGTTGTCCACTTTCTTGCTGAATGCGTTCGTCAATCGCGTGAACCGACGCATTGACATCCGCATGGTTAGGTTGTGCCGCTCAACGTAGGACGTGCTGACATGCGCTTGCTCTGGGCGACCTTCAACGCGTGCCTGGGTGGCACCGGTGCATTCGCCAGGGCTGTAGCGGCCGAGCGCGCCAACAGGGGCGCCGTAGTGCTTCACTAGCATTGCGTAATCGATATCAGCACCGAACGCGCCTTCGACGGCATCCAAGTAAGCCCGGTGGCCATCCGTCGTGAGCTGAACCCGGTTAGCCAGCCGCCCGGCTACATCCAGCATGAACTCGTTGGCGTATTCGGCGTCACGCCCACCGATCTTATAAGACACGATCAGCTTGCTATCGGCATCAAGCGCGGTCCACGTCCACACGTCGCCCGCTTCCTCCGGAGCGTCCTTCGCCGTCGCAACGTTCTTCTGCTTGGCGTAGCAGAAGCTCCAAATCTCGTCGGCCTGGATGCGCTTGCTGCGGACGCTCTGCACCGTCTCATCGTGGTGCATAGAGCAAGCCTTGCCCGCATCCACCAGCAGCGCCGACACCGTATTGATCGAAACGTCCGCCACGCGAGAGATCGACCGCATGGACGATCCCTCGCATAGCATCGAGAGGATTTGGACACGCTTGGCGATCGGCAGCTTGTTGGCCATCTATGTTTCATACTGAACTTATTGCTTACCGTCAACCAAAAGGTTGCCGTTTAGGGCCTTACTGTTCACACTCAGCGCTCTACTGAGGACACTTGGAGTCGTAGTGATGGGACAACGCCCTAAAATGTTGACGGCCGATGAGTGGAGACTGCTACGGTTCGATGCGGCGCAGATATTTACTCCATCAACATCCATTAAAGTTGCTGATCTTTTTTCGGGAAGACTGGCTCAAATCCAGAGGCTCATTGATACCGTCGCTGAGCGTGGACGGCACGCGATTATCTATGGTGAGCCTGGGGTTGGAAAAACCTCTATGGCGCAAGTTATACAGCACGTTGTTCCTGCACGCACTCAAAAGATCAAACATGTCCGCAAAGCTGTATTCAGCTCAGACACATTCTCTTCTATATGGATGTCTATCTTTCGAGATATTCGTTTCGTCATGGATATTGGGGAAGGTCTTAAAAGCTACGCTACGTCGGAAGCATATCAAGAGGGAATATTGCCAAGTGATGTTGTTCGCGAGCTGTCTTATTTCACCGAAGAAGAAATACCGATAATTGTTATCGATGAATTTAACCTGATCAAAGATAAAGAGTGCTCTCGGCAAATGGCCGAAACGATAAAGGCCGTCTCGGATGAAGGTTTAAACGTAACAATTTTATTAGTTGGGATAAGCGATACCGTCGAGAACCTGATCGCTGGTCACACCTCACTCACGCGCTGCGCTGAAGAAGTTCTGATGCCCAGGATGAACTCTCACGAGTTGCAGGTCATCCTAGAAAGTCGAATGTTAAGGCTTGGGATGAAGATACACGGAGATGCGAAATGGAAAATCGTAAACCTCTCAAAAGGATTACCGGCTTACGTTCATAGTCTCGGAAAGGGTGCAACCCTATCGGCAATCGATAGCAGGAAACAATTAGTAACTGAATTTAACGTCGATCATGCCATTGAAGGATTTCTTAAGTCATCGCAGAATTCCTTGAAAGAGGATTACGAATTTGCAACTCGCAGTAATCAAGAGAAGGCACGCTTTAAGCAAATACTAACGGCATGCGCCATGGCAAACACAGACGGGGAAGGCGGTTACTTTACAGCGAAACAAGTTCAGCAACCGCTTAGCAGAATCCTACATAAGACACTTGGGATAGATGCCTTCAACCCAAACCTTAAAGACTTTTCAAATGAGAAGAGGGGGAACATTCTTCAGCAGGTTGGTTCCGAACGAATATATCGATACCGTTTCACCGATCCAGCCATGCAGCCGTATGTAATCATGAAGGGAATTCAGGATGGTTTCCTTGACGAGCAAGCTAAGTCGGCTCTTTCTGCCCCCGAACAGAGGTCGTTGTTCCCCAACGACCCTTAGCAGCCTTGCGTGCAATTTCGACTCTCTGCTCATGTGTGAGGGCCGCAGCCCGGGCGGCCCCACCCCGCTTGCCCATGCTGACCGCCGCCGGGTCCTTGCCGTCATCCGGCGGTGGCGCGTCTTCTTCCTCGCCGGTCGCGATCCGCGCCACCATGACCGCAGCGCCAATCACATCGGCGGGGCGGTGCTCGCCTTTGGGGCCGCGGGGCATTAGCTTTTAACTTGGTTTGGAAAGCTGTCGTTCAGGTTTGGTGGAACCGGAGCTTCCAATCCTCCCGCAGCCCCCGTGCGCCATGCCCCCAACTCATTCGACGCCCACTTCTGAAGCTTCATCAAACGGTGCTCATCCATGAAGCCGCTAAGAGCGTCAATGACGGCCTGCGCCCCATGAGCGTAGCCCCTTCGAAACCCATTTTCCTGCGTAGAATCGGCTTCTTCGTTACCTGTGCTGTCGAGGGTGGCCATATCCGCTTCTCCGATGCTTCACGCTAAGCATATAGGAGGCGCGGGCCGGATGCGAGATGGACGGCTACGGGCAGCAGATTTCAAACTGAGACACTACCCACTTGCGGCACGATCACCTTCAAGCTGGGCGGCGCCTCCTTGGCGGTCAGCCACTGCGCGATGCCCAGCAACGACGGCCCCACCATCCCGACCCGGCCATTGCACCAGGCCTGCTTGGCCATCCATTCGACGGTGTCGTACCCGTCCTGTCCGAACTTGTTGTACAAGGTCGCCTCGCCGCCCGACTGTCCCGAGCCGCGCAGACTCAGATGCAGCACGGCGTAGCCGCGGGCGGCGATGTCCATCAGCACCGGGTCGGTGCTGGCGCCCGTGTTGGACACGCGGCCATAGCCGTCCGCCATCAGCACGCAGGGCGTCGGCCCCGCGCCAGCGGCGAGCGTCGGCCGAAACAGCCGCGCGTCGAGCAGCGTGCCATCGCGCGCGGTCACGGTGACGCCGTCCTGTATTTGCACCGGGAAGCGGAGCTGCGGATTCTGCACCTGGGCGCGTTCTGGCAACCATTGCCGATGCTCGGTGCCGGCGCCCATCTGCATCGGCTGCGCATGCAGGGCGGCGATCGACCAAGCCGATACCACCAGTGCAGCGCCGATCGTGCCCCTCGTCATGACCTGATCCTCCACGCGGTATCCTGCCAGCCGGTCGATCGCAGCCTACGTCAGCGCGCGCCAAGCGCCAATGTTGTCATCCGTAGCACGGCAGTTCACCTTGAGATCGATCGTCACGAACTATCCGAAGCTCGTGACGGGGTGTCGAACGGTCCGGACCTCAGGAGCGCGCATGGGTTATCTTCTCCGCAACCTCACGCTGCTCGAGCCGGAGGTCGGCGTGCTGCAGCCGGGCATGCAACTCCGCATCGAGGACGGCGTGGTCGCCGAGACCGGCGAGAACCTGGCACCGGGCAGCGCCGAGATCGTCGATTGCGGCGGGCGCGTGGTGATGCCCGGGCTGATCGACAGCCATGTCCACGTCATGCTCACCACCGTCAACATCCCCGCGCTCGAATCCGTGCCGCTGACGCTGGGAACCGCGCGGGCCGCCGCCAGCATGCGGGCCATGCTCGAGCGCGGCTTCACCACCGTGCGCGACACCGGCGGCGCCGATTGGGGCATCAAGCAGGCGGTCGAGGAGGGCGCGATCGTCGGGCCGCGGCTGTTCATCGCCGGCCAGGCGATCGGGCCCACCGGCGGCCATTCCGACCCGCGCCGTCGCACCGACGTCTTCAGCCGCACCTGCCATTGCTGTAACGCGATGGCGTTCAGCATGTGCGTCTCCGACGGCGTCAGCGAGGTGCGCAAATCCGCCCGCGAGCAGATGCGGCAGGGGGCCGACCAGGTGAAGATCATGATGTCCGGCGGCGTCGCCTCGCCGTACGACCCGCTGGACTCGCTGCAGTTCTCGCAGGGCGAAGTGGCCGCCGCGGTTGAGGAAGCCAGCGCGTTCGGACGCTACGTCTGCGCCCATGCCTACACGCCGGCGGCCATCACCCGCGCGGCGCACGCGGGCGTGCGCACCATCGAGCACGGCAACCTCATCGATGCCGCGTCGGCCGCGCTCATGGCCGAGAAGGGCATGTTCCTGGTGGCCAACCTGGTCGCCTACTACGCCATGAAGGAGCGCGCCGCCGATTTCGGCATGAGCGGCGAGATGCTGGCCAAGAATGACCTCGTCATCGATGGCGGCCTGCGGTCGCTGGAGATCTGCAAGCAGGCGGGGGTGCCGGTCGCGTATGGCAGCGACTTGCTCGGCGAACTGCAGGTCGACCAGAGCCGGGAGTTCCTGCTGCGGCGCGAAGTGCTGTCCAATCTGGAGATCATCCGCTCGGCCACCACGGTCGGCGCGCAAGTCACCCGCATGGAGGGCAAGCTCGGCACCTTGCGGCCCGGCGCCCATGCCGACCTGCTGGTCCTGGATGCCGACCCGTTGGCCGATCTCGCGGTGTTCCAGGGCGGCGGCGCCCACATCGCGGCCATCATGCAGGCGGGACGGTTCCATCGCTCCCGGCTCAGGAGTCCGCTTTGATCAACGATCTCTGGTACAAGAACGCCATCATCTACAGCCTGTCCGTCGAGACCTACATGGATTCGAACGGCGACGGCGTCGGCGACTTCCAGGGCCTGACCCGGCGGCTGGACTACCTCGCCGGGCTCGGCATCACCGCGATCTGGCTGATGCCGTTCCAGCCCTCGCCGCAGCGCGACAACGGCTACGACATCGCCGACTACTATGGCGTCGACCCGCGATACGGCACGCTGGGCGACTTCGTCGAATTCGCGCATGGCTGCAAGCAGCGCGGCATCCGGCTGCTGATCGACCTCGTGGTCAACCACACCTCGGACCAGCACCCGTGGTTCCAAGAGGCACGGCGGGACAAGAACTCGAAATACCGCGACTGGTATGTCTGGTCGAAGAAGAAGCCGGCCAACGCCGCGGAGGGGATCGTGTTCCCCGGCGTGCAGACCTCGACGTGGACGCGGGATCCGGTCGCCAAGGAGTTCTATTTCCACCGCTTCTACGACTTCCAGCCGGATCTCGACACCGCCCATCCGGAGGTGCAGGCGGAGATCCTGAAGATCATGGGCTTCTGGCTGCAGCTCGGCGTGTCCGGGTTCCGCATGGATGCGGTGCCGTTCGTGATCGCCACCAAGGGCGCCGACGTGACGCAACCGGTCGAGCAATACGACATGCTGCGCACGTTCCGCGAGTTCCTGCAGTGGCGGCAGGGAGATGCGGTGGTGCTGGCCGAGGCCAACGTGCTGCCGGAGACGGACATGCAGTATTTCGGCGCCAGCGGCGAACGGCTGCCGCTGATGTTCAACTTCCAGGTCAACCAGGCGCTGTTCTATGCCCTGGCGGCGGCCGACACCGGGCCGCTGACGACGGCGCTGGCGGCCACCGAGCCGCGGCCGGCGACCGCGCAATGGGCGATGTTCCTGCGCAACCATGACGAGCTCGATCTCGGGCGTCTGACGCCGGAGCAGCGCGGGACGGTGTTCGCGGCGTTCGGGCCGGACAAGTCGATGCAGCTCTACGATCGCGGGATACGGCGCCGGCTGATGCCGATGCTGGGGGGCGACCGGCGCCGGCTCGAGCTGGCCTACAGCCTGATGTTCACGCTGCCGGGCACGCCGGTGATCCTGTATGGCGACGAGATCGGGATGGGCGACGATCTGGCGCTGCCCGAGCGCGAGTGCGCTCGCACGCCGATGCAATGGTCCGACGAGAAGCACGGGGGCTTCACCGCCGGCGAGGCGCCGGTCGCGCCGGTGATCTCGGACGGGCCGTATGGATATCAGCACATCAACGTCGCGGTGCAGCGGCGCGCGCCGGAGAGCCAGCTCAACTGGGTCGAGCGGATCGTCCGCATGCGCAAGGAGGTGCCGGAGGTGGGATGGGGCACGTTCGCCGTGCTGGACGCCGGCACGCCGTCGGTGTTGGCGATGCGCTACGACTGGCGCAACAACGCGGTGGTGTTCGTGCACAATCTCAGCGGCGCCCCGCTCGAGGTCAGCTTCGACCCGGCGACGTCGGGGCTGCATGACGGGCTGCTGGTGAACTTACTCTCGGAAGACCACAGCCAGCCCGACGAGGCCGGAATGCATCGCGTGCTGCTGGAGCCGTACGGGTACCGGTGGTTCCGGGTCGGCGGCTTGGACTATCTGCTGCGGCGGTCGATCGTTTAGCTCGCGCGCCGTTAACCTTTCGCTAAGCCAGGGCGCCGCATAGTCGCCGAACTTTGCAAATGACCTCCAAAAACCGGGAAGTGTATACTCCCGGACATCGTCAGCCGGGCGTCTGCCGCCACTGTTGTCTGTTACGGGTTCACGGCGGCCTCATCCTCATCAGGAGACGACAGCGTGTCAGGATCGGCCGTTAGCAGTGTAGCAGTGACCGCGGCGAGCGCCGCCGACGGGGCGCGTCGGCCGGCACGTCGCAGCGGATTGGAGACGTTCGCCACAACACCGGCATCGCGGGGACAGTGGCTTCTCGCCACGATCGTGTGCGCGGTCGCGGCGATCGGATCGATCGCGACCCTGACCGTGGCGACGGCGCCGATGCCCGCGGTCCCGGGCTTCCTCGCCATCTATCAATGCGCCCTGGTGCTCGTCTACGCGCTCACCTCGTGGGTCTTCTTCAAGCAGTACGGGCGCACCCGAGCTCCTGCGCTGCTGGTACTCGGCGCCGGCAGCTTCTACACGACGCTCATCGTGCTGGCGCAGCTCGTCTGCCTGCCGAACATCCTTCGACCCGGCCTCATCCTGGGCCAAGGCCCCGCAACACTCACCTGGCTGTGGAATTTCTGGCATCTCGCGCCACCGCTCTTCGCCATCCCCTACGCCATCATGGAAGGCGACGGACGGACCCGTCAGACCGCGGCGCGATGGACGAGCCTGTCGGTCTGGGCAACGCTGGCCGCGGTCTTGGCCGTAGCCGGGCTGACGGTGTTGGCCACGACGAACTTCGTCCACGCCCTGCCGGTCACGAGCGACCCGGATGGCGGCTATTGGGCGCTGACGACCTCCGGCATCGGCCCGATCATTATCGTCCTTACCGTACTCGCGCTGACGATCCTGTGTTGGACGACGCGGCTGCGCACGCTGCTGCAGCTCTGGATGGCCGTGTCGCTGCTGCTGCTGCTGCTGGACAATCTCGTCACCGATGTCGCCGCCAGTCGGGCGACGATGGGATGGTTCATCGGCCGAGTGGAAGCGCTGCTCGCCGGGATCGTCGTGCTCTCCGTGTATCTGCGGGAGCTGGACACGCTTTACCGAGGGGCCGAGCTAGCGGCCGCCGCACGCGACGACGCTCGGGCAGAAGCCGAAGCCGCGCGCGCCGAACTCGAGATCGCGCTCGAGGCATCCGGCATGGCCGAGTGGAAGCTGGACATCGCCAAGGGGTCCTCGGTGCGGTCGGCTCGCCACGATCGCATCTTCGGCTACGCCGAGCCGCAGGGCGAATGGGATTGGAGCCGCTTTCTCGAGCATGTGGTGCCGGAGGACCGTGACCGGGCGAACCAAGCGTTCAACCACGCGCTCCGTGGCGGCAAGCTGGAGCTCGAATGCAGGATCCGCCGCGCCGGAGACAACGGCGTGAGATGGATCGCCATGCATGGCCGCACCTCGTTGGACGAGCGGCAGCAGCCGGTGTGCTTGGCCGGCTGTCTGCTGGACGTGACGGAGCGGCACGTCGCGGAGGAGCGCAATCAGCAAGCCGATCGTCTGGAGGCCGTCGGCCAACTGACGGGCGGGTTGGCGCACGATTTCAACAATCTGCTGACGGTGATCCTCGGCAACATCGAGTTGCTGTTGCGTCGGCCCGGCGAAGCCGCCCGCGTCGAGCGTCTCGCCAACAGCATGTATGCCGCCGCACGACGCGGCAGCGACTTGACCGACAAGCTGCTCGCCTTCTCGCGCCGGCAGGCCGTGAAGCCGGAAACCATCGATCTGAACCGGCTGGCCGGCGAGTTCAAGCCGCTGCTGCAGCAGGCCGTCGGCGGCGCCATCACCGTCGAACTCGACCTGGATCCGGCTCTCGGCCCGGTTTTGCTCGATGCGAGCCAAGTCCAGGCGGCGCTGCTGAACCTCGCCGGCAATGCGAGGGATGCGATGCCGAGCGGTGGCCAGTTCCGGCTCGAGACACGCAATGTGATCCTGAGCAGCAGGGACGCCGCCGCTCTCCCCAACGCCGCGCCGGGCTCCTACCTGCTCCTGCGCGTCGCCGACACCGGGACCGGGATGGACCCCGCGACGGCCGAACGCGCGTTCGAGCCGTTCTTCACCACCAAGGACGTCGGTAAGGGAACCGGTCTCGGGTTGAGCCAGGTCTATGGGTTCGTTCGTCAGGCCGGGGGCAGCTTGCGCATCGTCAGCGCTCCTGGTCAGGGCTGCACCGTCGAACTCTACCTGCCCCGATCCACGGCGCCCGTGGCGATGGTCGCCGAAACCGCCACGACGCCGCTCCGCCGCGCCATCAACGGTGAAGTGGTGCTCATCGTAGAGGACGAAGACAGCGTGCGCGAAATGGCCGCTGAAAGCCTGGACGGGCTGGGATACGGTGTGTTGACCGCCCCTGACGCCCGCGTCGCGCTCGAAATCCTGCGGGGGCCCAGCCGGGTGGACATCATGTTCTCCGACGTTGTCATGCCTGGCGGCATGAACGGCGCCCAGCTCGCCCATGCCGCGCGTACGATCCGGCCAGACATGAAGGTGCTCCTGACCTCCGGCTACACCGTCACCGCCACCGGCGGCGCCCGAGAGCTACCCCCCGACGTTCCGCTGCTGAGAAAACCCTACATGCACGACGACTTGGCCGAGCATCTCCAATCCGTACTGGCCACCGGGTGAGACGAACCACACGCGCCGCAACCAGATCGCCTCCGACGGGGCCAGCGCGCCCTCGTGCGTGAGATCGCGGACGGCGGCGCTGGCTGATTCTCTCCTCCTGTGGCCGCTGGCCCGGTTGCTGTCGCGCCTCGAAACGCGTCAGTTGCTGGGCCTAGCCCAGGCGCATCGGCGCGGCCTGGAGCGGCGCGCCGTCAAAGGAGATCCACCATGAACATCACCCGCAGCGGCACCCAACCCTCCGGCAAGGGACCGTCCGACTGGTTCACCGGCACCGTCCGCATCGATCCTTTGTTCAGCCCGCCGGACCCGGCCCGCGTCGCCGGCGCGCTCGTCACCTTCGAGCCCGGCGCCCGCACCGCCTGGCACACCCACCCGCTCGGCCAGACTCTGATCGTCATGACCGGGCTGGGCCGGGTCCAGCGCGTCGGCGGCCCGGTCGAGGAGATCCGGCCCGGCGACGTCGTCTGGTTCGAACCCGGCGAGAAGCATTGGCACGGCGCCTCCGCCGCCACGGCGATGAGCCACATCGCCATCCAGGAAAAGCTGAACGGCTCCGCCGTGGAGTGGCTGGAGCACGTCACCGACAATCAGTACCAGAGCTGAGCGGCAATGGCCGACATCGCTATCATCGGCGGCGGCATCGTCGGATGCGCCGTGGCCTTCTTCCTGCGCGACCTCGGCTATACCGGCGGCGTCACCGTGTTCGAGAAGGACCACTCCTACCAGTTCGCCTCGACCGGCCGGTCCGCCGCCTCGATCCGCCAGCAATTCACCACGCCGGTGAACGTGCAGATGTCGCAATTCTCGTTCCGCTTCCTCGACGAACTCGGGGAGCGGTTCGGCGAGGACGGCAACATCGCGCTGATCAAGGGCGCTTACCTGCTACTGGCGGACGCCAAGCGGGAGGAGATGCTGCGCGACTGCCACCGCAGCTTCGTCGAACTCGGGTCGGACATCGCCTGGCTCGAACCCGGCGAGATCGGCACCCGCTTCCCGTGGCTGCGGACCGAGGACCTGGCCGGCGCCACCTACGGCCGCTCCGGGGAGGGCTGGTTCGACGCCTACATGCTGCTCCGCCTGCTCCGCCAGCAGGCCAAGCATCGCGGGGTCGACTTCGTGCAAGGCGAGGTCGTCGGCATCGGCCGCGAGGGCAGGCGCATCACCGACGTCCAACTCTCGACCGGGGAGACCGTCCCCTGCGGCACCGTGATCAACGCCGGCGGCCCGTTCGGCGGCCAGGTGGCGGCGCTGGCCGGGTGCATGCTGCCGGTGGAGCCGCGCAAACGGACGATGTTCGTCATCCAGGCGGCGCTCGATCCCGCCGGCATGCCGTTCGTCTTCGACATCTCGGGCCTTGCCATCCGCCCGGAAGGCGACCGCTTCATCTGCGGCATCTACCCCGACGCCGACCGTGACCCGCATCCCGGCCTGGATTTCGAGCCCGACCATTATCTGTTCGAGGACCGGCTCTGGGCCGCCCTGGCCCACCGCATCCCGGCGCTGGAGGAGTTGCGGCTGCAAAGCGCCTGGTGCGGCCATTACGACATGAACCTGTTCGACCACAACGGCATCATCGGCCGCCACCCCGACCTGGAGAACTTCATCTTCGCCAACGGCTTCTCCGGCCACGGCGTGATGCATGCGCCGGCCACCGGCCGGGGCGTGGCCGAGCTGATCGTGCATGGGCGCTACACCACGCTCGACCTGTCGCCGCTGGGCTACGAGCGGCTGCAGGCGAACCAGCCCGTTCGCGAAGCCCTGGTCTATTGACCGCACCGTGGCCTTGTCATCACGCCGAACTACTCCGCCGGGTAGGCAGCCCGGTCCCGCCCCGTTGCCTCCGGTTTTCCGCTGCCTCCCGCGGCGTCAGCAGCCGCGCCCCCCGCCGGACCACCCAGCCCGACACATCGTCCATCACCGTGTAGAAGCTCGGCACGAACACCAGGCTCAGCAGCGTCGAGACGATCAGCCCGCCGATCACCCCGATCGCCATCGGCGCGCGGAACTCGCCGCCATCGCCCACGCCCAGCGCGCTCGGCACCATGCCCGCCACCATCGCCACCGTCGTCATGATGATCGGCCGCGCCCGCTTGCGCCCCGCGTCCAGGATCGCCTCGCGGCGCGAAACCCCCTCCGCCCGCCGCTCGATCGCGTAGTCCACCAGCATGATCGCGTTCTTCGTGACGATCCCCATCAGCATCAGGATGCCGATCACCACCGGCATGCTGATCGGCTGTCCCGTCACCAGCAGCGCCAGGATCACCCCGCCCAGGCATAGCGGCAGGCTCAGCAGGATGGTGATCGGCTGGAACACGCTGCCGAACAGCAGCACCAGCACGCCCAGCACGATGGTCAGCCCGGCCCCCATCGCCAGCGCGAACCCGGCGAACACCTCGGCCATGATCTCGGCGTCGCCGCCCGACTGCACCCGCACCCCGGCCGGCAACGATTTCGCCTCCTTCAGGCTCGTCGCCTGCTCGATCGCCGCCCCCAGCGCCAGCCCCCGCGCCAGGTCCGCCCCCAGCACGACCCGCCGCACCCGATCGTAGCGCTCGATGCTGGCCGGGCCCTGCCCGAGCCCGAGATCCGCCACCGCCAGCAACGGCACCGCCAGCCCGGTGCTGCCCACCACCGGCAGCGCCGCGATCGCCGCCAGATCGGTCCGCAGCGACAGAAGCGACTGCACCCGGATCGGGATCAGCCGGTCCCCGTCGCGGAATTTCGCCAGGTTCGCGCTGACGTCGCCGATGGTGGCGATGCGCACCGTGTCGCTGATCGCCTCCGTGCTCACCCCGAACCGCGCCGCCTCGTCCAGCCGCGGCGTCACCCGGATCTCGGGCCGGTCCGACCCGGCCGACGGCGCCACGTTGCCGAACCCGGGCAGCCGCCGCATCGCGCTCTCCATTGTCGCCACGCCCTTCGACAGCGCCACCGGGTCGTCGCCCAAGATGGTCAGGGACAGCTCCCGCTCGCCGCGGTCGTTCACGAACCAGCCGCGCACGTCCGGGATGTCCGCCAGCCTTGTCGTCAGCTCCTGCTCGATCTGCTTCTGCGTCCGGTTGCGCTGCCCCTTCAGCACCAGGTTCACGATCATCGCCGCCCGGCGCACCTCCGGCGACACCCCGGTCGGCGTCGTGCCGCCCACCACGAACACGGTCGTCACCTCCGGGATCTGCCGGAACGACGCCGCGATCCGGTCCGTGACCGAGCGCGTGTCGTCCAGCGTCGAGCCCGGTGGCAGTTCCAGCGACAGCGTCACCCGGCTCTGGTCGGCCGGGGGGATGAACCCGGTCGGCAGCAGCGTGGTCGACCAGATCGACACGCCAAACGCGATCAGCCCGAACAGCAGCGTCAGCCCCCGCCACCGCAATGTCCCGCGCAGGAAGCGCGTGTAGCCGCGCATGATGGCCCCGTCGTGCACCGCATGATGCCCGGTCGGCACCATCAGATAGGCCGCCATCAACGGCGTGATCAGCCGCGCCACCAGCAGCGACGCCACCACCGCGGCCGCTACCGTCAACCCGAACTGCTTGAAATACTGCCCGGCGATGCCGCCCATGAAGCTCACCGGCGCGAACACCGCGACGATGGTGCAGGTGATCGCCATCACCGCCAGCCCGATCTCGTCCGCCGCCTCGATCGCCGCGTCGTACGGCCGCTTGCCCATGCGGATATGCCGCACGATGTTCTCGATCTCGACGATCGCGTCGTCGACCAGGATGCCGGTCACCAGCGTGATCGCCAGCAGGCTGACGAAGTTCAGCGAGAACCCCATGATCTCCATCGCCGCGAAGGCCGGGATGATCGACAGCGGCAGCGCGACGGCCGACAGCAGCGTCGCCCGCCAGTCGCGCAGGAACAGCAGGACCACCAGCGTCGCCAGCGCCGCGCCCTCGAGCAGGCTGTGCATCGCCGACAGGAAGCTGCCGCGCGTCGCCCGCACCCCGTCATCGATCAGCGTGAAGGTCGCTTCCGGATGCGCTGCCCCCAGTTTCACCAGGCGCGCGCCCACGGCGTCGGCCACCGTCACGTCGCTGGCCCCCTTGGCGCGATAGATCGCAAAACTCACGACCGGCGTGCTGCCGTCCATCCGCGCGAACTTCCGCGGCTCCTCGTAGGTGTCCTCGACCGTGCCGAGATCCGCCAGCCGCACCTCCCGGCCGCCCGCCAGCACGATCCGCGTCTGCTCCAGCTGCGCGATCGACCGCGCGCCCGCCAAGGTCCGGATCGCCTGCTCCTGTGCCCCGAGCTCGCCGCGGCCGCCCGACATGTCCGCACTCGTGGCCCTGAGCTGCGCGTTGACCGCGCCGGCCGTGATCCCCAGCGACGCCAGCCGGTCCGGGTCCAGGTTCACCCGGATCTCTCGCGTCACGCCGCCGATCCGCTCGACCCGGCCCACGCCCGCCACCCCCTGCAGCTCGCGCAGCACCACGTCGTCCACGAACCAGCTCAGCCCCTCCAGCGTCATCGCCGGCGCCGTCGCGGCGAAGGTCTGGATCGATTGCCCAACCACGTCGATCCGTTCGATGATCGGCTCGTCGATCCCCCGCGGCAGGTCGGCCCTGATCTTCGACACCGCGTCGCGCGCGTCATTAAGCGCGCGATCGCTACTCACCTCCAGCCGCAGCTCGATGATCGTCTGGCTGCTGCCGTCCGTCACCGTGCTCGTCAGGTGCTTGACGCCGGTGACGTTCGCCACCGCATCCTCGATCTTCTTGGTGACCTGCGTCTCCAGCTCCGCCGGCGCCGCGCCCTGCTGCGTGACCGTGACCGCCACCACCGGGATGTCCACGTTCGGCGCCCGCGTGATCGGCAGCATGCGGAAGCTCACCAGCCCCACCAGCGTCAGCACCGCGAACAGCACCAGCGGCGGGATGGGCTTGCGGATCGCCGCCCCGGAGATGTTCCAGGCCATTAGCGGGCCACCACCGGCGTGACCTTGTCGCCGCCGCGGATGAACGTGCCCGACACGGACACGACGTTCTCGCCCGCCGCCAGCCCTTGCCCGATCTCCGCCTGCAGCCCGTTGCGCAACCCCACCTGCACCGGCCGCGTCTCCACCACGCCGTCGCGCACCACCTGGACCACCGCTCCGCCGGGCTGGAACAGGATGGCCGACAGCGGCGCCAGCACGCCCTCCCGCCGCGCCGTCTCCACGCTCGCCCGCGCGAAGCTGCCGATCACCAGGCCCTCATTGCCCTGCACCGCCACCCGCACCCGGCCCAGCCGGGTCACCCGGTTCACCTCCGGCGACACCAGCCGCACCGTGCCATCCCGCACGCCGCCGGCCGTCTCCACCCGCGCCATCTGCCCGACCCGCAGCTTGGCCAGTTGTAGCTCCGGCACGTCCGCCTCCAGCTCGATCGCCCCGTCCTGGATGATGCGGAACAGCGGGTCGCCGGCCCCGGCGACTACCGAGCCCAACCGCGCCGTCCGCCGGCTGACGATCCCACCCACCGGCGCCCGGATGTCCGTCCGCGCCAGCCGCACCTGCAGCTCCTGCCCTTGCGCCCGCGCCAGCGCCAGATCCGCCTCGGCCACCCGTAACGCGTTCTGGCTCGCGTCGATCCGCGCCGCCGCCATCGAGGCGGTCGCCTGACGCTGCTCGAACGTCTCGCGCGAGGCGTTGCCATTCGACAGCAGCTCCCGCGTCCGCGTCAGCGCCAGGTCCACCTGCACGCGGTTGGCCTGGTTCTCCGCAATGGTCGACCGCGCCTGCGCCACCGCCGCCTCCGCCCGCGCCACCTGCGCCGCATTCTGCGCGATCGTCGCTTCCAGCACGTCGCGCGACAGCCGTGCCAGCACCTGGCCCGCCGCGACGCGGTCACCCTCCTCGGCCAGCACCTCCGTCACCGCCAGCGACTCCAGTTGCGGGCTGACCAGCACCTCCTCCCGCGGCACCAGCGTCCCCGTCAGCACCACGCTCTCCGCAATGCTCCCCAACGTCGCCGCAACCACGCTTACGCTCGGCGGATGCGGCGCCGCCGTCTGCGCCCAGGCCGCCGGCGCCGCGAGAAGGAGCGCCACGAGCCCGGCGCGCGGCGCGGCCAGGTGCATCACCCGCCCGTCACTCGCCAGATCACGTCGCCCACGTCGTCCGCCATCAGCACCGCCCCATCCGCCGCCAACGTGACGCCGACCGGCCGCCCGTACGACACCCGTTCGTCCGGGGCCAGGAAACCGGACAGGATGTCCCGCGGCGGCCCCGACGGCCGGCCATCGGCGAACGGGACGAATACCAGCTTGTAGCCGCTCAACGTGCTGCGGTTCCACGACCCATGCTGCCCGATCGCCATCCCCTCGGGATAGCCCGGCAGCGTCCCGGCCGGCAGCCAGCACAGCCCCAGCGAGGCGGTGTGCCCGCCGAGCGCGTAGTCCGGCGTGATGGCGCGGGCCACCAGCGCCGGGTCCTGCGGCACGCGGTCGTCGACGATCCGGTCCCAGTAGCAATACGGCCAGCCGTAGAAGCCGCCATCCTGCACCGAGGTCAGGTAATCCGGCGGCGTCTCGTCGCCCAGCCCGTCGCGCTCGTTGACCACCGTCCACAGCGCGCCGGTGGTCGGTTCCCACGCCAGCCCGACCGCGTTGCGCAAGCCGCTGGCGAAGATGCGGCTGCTGCCGGTTGCGACGTCGATCGCGTGGATCGCCGCGCGGCCTTCCTCCGTCTCCATTCCCTCGTCGGCGATGTTGGTCATCGAGCCGACGCCGGCATACAGCGTGCGCCCATCCGGGCTGGCCAGCAGGCTGCGCGTCCAGTGCCCGCCCGGTTTGAACGTCGTCACCCGCCGGCCCGGCGCCGTGATCCGCCGCGCCCCCGCCTCATACGGGAACACCATCACCCCGTCCGTGTTGCCGACGTAGAACTGGTCGCCCACCAGCGCCATGCCGAACGGCTGGTTCAGCCCCTCGAGGAACGGCTCCTGGATCTCGGCCACCCCGTCCCCGTCCGCGTCGCGCAGCAGCGTGATCCGGTTGGCGCTCACGCCCACCGCCCGGGCCCGCCGCATGGTGCTCATCATCGCGTAATCGAACACCCCGCGCGGGATGGCCCGCGGCACCTGCGTCGATTCCGCCACCAGCACGTCGCCGTTCGGCAGTATGTAGATCCAGCGCGGATGCTGCAGCCCGGTCGCGAACGCGTTCACCTTCAGCCCGGGCGCCGCGACGGGCGCCTGCCCGGCACTCCACCCCTTGGCGGTCGGCATCTTTAGCGTGGGGATGCTCCCCTGCGGCTTGGCCGTCGGGATCGCCGGCGCATCGCCCCAGGCCGGCACCGGCGATCCGTCGGTCAGGCGCCGCACCGTCAGCGCCGTCGCCCCGACCACCGCGACACCGCGCGCGAAAAGGCTGGAAAAGCTCATCGGTCAATCTCCTGGCAGTGTTCGGCCGGTCTTGCCAGCCCGCTAAACCTGACGCCAGGGTTGGTCAAATGCGGCAGGAAGCGAGGCCCGCCGTTCACCGTCGCCGCCGGCACCATCCCCGGCTGATCACTTGGCCAGCGACCCAAGCACCCCGCGCAGGATCGAGCGCCCAAGCCCGCTGCCGACGCTGCGCGCGACGGATTTGGCCATCGCCTCGGCCACCCCCTGACGCCGTCCGTCCCCGAGCAGGATGTGCGAGACGACCTGCCCGAAGGAACCCTCGCCATTCGGCGCCGGCGGCGACGCGACATAAGGGGCGGCCGGCGCCTGGCTATAGCTGCCCTGGTTCCACACGCTCGCACCCGGCGGCGCTGCCGCGATCGGGGGCGCGACCGGCATGCTTCCCCACGGGTTGCTGGTATCGGTGGCAGCTGACCCGGCGGCCGTCGGCGCGGCAGCGTGCCCGGCGCGCCCATTCAGGCGCTCATAGGCGGACTCGCGGTCCACCGCCGCATCGTATTTCCCCGCCACCGGGCTGGCCGCCAGCGTGGCCGCGCGCTCCTCGGGCGTGACGGTCCCGATGCGGCTGGCCGGCGGGCAGATCCTGGTGCGGTCGACGATCCCCGGCACGCCGCCGGCCCCCAGCAGCGACACCAGCGCCTCGCCCACCGCGAGCTCGGTGATGGCGGACTGGGTGTCGAAGGCCGGGTTGGGCCGGAACGTCTCCGCGGCCGCGCGGACCGCCTTCTGATCGGCGGGCGTGAAAGCGCGCAGCGCATGCTGGACGCGGTTGCCGAGTTGCCCGAGCACGGTCGGCGGCACGTCGAGCGGGTTCTGCGTCACGAAATAAACGCCGACGCCCTTGGAGCGGATGAGCCGCACGATCTGCTCGATCTTGTCGACCAGGGCCTTCGGGGCGCCGTCGAACAGCAGGTGAGCCTCGTCGAAGAAGAACACGAGCTTTGGCTTCGGCAGATCGCCGGCCTCCGGCAGATCCTCATACAGCGTGGACAGCAGCCAGAGCAGGATGGTGGCGTAGAGCCGGGGCGAGCGGATCAGCTTGTCGGCAGCCAGGATGCTGATGGCGCCGCGGCCTTCCGGCGTCGTGATCATGAAATCGGCGAGATCGAGCGCGGGCTCGCCGAAGAACGCCGCGGCACCCGCCTGTTCCAGCACCAGCAGCCGACGCTGGATGGTGCCGATCGTGGCCTTGGTGACGTTGCCGTAGGTCGTGGCAAGCTCGGCGGCCTTGGTGCCGACATAGGTGAGGATCGCGCGGAGGTCCTTCAGGTCGAGCAGCAGCAGCCCGTCATCGTCGGCCAGCCGGAACGCGATCGAGAGCACCCCCTCCTGCGTGTCGTTCAGCTCGAGCATGCGCGACAGCAGCACCGGGCCCATCTCGCTGACCGTGGCGCGGACCGGGTGTCCGTCGGCGCCGAACACGTCCCAGAACAGCACCGGGCAGCCGCGGTAGGTGTAGGCCTCCAGCCCGGTATCCGCCGCGCGTTGCTCGAGCTTGGGATTGGGCCGGCCGGCTTGCGAGAGCCCGGCCAGGTCCCCCTTCACATCCGCGCAGAACACCGGGACCCCGGCCTGGGAAAACCGCTCCGCCAGCACCTGCAGCGTCACCGTCTTGCCGGTTCCGGTCGCCCCCGCGACGAGCCCGTGCCGGTTGGCATAGGCCAGGTCGAGACGCTGCGGTGCGGCTCCCTTGCCGATGAGGATAGAGCTGGTCTCAGACATTCAGGGCTCCGTGCGTCCGGAGATGATTACGCCCTCCCTCGCTCGGCGTTTTCAAGCCGCTCACGCGCCGCCGCCAACGCCTCGGCGCAACGCCCCGCTCGCCCCGGCATACGTCAGGTGTTGTCGTCTCGCCCGGGACGGCGCCAAACCCTCGCGCCGGGCTCCGCCGTGTCGATCGACCGCCCCGCAGTGTCGGACGGCCGCTCCCCGAAGGTCTGCGCATAAGCGGCCGAGAAACGTCCAGGGCTGCTGAAGCCCCATCGGCGGGCGATCGCACCGACCGCGTCATCTCTCTGCAACAAGTCCCGTCGCGCCGCATCGAGCCGGACACGTTGCAGGAAGCCATGCGGTGTCGTCTCGCGGAAGCGCCGGAACGCCAGTTGCAGCGTACGCAGGCTGCATCCCGCTGCCCGTGCCACCGCGTCCATGCGCACCCGCTCGGCCGCGTGGGCGCGCAGATACTCCTCGGCACGCCGGACCGCCCGGGGTGCCGGAAACGGCCGATCCCGCCCGAGCCGGCCGGAATAATTGTGCGGCACACAGCGCAGCATCCCTTGCACGAACAGGTCGGTGAACGTCTCGAGCGCGACCGGGCTGGCGAGCAGCCGTTCCTCGGCCTCCATCTCCGCACACAGATACCCGACGAGTCCTTGCAGGCTGCTCGCCGGCGCCGCGCGCCAGTCGATCGCAACGTCGAACGCCAGCTTCTCGTCCAACGGACCGTCGATCAGGGCCCGCAGCATGCGCTCGACGCGCTCGGCCGCGATCCAGATGTTCATGCGCGCGGTGTCATCGCCGGTCAGGAGCCGCGTCCCGGCGTCGCCGCGGTAGATCAGCCCGGTCTGGCTCGACGCGTGATCGCTCCGTCGCGCTCGGGTGCGGATCTCCATGCGCCCGGCCAGGATCATGCTGAGGCAGAAACGGTCCTTCGCGCCATCGACGATCTCGATCTCGGTGCCGAACCGGTCGGCGGCGTAGCCGAGCATGAGGTCGCCGGCGTGACGCATCGCAAACCGCGTCAGCAGCCCGTGCGGCCGTCCGATGTCTCTCGGCCGATTCCGCAACGTATACCGGTGCTTGTTGTTCGACGCCGGGAATCTGCGGCTGACGGTCGAATCGGCCGCCATCTCATCGGGGTCATAGACGTCGATCACCGTCATCGATTCGACAAGCCGCGGATTGACGGTGATCATGCTCCCACTCCCAATCGAAGGTCGCCTGCGACCGCCGCCGGGACACACGCGCCGATCGAAATCATCGCATGAGAGCAAAGAATTGCGCAATCCGTTCAAGGATCGCGCGGTCCGTCCAACGCCGCCCTGGCCCCGCAAGCCGGTTTTTTGCACGTTATCGGAGGGACGCGCGAGACAGGACGGAGCGGTACTGATGGCCAACGAAGTTCAGGACCAGATACTTCCGCTGCTGAAGCTGAAAGAGCTGCTCGGCCATTGCGTGACGGATCCGCTCGGCTGCGCCTTCGGCCTGACCAAGGACAAGAAAGATTGCCTTCTGCTGGTCGACAAACGCAGCAAGCCGAAGAAGGTGGCGACGATGATGAAGGCGGCAGGCAAAAACCTGCTGGACGCGCAGACGGTTCGGTTCGGCCGGGTCACGGTCGACGCGGAGAATGATCCGGGCACGTTGAGGTTCACCGTCAACCGGTCCGAGGCGGGCGGCACGATCGTCACGTTGAACAAGCTGGCCAAGCGGGCCGGCTATTCCGCGATCCTGATCAATGCGGACCCCTCGCTCGAAAACGAGGCCGAGGAGCTGGCCGCCCCGCCAGCGCCGCCTCCGCCCGCCGCGGCGGAGCCCACGGCCGACCCGGCCGCGCTGAAGGCCCGTCTCGGCGATCTGGTCAAGCAGATGATGGCTCGCCTGCCGAAGGATCCGAACAACCAGGAGCAGATGACCAAGCTGGCCAAGACGGCGAACATCCAGCTGGCCACGAACAATTTCAAGACTGCCGTCGCGCTGATGGACGGCCTGGAGAAGATGCTGCAGGCGCCGCTCCCTCCCGGCAACGAGGAGATGGACAAGGTGCGCAAGGCGCGCCAGGGGCTGGCGGCGGCGCTCGACGTAGCCAAGGCGGCCTCGGCGACCCTGGCCGCGAAGATCGAGGGTGAGGACAAGGCGCTCGAGGCCGCGATCCAGGCGGGCGACACGGCCGTCGCGCGCGAGCGATTGTTCGAGTTGGTAGCGCTCAGCAAGCAGGGCGGCGGCGGCCAAGCCGACGGCAACAAGGCCGGAATCCGCCTCGCCGAAGCGCTCATCACGTGGAACCGCGCGCGCAGCTATGTCGGGCAGCAGGTCACGGTACTGCAGCGCGAGATCGTGGCGCAAACCCAGGACGAGGACGATGCCGAGGAAATCGCCAGCAATGTCGGCATGCTGGATCGCCTGATGGACGTGCTCGACGACAGCTTGAGCGACAAGCTGAGCGAAATCCGCGCCGCCGCCGACCCGGCGCAGAAGGCGGCGCTCGCCAACCAGGCCAAGTCGATCGTGGCCAGCTTCCAGCAGCGCGTCGCGTCCGACCGCCTGATCAACATGATCGACGACAACGGGTTCATCCCGATGGACATCAAGCCCACCGTCACGGCCGCCCTGGCGGACGTGATGGCCAGCATCTGAGGAGGGCCGGAGCATGAGCGGATCAACGACGAAGGCACGGCGCGTCGCCTCGGCCAGGGGGCGGCAGTTCCTCATGGCCTCCGGCATCGCGCGTGGTGTGGCGCGCGCCAACTCGAGTCCGGATCTTGCGGTCCCGCCGATGCGGCCGCCACCGCCGCTGCCGCCCGCGCCCAATCCCGGCAAGGACGCCTACGAGACCGCGGCCGCAGCCGCCAAGCCGAGCTTCGACACGGCCGAGCGGCTACTGGCCGCGCCCATGCTCTCCCCGCAGGTGGCGGCGACGAAGCAGGCCTATACCACGGCCAAGGCCGCGGTGACCGGCGCGGTGCAGGGCGGGAACTTCGTCGGCGCGCTGCAATCCCTGCCGGCGCAGACGGCCGCGGCGGCCGCGGTGTTGCGCGCCAAGAGCCAGGCGGATGCGGCACTCGCGCAGAAGAGGAAGATCGCCGGTCAGATCGGCACCTTCGCCGCGATGGAGGGGATTCTGGCCAACGTGAAGTTGAGCAACCTGCCGGAGGGCATGGCCAAGAACTTGCGTGAGTTCAACGGCGACGCCGGCAAGGAATTCAAGGCCTACCTGGACAAGATGCAGGCGGTGGAGAACGCCAAGAAAGGCGTGGACCCGAAACAGCCGGTGCCCAAGCCGCAAGCCGAGGACATCAAAGTCAAGTGCGGCGAGATGGTCGGGGCGGCGCAGGCCTACCTCGCGCATTTCGAGAAGAGCTACGCGACCAAGCAGCCGAGCAAGGGCGCCCTGAGCCGCAAGCAGCAATGCGAGGAAGGGATCAAGGCAGCGACCCAGTATTCGCTGGCGATGGACCTCGACATCGCCAAGCGGCCCACGGCCGCCAATCCGTGGGACGCCGAGACGGAAATGCGGATGGCCGGTGTGCAATTCGCGTTCCGCCTGGAACAGGGCAACAAGAAGCTCCGCGGGCTCGGCGACGACGGCGGCGCCAAGGGGGCGTCGGACTCGTATTGGGCCCGCAACAAGAGCGTCACCGAGGTCGTCGAGGAGCAGCGGACCGGGCAAGAGGCCGCCGGCAAGCGGACGTATATCTTCAAGCCCACGCAGGGTGAAGAAAACCCGCTTGGCATGACTGCGCCGAAGGGCGCTGGGGCCGCCAAGGAGGCGTTGGCCTCGGCCGGCGCGAAGGCTTTCGCGGCCCAAACGGGCATCGATCTGGGCGTGCCCGAGACGACGGTCGTATCGGTCGGGCAGTATGCGCTGGCCGGCGGCGATTTGGCCGCCCCTTCCGCGATCGGATCGGCGCAACAAGTGGCCGCAAGGGCCGATACCGACTTGCACAATCTGCCTGTCGACACGTTCAAGAAGATCAAGCCGATCGAGGTCCAAAAGATCGCCTTGCTGGACATGATGTCGCTCAGCATGGACCGGCATGGTGGCAATCTGATGGTCGACCTGGCCGATCCGAACGACCCTAAGCTGATCCCGATCGACCACGGCGCATCGCTGCCATCCCGGAACGACTTCCCCGCTGTGAAGGACCGGTTTGGCGGTCTGGAGACTAAGAATTTCGGCAACGCGACGAATCCGGTCAACGTCCTGCTTGCCATTCCGTCCGCGTTCGAGCCGTTCGATCCGGAAATCCTCGCCGGCCTGGATTTGCTCGACCCCGCTGCCATCCACGCTGAGATGCAGGGTCAAGTCGCCGCGATGGACCAGGTTCACCCCAACCTGGGCGCGTCCCAGAAGGTGGGACCGGACAGCCTCGCCATGTCCAAGCGATCGATGATGTTCCTGAAAAAAGCGGCCAAGACGCTGAGCCCGGCGGAAGTGCAGATTGCGATCGGACAGTACGGAGAGAAGTTGTTCGACGCGACAGACGCGGATTTCGCCACGGTCGCGGACCAGGTCATCGCGGACATGACGCCTAAACGGGAGGCCTACAAGGAATTGCTGAGCCTCTCTGGCACCCAGCGCTACGAGATGGAGCAGTTCCTCACCAATACGGGGGGTTGGGCGGAGAGTTCGAACGCCACGGACATTGTCATGGCCGATCCGGAAAACATGCTCAAGCTGTTCAAGAGTAAGACAGTCAATCCGGCCGCACGGCCCAAGATCACGCTGTTCAACGCGCCGAAAGCGGACCCCGACCAGGTTTTCTCCCAGGCGGACAAGGACGCCATGACGACGGCGTTCCCCGTGTCCGATCCTGCCAAGCCGGAACACCTGGCGGCTTTCAAGGAATTTACCGACAGTAACTTCACGACGGATCAGCTTACCGTCGCGCTGACCGCTTTGGGCGGAAAGCCTCCTACGTTGCCGCTCGGCGCGCTGAGGGTCATGCGGGCCTGGACCGAGCTGCAGACGCCTGCCTTCCAAGCCGAGAGGGCGCAGCTTCCGTTCCCAGACGATGAACCGTGCACCACGGCCGTCCAGGCGCTCGTGAAAGGCAAGCTCACCAACCGTATCCGGGATCAGGCGTCGGCACAGGTGAACGCTGCTGCCAGTCAGGTCGACCCGGCCGCGGCCAGGACACAGTTCGCCACCGACACCCTGGCCGAGGCGAAACGGTACATCGACCTATTCTTCGACGCGGCACGGGCGGCGCCCGTTCAAGCGGAGTGGCAACGCCTCACGGCAAAGCTGGCCAACGGCCCGGGCCCAAATCAATCGGCCGCAGACTTTGCCAAGGAGATCGAAGATGACGCACAAGCGCTGTTGGCCGCGGTAGCGTCGGCCGGAATCGCGGACGCGCGGGTGGTACTGGGCACCGTCGAGGCGGCCCTGCAGGGCTTCCGCTGGCCTGAGGGACGGTCTGACGCCGACAACAACAAGTACAAGCTGCTGGCAGACGCCAGATTTACGATGGGGGGGGCGGGCAACGTCTCGGAAGCTCAGAAGACGGTGAGGCAACTCCTGCAGGAGCAGGCGGCCATCCAGGCCATCGTCGTCCCGGTGGCGGCGCCGCAGCCGCAGCCGCAGCCGGCGAACGCGCCGGTGCAACCGCAGCAGCCAGCGGCGACGCCGCTGCCCGCGTTCGACTGGACGCAGGCGCGCGCCTCCGCAGTCAAGAAGCAAGCTGTCACGTTGCGGCTGTTCAAGGACAAGGACACCGGCATGACCGACGCGCTGAAGCCGGTCAACCAGGCCCGCGAGGCCGCCGAAGCGATGCCGGCCAACGCCCCGACCGCGACCAAGCGCAAACTCTACACGGCAGCGGAAGAGGCCTGCGGGGCGTTCAACCGGTATGTCAACGGCAAGCTGCGCGGCCTGTCCGAGGACGAGCGTTGGACCGGTTTCTGCGACAGCGCCGCCGACGCCGCGCAATCCGAATATGAGAAGTACAAAGGCCTGCGAGAGGGCCTTGGCTAGGCCAACCGCTTCCCCAAGATTGCGACCGTCTCCATCATACGGAGGATGCGGGCACCCCTGGTACCGCCTAACCCTCTAGCGACGGAGGGACGGTCATGCTTCCAGGTGGACGACGACAGATCATCGGTGGTGCATCCCTGATCATGGGAGCAGCCTCCATCCGGCGCGCCAGTGCCGAGATCATGCCGGATGGCCATGCCGCTGGCCGAGACGTCGCTGCGGCGCCGAACCCTCTGGCTACCCTGCCACGCAAGCCCGGCGAAGCACCCGCCTTCACGGCATCCTTGGACCGGGCGCCGCTGAAGCAGACCTCCGGCGGATGGGCGCGCGAGGTCACGACCCGGACGTTGCCAATTGCGACCGGCATCGCCGGCGCGCACCTCTTCGTCAATGCCGGCGGCTGCCGCGAGATGCACTGGCACAACTCCGATGAGTGGGCGATGGTGCTGGGCGGCCACGCGCAGATCACCGCCGTCGACCCCTCAGGTGAGATGGAGGTCGTGAACGTGGGACCTGGGGATCTCTGGTATTTCCCGCGGGGGCACGCGCACGCCATCCAGACGCTGGGGGACGTGCCGCTCAACGCCATCCTCGCCTTCAACGACGGCCTGTATGCCGAGCACGGCACATTCGGCCTTTCCGATTGGATGAGCCGCTTGCAGCCGGCTGAACTGGCTCAGGCGCTCGGCGTGGCGATCCACGCCGTGGACTTGCTGCCTGCGGGAGAAACCTACATCATGCAAGGCGAAGTCCTGCCGCTGAGTGGTCCCGAGGCGCAGGCGGAGCGGCCCTGGCCGGCCGAACGAAGCCACCGGTTCCGTCTGACGAGCGGAACGCCCCGATTCCAGGCTGCTTGCGGCAACATGCACGCGGCCGGTCGTGACCAGTTCGCAATGGCGGGCATGGCCGGCGTCGTGATGGTCATGCAACCTGGGGCGATGCAGCCGCCGCATTGGCATACGGAGGCTGATGAATGGCACTACGTGGTGCAGGGCCGGGTCCACTTCACCCTGTTCGGACCGGATAAGCACGTTGCCGTCGCGGAGCTAGGACCGGGTGATTGCGCCTATATCCCGGCCAATAGTGGGCACCTCGTGCGCAATACGGGAGACACGCCATCGGAGGTGGTGAGCGTGCTGAACGGACCGAGCTACGAGGAGGCGAGCATCTCGGACTGGCTGCGGCAAGCGCCCCCGCATCTCCTGACCAACAACTTGAACGTCGACCGCTGGTTGCTGCCGCGTTTCCCTGCAACAGGGCCAATTCTCGCCGGTTAGCGGAGGGGCACGGGGGAGGTGGGCGCGTCGTGACTACGCCAGGCTCCGGATGCGGCTATCGCGCCATCATGCTGCCTCGGTGCCTCACCAAGGCCACCCGGCCGACGCCTTCCACGAAGCGCCAGGACAGCCCGGCCAGTCCCAGCGCCAGCGCCGCCGTGCACATCACCGCCAATCCCCAGCTTTCGCCGGTCCCGAAACCGGTGAACCATCCGGCCAACGTGTCGCGCACCGGCAACAGGGGGATGTGCACCAGGTATATCGAGTACGAGATGCGTCCGAGCCCCATCAGCACCCTAGACCGCAGTATTCGCGAAACCCTCGAGGCCTCGAACGACAACCCGGTGAGCAACACCGCACTGGCCAACACGAATGGCACATCCAAGGCTGTCCACTGCATCAGCACGAACAACGCGACCAGTAGGGGCACAACCACTCGATCCCGACCCAGCACCCGCGCCCACCCTGCTCGGTCCCGTATCCGCCAGCACACCATCCCGAGCGCGAATTCCCCCAGGCACCGGCCCACTGCCCCAGGCCCGGTGATCACGTTCACCACCCAAGGTGAAGGGACGTCGAACAGCTGTCCGAACCACGCCGCGCTTGCTGCCAATACCGCGACAGCCACACCGGCGATCCCCAGGGCCCGCCACCAGCTTGCCCCCAGCACCAGGGGCACAAGCAACGGGAACAAGAGGTTGGCAAACCACTCCGTGCTGATCGACCACCCCGGCCCGTTCAAGCTCGACCCTGGCCAAATCCAGCTCTGCACGGCCAGCAGGTTCGCCCCCAAGGCGGCCCAAGAAGCGTCGGGGTGCAGGAACGTCAGCAAGCCCGCTCTCACCAACCCGAAGCACGCAACCGTCGTCAGCGCGTAAAGCGGCCACAAGCGCACGATCCGCCGGCCGAGGAACATTCCATAACCGGCTGCGAACGGCAGTCTTCGCAGCCGATCCTCATAGGTCTTGGCAAGAATGAACCCGCTCAACAGCAGGAACAAGTCTACCGACAGATAGAAGTGCGGCAGCATCGACAGCGGAAACGGTGCAGAGAAATCAACCGCCGCATAATGATCGATCATCACCGCCACGGCCAGCACGCCACGCAGTCCGGTGAAGGTCCGGATCTCCTCAGTCATCCTACCCCCGCCTCCGGCTTTATGACCTGACCTCTCCGTTCACTAAGCCTACCAGTTCGGCCTGTCGATTCGTCCTCGTCTTTTGAAAGATCTTGTCCAGGTGGCTTTGTGCGGTGGACCGCGCGATCCCCAGGTCCCGCGCTGCCGCGGCCAGCCCCTTACCCACGACGATGGCTGCCATCACCCGCGCCTCCGCCGGTGTGAGACCGTATTGCCGGGCTACGGTGCCGGTATCCGCACAGCTGAGCAGCACCAGGCAGCGCGCCGAACCCGACCCCCCCTCGTTCAACGTCTGCCAGACATCGTCGACCCGGGGCAGGGGGGCCAGACGGACCCGCAAGGGGCCGTTGTCGCCCGGCCGTGGTACGCAGACCTGCGCACCCCGGACCGGTCCAGCCAAGCCAAGCCCGGCCGCGACCGCCGCCTGCAGCCGCCGGGCCGCCCGCGGCTCCCTCGCGGTCAATCGCCCGGCGCGGCGGAACACCGCCGCATCTGCCGTTCGCAGCAATTCCTCTGCCGCCGCATTCGCGAATACGATGCGCTCCGCCTCGTCCAGCAGCACCGCCCCGTACGGAAGGCTTTCCAGCACCGAGGTTCCGACGTGCGACTGCAGCCGCACGGCAATGTCCATGGCATGCACCAAGTGTGGGACGAAGCGGGACAGCGCCGCTCGCCCAGCCTTTGTCACCTCGCCCGCGCCATCCGGCCGCACCAGCGTCAAGGGCACGTAGATGGAGTTCGTCCGGTGCAGCACCACGGTCACGGGGCTGCACAACCCCTGCGGCCGCGCCCACCCGTTGAAGAACTCGGATCGGCGAAACTCGGGCAGGGGCACCACATCGCCGTTGGACACCAGGAACCCCCGCTGCATCCGCCGCTCGATCTCGAACAGCGGGTTCAATGGAAGGTATTGATCGAAGCACCGCGAGACATGGTGCGGATCGAACCCAAAGAAGGTCAGCGGCGCCCCCTGCCGGCTCGCGAACCGTTCCACTGTCAATCCTCCGGCCACACACCCCGTCAACTCGGCCAGTTGCCGCAGCAGAGGGTCCCACGCGGCCGGAGAAACGGCCGCCCGATGGATCAATGTCAGCACCGACGAAAAGGTGTTTTCCTGCAACTACTCCCTCCGGTCACTAGCTCGCACCGAGCTCTGTCCAGGCTCGCTGACGCGAGCCCCCCGTTTGGTGGATGCCAACGGCCATCCGCCTGCGAAAATAGGTTATCAACTTCGGGGGTTATCGTCATGCTGATTGCGAGCGGCCGAGACTCGTGTACCGCGTTCGCGCCCTATCCTCGCGGGGCGGCAGCGGTGCACGAATGATCGCTTCCCTCGTCACTGGCGCCCTGCTCGGCCTGTCCGTCGCGGCCCCGTTCGGCCCGATCGGCTTGCTTTGCGTCCAGCGCAGCATTTCCATCGGCCCCGTGGTTGGCTTCGTCACGGGTCTCGGCGCGTCCAGTGTCCATGTCTTCTACGCGACGCTCGCAATCACCGGCGCAAGTGCAGTGGCCGCGCAGCTCGCCCATTGGAACCAGCCCATCCGCCTGCTGTCTTGCGCGATGCTGGTCTTCCTTGGCGCTCGCGTGCTCGTCCGCCGCCCTCCTAGCGCGCATTCGGTGGCGCCCATCTGTTCCCGCCACGCTTTCGCGTCCTCGTTTGCCGTGGCGCTCTGCAATCCGCTCACGGTGGTGCCCTACCTCCTTGTTGCCTCCGGTAACGCCGCGGCCGGGGCTGCCGAAACCGCCTTGACCCTCTGGTCCGTCCTCGGCGTGTTCCTGGGCACCGCCACCTGGTATGGGACCATCAGCGGCGCCGCCGCCCTGTTCCGCTCCAGCCTACCTCCGGCCGCCATCCGCAGCCTCAACCATGTCGCTGGTGCTCTGCTCATCGGGTTTGGCCTGCTGACGGCGATCCGATGATCTCCAAGCCCGGCGCGACATCCGGCAGGTCCATGTTGCCACCGCGATAATCCGGCGCGAGCGACGCACTGGCCTCGATCTCGGGCGAGGTGCCGGTGAACGGCTCGTAGGGCAGCGTGATACGCTCGCTCCACTCGAGGGCCGAGTTGGACGCGACAGAATTCGCATCGTTTTTGGGCGTATTCGGCGCGATGTTGCATAAATAACAAGCGGCCTCAAACGAAAGGGAGGCTTGACTTGATCTGGGCTGACCGACACTGTTTAGACTGGCCGTGAGCAGCGTTGCTTACCATCCGGTCCAAATGGAACGCGAGCCTTGAGTTGGCAGCGCCGCCGCAATCCGGAGCCCCGAGATCGTTGGCTGGAGGAAGCGCTGGTCGGCGATACAGCGTCGACCTGAATGCCTCCGCGGCTCGAAACATCGCTCAGAGATCGAGAAGGATCGCATGATGCACCACGGAAAATTCTCCCGCCGCTCGCTCATGCAAGCGGGATTGTCGCTCGGCGGCGGAGTGCTTGCCGCGCCGCTGATCGCCCGGCATGCGCTCGGCGCCGACCCGATCAAGGTCGGCAGCCTGCTCGATCTATCGGGGCCGATCGGCGCATCGGGGCAGGCGATGTTCGACACGATCCAACTCGCGGTGGCCGAGGTGAACGCTGCCGGCGGCCTGCTCGGACGCCCGGTCGAGTTGGTCAACTACGATACGCAATCGACCATCCAGCTCTACTCGCAATACGCCCAGCAACTCGCGCTCCGCGACAAGGTGGCGGTGGTTCACGGCGGCATCACCTCGGCCTCGCGCGAGGCGATCCGGCCGGTGTTCGATCGATACAAGACATTGTATTTCTATAACGTGCTCTACGAAGGCGGTGTGTGCGATCGCGATATTTTTTGCACCGGGACGACACCGGCGCAGACCGTCAACAAGCTGGTCCCGTACGCGATGGAGAATTTCGGCAAGAAGGCCTACATCGTCGCCGCCGATTACAATTACGGCCAGATCACCGCCAAGTGGATGAACAAATACGTCAAGGACGGTGGCGGAACGGTCGACGCCATCGAGTTCTTTCCGCTCGACGTCACCGATTTCTCGGCAACGATCAGCAAGATACAGCGCGCCGCACCGTCCGTGGTACTCTCCGCGCTCGTGGGCGCTAACCACACGGCGTTCTACCGTCAATGGACGGCAGCCGGCATGAAGCCGCGCATTCCGATCGCATCGACCACCTTCGGCCTCGTCAACGAGGTCGCCACGCTTGATCCGGTCGAGAGCAACGGGATCGTGACGGCGTACGGCTACTATCAGGAGATCAAGACGCCGGCGAGCACCGGCTTCGTGGATAAGCTGCACGCCAAATTCGGCAACGACATGCCGTACATCAGCGAACTCGCCTGCGCGACCTATGAAGGATTCATGCTGTGGGCCGAGGGCGTCCGCAAAGCCGGCGCGGTGGAGCGCGACAAGCTGATCCCGGTGCTCGAGAGCGGTATCTCGGTCGATGGTCCCTCGGGAAAGGTCTCGCTCGACAACAAGACCCATCATGCGGTCCGCGACGCCTATCTCGCAGTCGCCAAGGACAAGCTCTGGGACGTGCTGAAGTCGTATCCGGATCAGCTTCCGTCGGACACGGCTGCCGTATGCGACCTCGTGGCCAACCCGAACATCAACAAGCAGTTCGTGATCGAGGTGTCGAACTAGACCATGGCGCTGTTCGGCCTGCTGACCTTCAATGTCCTCAACAGTATCGCGCTGTTGTTGCTGCTGAGTATCGGGCTCGGCGTCATCTACGGGATGATGAGGGTCATCAATCTCGCGCATGGCGAGTTCGTCATGCTCGGCGCCTACACCACGGTGGTCTCAGCCAATGCCGGGTTGAACATCTGGCTCTGCATGCTGGTGCTGGCGCCACTCGTCTGCGGGATCATCGGCCTCATCGTCGAGCGCGGGCTGATCCGGTTCCTCTACGGCCGCATGGTCGACACGATGTTGGCGACCTGGGGGCTCAGCCTCGCGCTCATCGGCCTGATCACGACGATCTTCGGCAACAACGTCCGCGGCGTCTCGAACCCGCTCGGCGGCGGATTTTCGATCGGCGGTTATCAGGCCAGCCTCTACGGCGTGCTGGTGATCGTGCTCGCGATCGGGATTTGTGCGCTGATCTGGGCGGTGCTGCGCTACTCGCGGTTCGGGCTGGTCGTGCGGGCCACCATGCAGAACCCCGACATGGCCGCCGCCCTCGGTGTCGCGCCGCCGCTGATCTACATGGTGACGTTCGCGGCTGGCTCCGCGCTGGCCGGGCTGGCGGGCGGCATCCTGGCGCCCATCTCGGGCGTCTCGCCCGGCATGGGTGCGGCGTTCATCGCCAAGGCGTTCATCACCGTGCTCGGCGGTGGCCCGGCGATCATCACCGGCACCGGGTTGGCCTCGTTCCTGTTCGGGGCGATCAGCGAGTTGGCGAGCTTTGCCACGACACCGGTGTTCGGCCAGGTGGCCCTGCTCGTCGCGGCGATCATCATGATCCGTCTGCTGCCGCAGGGGATCACCGGGCGCTTCCTGCGGAGGAGTGTATGAGGTTGCACTCCGGCATGACGAGCTTTCTCGTCATGATGGCGCTCGGGATCGTCCTGCTGCTCGGCGCGCCGTATGTGTTCGATCTGTTCAGCCTGCTGCAGGCCACCGTCTTCGTCGCGATGGCCGTGTTGGCGCTGAGCCAGGGCTTCATCTGGGGCTATGGCGGCATCATGTCGTTCGGCCAATCCGCCTTCTTCGGGCTCGGCGGCTACTGCTACGCGGTGATCGCCATCAACATGGGCGACAGCACCTGGGCGGTCGTGGGCTCGATCGTGCTGCCGATGCTGTTCGCGGCGCTGCTCGGCTACTTCATGTTCTACGGCCGGATCAGCGACGCCTATGTCGGCGTCATCACGCTGACGGTGACCATCATCCTGTTCAGCGTGTTCAACTCGACGGCCGGCGACGCCTACAAGATCGGCAGCGCGCCGTTGGGGGGCTTCAATGGCATGCCCGCCGTGCCGCCGTTGAACCTGCCGGGCGCCCCCGATAGCCCGCTCGAGCCGGAGCAGCTTTGGTATGCCGCCATGGGCTGCCTCGTGTCGGTCTATGCGATGCTGCGGGGCATCCTGGGGAGCCGCTTCGGCCGGGTCGTGGTGGCGATCCGCGAGAACGAGACCCGGGCGCAACTGCTCGGCTACGATACGCGGCTCTACAAGCTGCTGGTGTTCGCGATCGGGGGTGGCATCGCGGGCGCGGCAGGGTGTTTGTTCACCAATTGGGGCGGGTTCATCAGCCCGACCGCCTTCTCGCTCACCACATCCGCCCAGATCCTGATCTACGTCCTGGTCGGCGGGCTCGGCACGCTACTCGGCCCGATCCTGGGCGCGGTTGCGATCCAATATCTCATCACGCTGTTGGGCGCGCAGGCCTTGGTCAACGCCAACCTCGTGCTCGGGGTGATCCTGGTGGTCTTCGTGCTCCTGGTCCCGCAAGGCATCGTCCCGGTGATCCGCGATATGGCACTGTCTCTGTTGCGCCGCCGCGATCCGACGCCGGACGCGATCGCCGCCGAGGCGAAGCCATGATGGTCCCGCTCATCCAGGCTCAGGGCGCGACGATGCGCTTCGGCGGGGTGACCGCCGTCAACAACGTCGACTTCACCCTCGGTGAGCGAGAGTTGCGCTGCCTGATCGGTCCGAACGGTGCTGGAAAGAGCACGTTCTTCAAGATGCTGACGGGGCAACTGATCCCGACGAGCGGCACGGTCATGTTTCGCGGCAAGAACATCACCGGCGCTGCGCCGCACGCCATCGCCCGGCTCGGGATCGGCATCAAGACGCAGGTTCCGAACGTGTTCAACGGGCTGAGCGTACGCGAGAACGTGGCCGTCGCGGCGTTCCGCGGCAAGTCGGCCATCCAGTCCCGGCGCATCACCGACGAGACGTTGACCCGCGCCCGGCTGACCGGCATCGCCGATCGGCTCGTCGGCCAGCTGGCGCATGGGCAGCGGCAATGGGTCGAGATCGCCACCGTGCTGGCCCAGGAGCCGGAAGTGGTGTTGCTCGACGAGCCTGCCGCCGGCATGACGCATGACGAGGTGTTGCGGACCGCCGATCTGATCCGCGAAATCAATCGCCGCCAGGCGCTGATCGTGGTCGAGCACGACATGCAGTTCATCCGCATGATCGCGCGCCGGGTCACCGTGTTCAATCAGGGGAGCATCTTGGTGGAGGACGACGTGAACGCGGTTCTGGCCGATCAAGCGGTGCGTGACGTCTATCTCGGCAAGCAGGCAGCCTGATGCTGGAGGTTCGCGGATTGCGGGCCGGGTATGGGCGCATCCCCATTCTCAATGGCGCCACGCTCGGCGTGAATGCCGGTGAGGTCGTCGGCATCCTCGGCCATAACGGCATGGGTAAGACGACGCTGCTCAAGGCGCTGATGGGGTATCTGCCGGCGACGGCCGGGCAGGTGACGCTGCAGGGGCAGGACATCACCCGGCTATCGCCCACGGCGCGGGCGCGGCTCGGACTCGGCTACGTGCCGCAGGGCCGGCAGATCTTCGGCACGTTGAGCGTGCGGGAGAACCTCCGCATGGGGTGTCTGCGGTCCAAGCGGCCGGAAGCGGAGACGATCGAGACCATGCTCGACACGTTTCCGCGCCTGCGCCCGTTGCTCGACCGGATCGGCGGTGCGCTGTCGGGCGGCGAGCAGCAGATCTTGGCCTTGGCGCGCTGCCTGTGCGGAGATCCCCGGCTGGTGCTGCTCGATGAGCCGACCGAGGGCATCCAGCCGTCGATCAACGAGGAGATCATCGAGATCCTGCTCGCGCTGCGTCGGTCGCGCGATCTCACGATTCTGCTCGTCGAGCAGAAGCTCGATTTCATCGCTGCCCTCTCCGACCGTGTGCTGATCATCCAGAAAGGCGCCATCACCCGCGAGACGACGCCGCAAGCGGTGCAGGACCCGGCGTTGATCGCCGAATTCGTCGGCATGGCCGCCTAGAGCCCTCAAAAAAGAGGAATTCGTATGAGTGTCGCGTCGCCTACCCTAGACCAGTTGGAAGATATCGCCATCGATCTCGGCTTCGACCTGACGCCGGAGCGGCTCGGGCAGTTCGCCGAGCTGATGCAGGGCGCCGTCGCGTCCTACAACGTCGTCGATGCGATGCCGGACGAGAAACCGCGCGTCAGCTTTCCGCGCACGCCGGGGTACCAGCCGGGGCCGGAGGAAAACGAATACAACGCCTGGTACATCAAGACCGAGATCAAGGGCACGCCCGGGGGTCCGCTTGCCGGCAAGCGCGTCGCGCTGAAGGACAATGTCTGCCTCGCGGGCGTGCCGATGATGAACGGCGCCGCCACGCTCGAGGGCTACATGCCCGACATCGACGCCACCATCGTGACCCGGCTGCTCGAGGCCGGCGCGACCATCCTCGGCAAGGCGCATTGCGAGAGCTTCTGCCTGTCCGGCGGCAGCCACACCGGCGCGCTCGGCCCGGTGCACAATCCGCATAAGCGAGGCTATTCGGCGGGCGGCTCGTCGTCGGGCTCCGGTGCGCTGGTGGCGGCCGGCGCGGTCGATATGGCGATCGGTGGCGACCAGGGCGGGTCGATCCGCATCCCGGCCGCGTTCTGCGGCATCTATGGCATGAAGGGCAGTTGGGGGCTGGTGCCCTATACCGGCGTGATGCCGATCGAGGCGACGATCGACCATACCGGGCCGATGACGGCGACGGTGGCCGACAACGCGCTGATGCTGGAGGTGTTGGCCGGGCCGGACGGGCTCGATCCGCGGCAATACGCGGTTCAGGTCGAGCCCTACACCGAAGCGCTCGGGCGCGGTGTGAAAGGGATGCGGATCGGCGTGGTGACGGAGGGCTTCGGCTGGGACAATTCGCAGCCAGAGTCCGACGCGAAGGTGCGCGCGGCCGGCGAGCGGTTCGCGCGGATGGGCGCCGTGGTCGAGGAGGTGGCCGTGCCGATGCACCGGATCGGCCGCGATATCTGGTCACCGATCGGCAACGAGGGGCTGCAGGCGCAAATGATGCGCGGCAACGGCATGGGCTATAATTGGAAGGGGCTCTACACGGTCGGCATGATGGACGCGCATGCGTCCTGGCGCGAGCGGGCGAACGATCTGTCGGACTCGCTGAAGGTCTCGATGCTCGTCGGCGAGTATTTCACCCGGCACTATCGCGGCCGGTACTACGGCAAGGCGCAGAACATCGCCCGCCGGCTGACGGCCGCCTATGACGCCGCGCTGTCCCGCTTCGACCTGTTGTTGATGCCGACGGTGCCGATGGTGGCGACACCGATCCCGCCGGCCGATGCGCCCTTGCCGCTCTACGTCCAGCGCGCGTTCGAGATGATCGCCAACACCGCGCCGATGGACGTCACGGGGCACCCGGCGATGAGCCTACCGTGCGGCATGGTCGATGGCCTACCGGTCGGTGCGATGCTGATCGGGCGGCACTGGGGCGAGAGCACGATCTACGCCGCCGCTGCCGCGTTCGAGGCCGATGGCGACTGGAAGAGTTTCTGATGCCGGCGCTGCACGACCTGGAGCTGCTGGAGCTGACGCGGCTGATCCAGCGCAAGGAGGTCTCGCCGGTCGAGGCGACGCGCGCCCAGCTGGATCGGATCGGTGCGCTCGATGGCGGCATCCACGCCTATGCGCTCGTGCTCGAGGACGAGGCGATGGCGGCGGCCCGGCAAGCCGAGGCGGAGATCGCGCGCGGCGAGTGGCGGGGCCGACTGCATGGCGCGCCGGTCGCGGTGAAGGATCTGTGCTGGCTGGCGGGGCACCCGACCGCGGCGGGCACGACGATCCATCGGGATTTCGTGCCAACCGAGGATTGCACCGTCGTTCGCAAGCTGCGGGAGGCCGGCGCGATCATCCTCGGTAAGCTGCAGATGACCGAAGGGGCCTATTCCGCGCATCATCCGGCGATCGCGGCGCCGCTCAATCCGTGGGGGCCGACGCATTGGACCGGGTCGTCCTCCTCCGGGTCGGGGGCGGCGACGGCGGCCGGGCTTTGTTACGGCTCGTTGGGGTCCGATACCGGCGGATCGATCCGCTTCCCGTCGGCGGCCAACGGGCTGACCGGGTTCAAGGGGAGTTGGGGCCGGGTCAGCCGATATGGCGTGTTCGATCTGGCGCCCAGCCTGGATCATGTCGGGCCGATGACGCGGAGCGCGGCGGATGCGGCGGCGATGCTGGGCGTGATCGCCGGGGCTGATCCGCACGACCCGACGGCGGCCGACATCGCGGTTCCGGATTACCTCGAGGGGGCGGATCGGGGGATCGCCGGGCTGCGCATCGGGCTCGACCCGGGCTGGAACGCAGACGGTGCCGATGACGACACCAAGGCGGCGATGGCCGGCGCTGCCGCCGCGCTGGCTGGGCTGGGCGCGGTCATGATCGACATCCGCTTCCCCGACCCGGCCCAGATCATCCGCGACTGGTTCCCGCTCTGCGCCCTCGAGGTTGCCGCGGCGCATGCCGGAACATGGCCGGCGCGACGGGACGAGTATGGCCCGATCCTGTCGCAATTGATCGCGCAGGGACACGATGTCTCCGCCTTTGATCTTCACGCGATCTATATGCGCCGGTTGGCCTTCACGGCACGGGTGAACGCGATCTTCGACGGGATCGATCTGCTGCTGGTTCCAGTGCAGTCGTTCGCCGCACCGACCCTGGCCTTCATGGGCAATCTCGGAGCCGACGAGGCCGTGATGAAGGGATTGCTCCAATTCACCTGTCCGTTCGACATGACAGGTCATCCGGCCCTGACCCTGCCGGGCGGCTTTACCGAGCAGGATGGGATGCCGATCGGGTTTCAGCTCATCGCGCCGCACTGGGCGGAAGCGATGCTCGCCCGCGCCGGGGTCGCGTTCCAATCCGCCACCGACTGGCATCGCCGGCACCCCCGGATGCCAGCCTGAGCAACGGCAGCGGGTCGAACCATGATTGATCACTTTCGAAACAAGTTGCGCCTCGTCGCGGTCATCGCCGGTGCGATCGGCCTCGCGCTCGGTGGTGCATCACCGGCTCGCGCCGATGCTACCCGCCGGTCGCCTTCGCGGCCCTGTTGACCACGCGGCAGAGCGGCCAGGCCGACATTGTCATCTCGGACATCTACGCGACCAGGGAGCGCGCCAAAGTCGGGGGGCGGCTTGCTGCCTCAAGCGCACTCGACATGGGTGTCGTCGCACGGACGTCCACCTCAGTGGATCGTTGCAGTTCGCGATCCACACATGAGCATGCCGCGTTGCCGATCGGGCCCGCCGCTCCTACTCTGGCCCCCGATGTCCACTCCCGCCCAAGCGGCCGACCCGACCGCGCCGACGATCACGCTGGCGCAGTTCTTCAAAGTCTTCCCCTCGGTCTGCCTGCCGATGTTCCTCGCGTCGGTCGATCAGACCATCGTGGCGACGGCGCTGCCGAACATCGCGGGGTCGTTGGGCGATGTCGAACGGGTCTCGTGGGTGGTGGTCGCGTATCTGATGGCGACGACGATCGCGGCGCCGGTCTATGGCAAGCTGGGCGACGTGTTGGGGCGGCGGAAGCTGTTGTTCATCGCGCTGACGGTGTTCCTGGTCGCCAGCGTGCTCTGTGCGATGGCGCCGACGATGCTCGCCTTGATCGCCGCGCGCGTGTTGCAGGGGGCCGGGGGCGGGGGGTTGATGACGCTGTCGCAGGCGCTGGTCGGCGAGATCGTGCCGCCGCGGGAGCGGCCGCGGTTCCAGGGCTATCTGGCGGGAACGTTCATGGTCTCGTCCACCTTCGGGCCGGTCGCGGGCGGATGGCTGACGCAGCATTTCGGCTGGACGTCGGTGTTCTACGTCAACCTGCCGCTCGGGGCGGTGGCGATGGCGCTCGCCTTCCGGCTGCCGAACCGGACGAATGCCGGGGCGACGTTCCGGTTCGACTGGCTGGGGATGGGTTTGTTGGCCGGGTTCGTGATCCCGCTGCTGCTGGCGCTGGAGCGGGCGCAGCGGCTGTCGGTGTCGGCGGTGCCGCTGATTGCCGGGTTGGTGGCGCTGGCCGGGTTCTCGTTGTGGCTGCTGGTGCGGCAGGAGCGGCGGGCGGCGTCGCCGCTGATCCCGGTCCGCATCCTGGCGATGCCGTCGATCTGGCGCTGCGACGCCATGGCGGCGTGCGTCGGCGCGATGATCGTCGGGGCGGTGACGTTCATGCCGATCTACCTGCAGGTGGTGCGCGGCGCCGACCCGGCCCGGGTCGGGCTGCTGCTGCTGCCGTTGACGGCCGGGATCGCGGTGGGCTCGATCATGACCGGGCGCTTGATGGTCAAGACGGGGCGGACGGCGGTGTTTCCGTCATTCGGGCAGCCGGTGGTCGCCTGCGGGTGGGTGGTGCTGGCACTCTTCGGGCCGTCGATCCCGCTGGGTTGGCTGCCGTTGCTGTTCATCGTCATTTCGGTGGCGACCGGGACGACCATGCCGGTGGTGCAGCTGACGGTGCAGATCGAGGCCGGGCCGAAGAATTTGGGCGCGGCATCGGCCAGCGTGCAGTTCACGCGCTCGATCGGGGCCGCGCTCGGGACGGCCTCGGTGGGGGCGGTGCTGTTCGCCGCGCTGGCCGCGCAGGACCCGGCGGTCGCGAGCCTGTTCGCCGACATCGTCGAGCGAGGGCCGGGGGTGTTGGCGACGGTGGCGCCGGAGATGCGGGCGAGTTTGTCCGCCGACGTGATCGGGGCGTTCCGGGCGGCGTTCCTGACGCTGGCGGTGTTCAGCGGGATCGCGTCGGTGCTGGCTTGGTCGCTGCCGGCGCGCCGGATCGGGTGATCGGGTCGTTATACGTCACGGTGGATTAGAGTTCGTCTTGCAGGAAGCGGTGGAAGAGGGAGGCCGCTTCGGCGGACTGTTCGAGGGTCGGGAGATGGCCGCAGGGTGCGAATTGGTGGAAATGGGCGTGGGGCAGGGCGGCGGCGAGAGCTTGTCCGACTGCGACCGGGACGAGAGCGTCGTCCGATCCCCACAGGACCAAGGCTGGCATGGTCAGGGCCGCCAGGCGGGGACGGGCGTCCTTGCGGACGCCGAGCGCGGTGGCTTGCGCCGCACCGGCGGCGCTGCCGACGGCGTGGGCCATCGCGTTGAAGGATAAGGCGGCGCTGGTGTGGTCGGGGTGCGCGACGCGGGCGGTGAGCATGTCGATGACGGCGTCGGGCGTGGCGGTGAGGGCGGCGGCGAGGTCGGGGCGGCCGTCCGGGGCGGGGGCCGGGTCGCAGCCCATGAGCCAGAGGGCTTTGACGCGATCGGGCGCGGTTAGGGCGATCTCCAGGGCGAGGTTGCCGCCGTAGCTGGTGCCGACCAGGACGAAGGAGGCGGGGGCGCGGGCCAGGATGTCGGCGGCGCTCGCTTCGAGCGTCGGTTTGGGCGACATGAGCACTTGCGCGGAGACGCCATTGCCCAAGCGGGCGATGACATCGGCGTAGAGGCCCTCGTCGCAGAGCAGGGCCGGGACGAAGACGATCTGGGTGGGTTCGGCGTTCATGGACGTGCTGTACCGCAGATCACGGACCCAATACCAGGTGCCAGAGCAGGGGGAGTAGGATGGCGGTGGCCAGCGCGTTCAGGCCCATGGCCAGGCCGCTGAAGGCGCCCGCGGTGGCGTTGACGGAGAGGGCGCGAGCGGTGCCGATGCCGTGCGAGACGGTGCCGATGGCCAGGCCGCGGGCGCGCCAGTCGGTGACGCCGCAGAAGGTCAGGACCAGCGGGCCGAGCGAGGCGCCGACGATGCCGGAGCAGATCACCACCGCGGCGGTCAGCGACGGCAGGCCGCCGAGGCGCTCGGCCACCCCCATCGCGACCGGCGTCGTGACCGATTTCGGCGCGAGCGAGGCCATCACGTCGGGAGCCGCGCCGAACAGCATGGCGAGCGCGACGCCCGATGCGGCGGAGAACAGGCCGCCGACGGTGATCGAGACCAGGACCGCCACGAACGAATGCCGGACCACCCGCCACTGGCGGTAGAGCGGCAGCGCGAGGGCGACGGTGGCCGGGCCGAGGAGGAAGTGGACGAATTGGGCGCCGGCGAAATAGGCGCGGTAGTCGATGCCGGAGAGCAGGAGGCCGGTGGCGAGCAGGGTGACGGCGATGAGGACCGGGTTGGCGAGCGGATGCCGGCGGGCCCATTGCTGGACCTTAAGGCCGGCCATCCAGGCGAGGAGGGTGGCGGTCAGGGCGGTGAGGGGTTCGCGGGCGAGGTAGACCCAGATCTCGGCGAGTTCGTCGCTCATCCGAAGCGCCGCAGCAGTTTTTGGGCGAGCCAGCCGGTGAAGCCGATCGCGGCGACGGTGCCGACGAGCACGGCCATGGCGATCGGCGCCCAGTTGCGGGCCAGCAGCGGGCCGTAGAGGACGACGCCGACGCCGGCGGGCACGAAGAGCAGGCCGAGATTGCCGAGCAGGGCGTTGGCGACCTCGTCGAGCGCGGCCGGCGGCTGACCCTCGCGGTCGCGGGCGAGCAATCCGATCAGCAGCAGGATCATGCCGAGCACGGGACCGGGGACGGGCAGATGGAGGCCGCGGGACAGGAGTTCGCCGGCGAGCTGGCAGACGAGGAGGGCGCTGATGGCGCCGATCACGGTTTGGCGGGCGGTGCGGGGTCGCGGTTCTGGGTCCCCGGGTCAAGCCCGGGAATGACGGAATGCGTGCGCTCCGCCATCTTCACGGCCTGCCACTCGGTTTCCATTCGCTCGAGCCCGGTGTCGGAGAGGGCTAGGCCGTCCGCCGCGACCCGGCGCTCGACGGCCTCGAAGCGGCGGCTGAACTTGTCATTGGCGCCGTGCAGACAGGCTTCCGGGTCGAGCCCGAGCTTGCGCGCCAGATTGGCCGCGACGAACAGGACGTCGCCGACTTCGTCGGCCAGCCGCGCCGGATCGCTTCCGGGCAGTTCGGCGCGCACCTCGGCGATCTCCTCCTCCAGCTTCTGCAGCACGCGTTCGGCATCCGGCCAATCGAACCCGACCCGGGCGGCGCGCTTGGTGATCTTCAAGGCCTTGGTCAGCGCCGGCAGGCCGGCCGGGATGCCTTCCAGGGTGCCGGACCGTTGCCGGGCGGCGCGTTCCTGCTGCTTGTGCGCCTCCCAGCCCGGCGTGGTTGCGGCGTCGCCGAAGACGTGCGGGTGACGGCGGATCATCTTGTCGGCGATGGCCCGCGCGACATCGGCGAAATCGAACAGCCCGGCCTCCTCGGCCATGCGGGCGTGGTAGACGACCTGGAACAGCAGGTCGCCCAGCTCGTCGGGCAGGTCGATCATGTCGTTGCGCGCGATCGCGTCGGCGACTTCGTAGGCCTCCTCGATCGTGTAGGGGGCGATACTGTTAAAATCCTGCTCGCGGTCCCAGGGGCAGCCGGCGACCGGGTCGCGCAGGCGGACCATCACGTCGAGCAAGCGGGTGAGTTCGTGCGCGGCGGCGGCGGGTTGGGCGGCGTCCATCAGGCGGCCACGACGGCGTCGATCGCGGCGGCCATGTCGGTGTCGCGCCGGGTCAGGCCGCCGGCATCGTGGGTCGTGAGCACGATGTTCACCTTATTATAGGTGTTGGACCACTCCGGATGGTGATCCATCCGCTCGGCGATGGCCGCGACCCGGCCCATGAACGCCCAAGCCGCGGCGAAATCGGCGAACTTGAACGCGCGGGCGATCGCGTCGCGGTCGGGCGTGAGCTGCCAGTGCGGTGTCGTTTGTAAGAAGCTTTCGCGTTCGGACGCTGTCAGTGTCTGCATGACTTGCCTACGGGCTCCGGTTCAGGCGGGATACGGCGATGGACGATCCTAGCACGGCGCTGACACGGTTCGGCGCGCCCCCGAGTGCCGAAGACATCGTCGAGCTGGCCGAACACGCCCTCAGGGCGATGCCGGCCAAGCTGCGCCGAGAGGTCCGCGGGGTCGCGATCCTGGTCGAAGAGGCGCCGGATGACGAGACGCTGGCCGAGTTGGGGATCGAGAACGCGTGGGACCTGACGGGTCTGTATCGCGGGGTGCCGATCGGGGAGAAAGGCGCGGGCGAGACGCGGCAGGAGCCGGACATGATCCTGCTCTACCGCGAGCCGATCCTGCTGGAGTGGATCGAGACGGGGGAAGAGTTGTTCAATCTGGTCCGCAACGTGCTGATCCATGAGATCGCGCACCATTTCGGGTTCAGCGACGCCGATATCGCGGATCTCGAGAAGGAGTAGGCTAGCCGGCGCGCGCGGTCGGCGCGCGGCGGCGGCCCCAGCGCGACAAGCGCACCATCCGGCGCAGCCCGGCCATTTGCTGTTGGAGATACGTTCCGGTGGCCATGGCTTCCGGCGCACCCGGGTCGCCGGTTCCGGCATAGGCACGTCCGAAATCGGCCGTGCCCAGCAGCATGTCCCACCACGGCAGGATAGCGCCGTAGTTGCAGCTGCGGGCGCCGGCGGCGAGGATGCCGTGATGGATGCGGTGGAACCGCGGCGAGACGAGCAGCCGATCGCCGAGCCAGCCGAACGAGAGGCGTGTGTTGGCGTGCGACAGGCTCTCGATCAGGCGCAGGAGGAGGACGAGCAGGGGGAATTGCAGCGGCGGGATGCCGATCAGCAGGGCGATGGCCATGAACCAGACGAACCCGATCAGGTCGTCGAGCAGATGGTTGCGGTCATCGGACCAGAACGTCATTTGCCGCTGGGCGTGGTGCAACGAGTGCAGGCCATACCACCAGCCGATCGTGTGCGAGAGGCGGTGGCGCCAATACTCGCCGAGGTCGAGAATGATGGCGTAGACGAAGAAGGTCAGCAGATGGTGGCCCATGAGGAATGGGAACACCCGCTCCAGGGTCGGCGGGACCCAGCCGTGATCGGAGAGCCAGCCGTTCAGATTAACCTGAATTTCATAAAATAGGACGAAGGTAACGAGCGGCAGCACGCCGACGCGGGAGATGAAGGTGTAGAAGATGTCGATTCCCACGGTCTTTTGGTCCGGCCAGTGTTCGACCGGGCGCCAGCGCTCGAGTGGCATGCAGATCGCAAAAGTGATCACCATCTGCGCGACGCCGTAGATGGCGAAAAGCGCCCAGTTGAACGAGATCTCTTCCCACTCCATGCCGCCGGTCGCGTACAGGAGCGGCAACAGGGCGTGTTCCTGAACCCATCCGGCGGCGAGGCTGAAGGGATCGACCATCAATGGGTCCGCATCGCCGTGTTGAGCACGCCGTTGGTCAAGTAGATGCCGTGCGGCGAGCGTCCGACGGGGATCGATTGCAGGTCGCCGGTGTTCGGGTCGAGTACGCCGACTTTTTGCAGGAAGCGCTGGGTGATCCACAGCTTGCCGTCGGGGGCGAAATCGATGCAGTCGGGGCCGCCGGGCACTTTGTAGGTCCGCAGCACGTCGAGTGTCTTGGCATCGAGGGCGACCGTGGTGCCGTCGACTCGGTTGTTGACGTAGAGCAGTTTGCCGTCGGGCGAGGGGAAGATCTGATGCGCGCCGCGCCCGGTGCGGATGTGCCGTTCGACATGGCCATCGACCGGGTCGGCGACGACGATGTTGTCGGTGCCCATATTCGCGACGAGCAGCTTGCCATTGTGCCAGATCACGCCCGCCGGCGTGTTGCCGATCTCCGTGGTCCACATCACCGACATCTGGTTCAGATTGTATGCGACCAGCTTGTTGGTGCCCTGCAGCGTGACGAACGCGATGCTGGAATCGGGCGCGTAGGCGATGTGGCTGGGCATCGAGCTGGCCGGGAAGCGCTTGGCGAGCTGCATCGTCGTGGAATCGTAGACGTCGACCTGGTTGCGCGCCAGCCCGGTGACCACGAGCCACTTTCCGTTCGGGCTGAATTGCAGCTGGTACGGGTCGGCGACCGGGATCCGCCGGCGGATCTCGCCGGTGAGCGGGTCGAGGAACAGCATCTCGTTGCCGCCGGCGTCGCCGATCAGCAACTCCTTGCCGCTCGGGCTCAGTGCGAGGTGGTGTGGCTCGCGCAGGACCGGCACTCGCCGCAATTCGGCGCCGCTTGTGGCGTCGAGCACGCTGAGCGAGGCGTCGCCGGAATTGACCACGATGACGAGCCCGGTCGCTTGAGAGGCCGACATGGAGGCGAGGAACAAAGTCGCGCAAAGGCAGATCAGGCGTCGCATGGTGCTCGGCGGTTGAGATGACGGATGCGCTATAACACGCAAGCCCATCTCCTGCCTCTGTTTTCTACCCAGGCCGGATCCAGGCCGCCGGCATGAATTCGGCGTGATACTTGATAATGTGATAGACAGTCATAGTTTGGAAAGTCTGTAAGCGCCTCGATGAGGGTCTGTTAGCTAATGTCGACCTCCGCCAGCTCACCGCGCATCCTCATCGTGGAGGATGAGTTTTTGATCCGGATGACGTTGGCCGAGGCACTCGGCGACGAGGGCTTCGATGTGATCGAAGCGGAGTCGGGCGATGACGCGCTGCCGATCTTGAAGGCGGATCCGGCCATCAAGCTGCTCCTGACCGATATCCAGCTCCCCGGCGTGCTGAACGGGCGCGCCTTGGCCAAGGAGGCGCGCGAGCATGCGCCGACGTTGCCGATCATCTTCATGACGGGCCAACCGAACCCGGGGGACACGCCCGGCGATCGCGACGTGTTCATCTCCAAGCCGTACACGCTGTTCGATATTTGCGAAGCGGCGCGTCGCCTGACATCGTGCTGACAGCCGGCGAGCTCACAGTCTCGCCCGCTGTTGTCACCAGGAGTCCAGGTTTTGCATCTTGAACGGCGGGTTCTCGTCACCGGCGGTGCCGGTTTTCTCGGCTCGCATCTTTGCGAACGGCTGATCGATGCCGGGTCGCACGTGTTGTGCGTGGACAATTATTTCACCGGCACGCGGGGCAACGTCGCGCACCTGCTCAATCACCCGAATTTCGAGTTGGTCCGGCACGATGTGACGTTCCCGCTCTACGTTGAGGTCGACGAGATCTACAATCTCGCCTGCCCGGCATCGCCGATCCACTATCAACGCGACCCGGTGCAAACCACCAAGACGAGCGTCATCGGCGCCATCAACATGTTGGGTTTGGCCAAACGGGTGAACGCCAAGATCTTCCAGGCGTCGACGAGCGAGGTGTACGGCGACCCGGCCGTGCACCCGCAGCCGGAGGGCTACTGGGGGAACGTGAACCCGATCGGGTCTCGCTCCTGCTACGACGAGGGCAAGCGTTGCGCCGAGACGCTGTTCTTCGACTACATGCGGCAACACAGACTGCAGATCAAAGTCGCGCGGATATTCAATACGTATGGGCCGCGGATGCACCCGCGTGACGGCCGGGTGGTGTCGAGCTTCATCGTGCAGGCGCTGACGGGGCAAGATATCACGATCTTCGGTGAGGGGCAGCAGACGCGGTCGTTTTGCTATGTCGACGACCTGATCGAGGGGTTTCTCCGGCTGATGGCGACGCCGCGCGAGATCGTCGGGCCCATCAACCTGGGCAATCCCGGTGAGTTCACCATGCTCGAGCTCGCCCACAAGGTGATCGAGTTGACGGGCACGCGCTCGCGCATCGTGCATCGGCCGTTGCCGTCGGATGATCCACGGCAGCGGCGTCCCAATATCGACGTGGCGCAAGATGTTTTGGACTGGTCGCCGCAGGTGACGCTGGAGCAGGGTTTGAAACGTACCATCCCCTATTTCGACCGCCTTCTCGCCACCCTTCCGCAGGGCATGTTGAACGAGCAGGCGGAACGATTGACGAGTGGGGTTGACGCGGAAACGTCACGGGCATAGATAGCGTTCATCGCGACGGCGCTTCGGCACCGGCGGTTTCGGAACCTTCCGATGGCAGTGTCCTCCCCCGATTGGGATAGGGCGCGCGTCTGTTTGGTTCCGAATTGCTCTTTTGACAATTGCATCGGTTGATAGAATACGGACGGATATGTTGGCGGCGTTTTGGCTGTTGATGGTCTTGAGGCTACCCTGGCTGGGCTGGTTCGAGACTGGAGGCTGGATGTTTAGCTGGTGATGA
>CAZZVQ010000018.1:0-56098 GCA_964657565.1 uncultured Acetobacteraceae bacterium
GGCGGCGGGGCGGCCGGGGTCCCGGGCGCGGCGGCAGCGCGGACGATGGTGGGCGGGCCGCTCGGGGGCAGCCCGGCCAGCCGCGCGAACGTCTCGTCCGATTGGCTCCCGAGCAGCAGGTTGATCCCGAGATACATCAGCAGCATCAAGGCGATTGTGCCGACGCCGATGATCCAGATCGGCACCCGGTTGCGCAGCCCGGCATACGCCGCGCCCACCCCACGCCAATGCGGCGACAGCTCCCGCTCGTAATCCGGCCGCCGTTGCCGGATACGGCGGAAGACGTTGTCGCGCAGTTCGGCCAAGCTGGCGCTGCCGCGCGGCAGCACGCGATAGCGCCCTTCGAACCCCAGGCAGAGACAGACGAACATCATCTCGACGACGTCGCCGTGCTTGCCGATCTCGCGTTCCATCTGGTCGAGGATGTCGAAGAAGCGCTCGCCGCCGGAGACCTCGTTGTGGAACAGGCTGGTCAGGCTCTGCGTGGTCCAGGCGCTATGGCTGCCCCAGGGCGTGCTCAGCACCAGGTCGTCGATGGTGGCGCATAGCGCATAGCGGGCGGCGCGCAGCGAGCGGGAGTCCATCCCGGTCTGCAGCGCCCGCTGCTCGAACTCGCGCACGCCCTCGGTCAGCGCGCGGCGCAGTGCGTCGGGGTTGGGATGGTGGGCCTGGCCGCGCAGCCGCTGGATGGCGGCGAGCAAGGGCGCGGCGGCGCGCAGGAGCGGGTTGAGGCCGATCAGCGGCAGCTGGTCGTCGAGTCCGCGCGGCATGGGGTCCGGCGTGGTGTCCGATACGGCGGGCGGGGCCGCTGTACGGCCGCCGCCGGGCCGCGGCCGGATGACGGTCCGGTCGGCGTCGCCTGGCAGGTCGGCGAACGGGTCGTCGCTCATGCGGCGGCCCCGGACTACTTCGCCGGAGCGATCGAGGCCGAGAGCCCGGCCATGCCCGAGACGACCGTCAGCACGCTCGATTCATGCGGCGGCACCGGCGTCACCGTTCGCCAGGTCAGCGTCTCGTACGCGCGGTAGGCGCCAAGGATGCCGATGGCCTTGGTGCGATCGGCGGGCGTCAGCGCCAGCGTCTTGGATTGACCCGGCGCCAGCAGCACGTCGTCGCGCTTGACCAGATCGTCCTTCAGCAGCACGGCATCGCCATTGTACAGCGGGAAAAACTGCGCCGCCTCGAACGCCACCGGGGACGCGAGCTGATAGACCCGCAGGCTGAGCGGCGCCCCGTCGTTGGAGCGTGGCTCCGCCGTGATCGTCACGCTGACCAGCGTGGGCGGCGGCGGGGGCGGGCCGCCGCACCCGGCTAACGCTGCGGCAAGTACGGTAGAAAACAGGACGATTCTCATTTGTTATTGGCCTGCTCGTTGTAAGCGCGGGCGAATTCTCGTCCGAACACGTCTTGGAAGTCGCTGTCGGCATCGCGGGCGATGTCTTTGTAGGTCGCGACGAAGGCGTCCCATAGCTTGGCCCGCCGCGCGCCGGGCATCAGGCTTTCGATCATGCCGCCCTTCTGCAGGCGCTTCTCGAGCGCGGCCGGGTCGAAGGTGCGCAGCAGGTTGAACAGCGCCGCCTGCACCCCGGCCATCACCGCGATCTGGTGCACCCGCACGTCGTCGAAGGCTTCCCGCGTGGCGCGCAGCGGGTCCATGTAGCCCGGCCGGCCCGGCTGCAGCAGGGCCCCGATCGCGTCTTGCGGGGTGATGGAGAATTTGAGCGCGTTGTTCTCGCGCGGACGCAACATGGTCTGCTCCAGACCGAACTCGCCCTTCACCGCGGCCCGCGACATCAACACATCGCGCAGGCTCTCGACCATGAGCCCGAACAGCGCGCCGGCGGCCCGCATGTATTCTTCGGGGTCCTGCTTGGACACGTCGAGCGTGGGCACCCCGGCGCCGTCCAGAAAGGCCGCGATGAGCTGGGCGGTATCGGTCGGCGCGGCAGTGGTGGGCGGCGCCACGGGGGCCGGCGCCGGTGGCTGCGGCGGCGGGGCAGCCGGGGCCAACACGGGCGGCGGCGGCGGTGGTGCGCCGGGCGGGGTGTCGCCGAGCAGATCGTCCCATGCCTCGTCCGAGAGGGGGATGGGTTTGGGCGCGACGAACGATTGCTTCACCGCGTCGGCGTGGTCCGGCTGCGACGGACCCTGCCACTGCACGGAGGGCGTCGTGCCGCGGAACAGGTCGTCATCGGCGCCGAACGGATCGTCGGCACGCGGCGCGCGGGCGTCGAGCGATTGCGGCGCGCGGACCTCGAACGGGTCCGGCGCCGGCGCATGGGTGGGGCCGCGTCCCGGCTCGTTGAAGGGAAGATGCGCCGGGGCGGAGGCGCCGCCGAGCAGGTCATCGTCGCCGAACGGGTCAGCCCGGTGCGCGCGGCCCGGGTCGGCGAACGGATCGAATGCCGGCGGCGGCGCGGCGGCGGGCCGGGGCGCGAGGAACTCGTCGAGCCCGAACGGGTCGTCGCGTTCGATCGCCGGCGGGCTGCCTCGCGGCGCGGACGCGGCGACCGCGGCCACGGCGCGGCTCGACAGGTCGGCGACCACGCGCGCCTGGACCAGGTAGTCGCCGATGACGAACTCGTCGCCGTTGTTCAGCATGACCTGGCTGTCGCGCGGCATCCGCTGCTTGGAGCCGTTGAGGAACACGCCGTTGCTGCTGCAATCGGTCAGCATGTAGCCGCTGCGCGTTGCGGAGACGATACAATGGGTTTTGGAGAGATGCTGCGCCGGGTCCTGCAGCACCCAGGCATTGCCGGTTCCGCGCCCGATCGTCAGCGTGCCATCGTCCAGGGTGCGGCTCTCGCGCTGCCGGTCGACCGGATCACGCGCTCGGTGCAGCGTGAGAACGAGCGGCATCGACTTCAGTTCTCCACACCTGACGCCCGAAGGCGAACGCGGCACAATCTCGCGAGTGAGCCGCAAACGCAAGCTGTGTTCGAGCCATGTCGTTTCGTTGATGTGCGGAGCATCACGCCCACCGGCATCGATCTAGCTCCCGGTACGCTGCGCCTTCATCTTCCAGGTCGCGGAACTGCCCGGAATCAGCGAACCGTCGGCTTTTTGCGACAGATATTTGATCGTGAGCTTGCGGTAGATGAACGTGCCGCTCTCGACCATGATGTGCTCGCTGTCCTTCCAATCGAGCTGCGTCAGCAGCACGTCCTCGAAATCGAGACGCAGGTAGCCGAGGCCGGACACCGTGGCGCCGGCCGCCTTGCGCTTGACGACCGTGATCGTCTTCAGCGTCGTGCAATCGGTCAGCGCCTTGAACAGAAGCGGCGATGCGCTGTCCAGGATCCGCGTGTAGCTGACCTCGCGCATGTCGACGAAATCGCCGCGTTCCCGGCGCTCGATCCGGTCGCGGAAGCCGCGTTCGATCGCCGCCCGCTCCTCGAGCTTGGCCATCACTTGGGCCACGTGCGCCCCGGTCTTGCGCTGTGCGCCTGCCGCGGCGGCTGGTGCGGGTTGCGCGGTTTTCGCCGTGGCCGCGGCGGTCTTGTTCATCGAGTTCTCGGCTCCGGCGGAGAAGTCGAACTCGCGCAATTCGCAGAAATGGCCGGTCTTGAAATCCGAAACCATGGGGTCGGCTGCGTCGAGCGGCGCGAAATCGCCCAGGCTTTCGGCTTCCATCGCCAAGCTGCCCCCCGTCACCGAGACCCTCATGAGAACGTCGATTCCGCTCGCTTCAGCCATGCGCCGTCCTCACTTCGCGCTCCATTTACAGTTCAGGGTCGAATCGGGGTCGCCGCTCGGCTTGAATTTGGCGTAGGTCGCGCTGACCGACATGAACTTGAACTTGCACGACTCCATGACGGCATTGCCGTCTTCCCACTCGATCGCCTTGATCCAGACTTTCGAGAACTCCATCCGCAGCATGACCGCCAGCTTGCCCTGCGGACCCCGACGCGCCCGCTTGACCATGACGACGGTGTCGAAGGGTTTGGTGTCGAGACAATACTGCAGCAGGACCGGCGAGGAGGAATCGATCATCCGCCGGATCGAGACCTCGTCGGGCTCGGCGCGGAACGGCGGGTCTGGCGTCGTCGAGGCGTCGGTGAGCGCGCGCCAGCGGGCAAACGAGCGGCTCTCGGCCTTCGGCTGCGTGCTGTGGCCACCCTCGTCGTCGGCCAGTTTGATGGCGAACGAGAAGCTTTCCGCCTCGAAGAACTGGCCGGCGACGAACCCTGTCATCAGCGCCTTGTCGGCGCTGGCCAGGTCGGCGGTCGACTCCGCCTTGATCGGGTCCGAACCGGCGCTCTGCACGAAATACATCAGCAGATCGTTGTCGGCGGTATCGCTCATTGCCCCTCCTGAACCGTTACGCCAACCGTGAGACCAGGCGGAGCGAGACGCCCATGCCTTCGAGCTGGTAATGCGGGCGCAGGAAAAACCGCGCGTCGTATTGCCCCGGCATGCCCTCGCGCTGCTCGATCACCACTTCGGCGGCCGCCAACGGATGCGCCGCCTTCCACTCCTCCGACGACGTGGTCGGCGACCCGTCGATATACTCCCGCAGCCAGCCCTGCAGCCAGGCGGTGAGCTGTCCCTGCGACATGTTGGAGCCGATCTTGTCGCGCACCATGCACTTCAGATATTGCGCGAACCGGCAGCAGGCGAGCAGATACGGCAGCCGCGCCGACAGCGTCGCATTGGCCGACGCGTCCGCGTCGGCATAGACCGCCGGGGCCTGCAGCGACTGGGCGCTGACGAAGGCGGCGAAGTCGGTGTTCTTGCGGTGCAGCAACGGGATGAACCCGGCCTGCGCCAACTCCGCCTCGCGCCGCTCGCTCAACGACACTTCGGTGATGCAGCGGCGGTCCATGTCGCCATCGGCGGAGGAGAAATGATGCGTCACCAGCCCGTCGACCCGGCCGCCGGTGTCGATGCCGCGGATGCGGGTGCACCAGCCATAGAGCGAGAAGGCGCGGGTGATGTTGCCGGCCAGCGCGAAGGCGGCGTTCATCCAGAGATAGTGGCTGGCATCCGGTCCGTCCGCCGCCTCCTCGAACGCCCAATCGTCGAGCGGCTCGCCGTCGCTGCCATAGGGCAGGCGGGCCAGGATATGCGGCATGCAGAGCCCGAGATAGCGCGTGTCCTCGTCGGCCCGCATGGCGCGCCAGGCGGCGTATTCCGGTGTCTGGAAGATGCGCGTCAGGTCGCGCGGGTTGGCCAGTTCGCGCCAGCTCTCCATCTGCATGACGCTCGGCGCCGCCCCGGTCAGGAACGGCACATGCGCGGCCGCCGCGATCTTGGCGATGTCGGACAGAAGCTGGACGTCTTCCGGGTGATGGCTGAACCGGTAGTCGCCGACGAGGATGCCGAACGGCTGGCCACCGAGCTGGCCGTATTCCTCCTCGTAGATCTTGCGGAACAGCGGGCTCTGGTCCCAGGCGGTGCCGCGGAACTTGCGCAAGGTGCGGGAGAGCTCGCGCTTGCCGATATCGAGGATGCGGATCTTCAGCGTCGCGTCGGTGTCGGTTTGGCGGACCAGGAAATGCAGCCCGCGCCACGCCGCCTCGAGGGCCTGGAATTCCTTGTGGTGCAGGATGGCGTTGACGTGGGCGGAGAGCGCCTGATCCAACTCGGCCAGCATGGCCTCGACGCACCGGCGGGGTGTCTCCTGCCGTCGGGACGGCTGCTCGGCCTGCCATCGCCGCATCGTCGCGACGGCGGCGGCGAGCGCGGGCGGCACGGTGTCGAGCGGCTCGGATGCGGTGAGGAGCGGCGCCGGGTTGGCGTTGACCAGCAGCGTGGCATCCAGATCGAAGCCATCGGCCGCCTCGCGCATGCTAGTTGATCTCGACCAGGGCGGCCTTCAGCGCGGCGTGGGCGCCGCCGTTGAGGGCCAGGTCGGTCGAGCCGGCCACCTTCGCCGTCAAGCCCGACATCTCCGCCGACGAGTCCGACGTCACCGCGACCTTGGTGCCCTTGACGGTGATCCCCGACGGCCCGAGCTCGATACTGTTGCCGCCCACGGTCAGCGTGATCGCGGTCGTCGTCATGACGATCGTGTTGTCGGCCACTTTCAGGGTGATCTTGGTCCCCGCCGTCACCGCGCTGCTGCCGGCGGTGACGGTGATCGCCTGGTCGCCCTTGGTGACGGTGAGCGTATCGTTGCCGGTGTTCAGCGTGACGTCGCGCTTGCCCTTGTCGATCGTGGTGGTGGTGTCCTGGGTGATCTTGGAGGTGTGCGAGTTGAGGATGACCTCGTTGAAATCCTTCTGCGCCTGGAAGAAGACCTCCTCGGAATCCTTCTTGTCCTCGAAGCGCAGTTCGTTGAAGCCGCCGCCGTTGAGGCTCGAATTCGACTTGATGGTCGAGCGGGTCTTGTTGTCGGGCAGCCCGTACGGGACCGTCATGTCGGCGTTGTAGACCTGCCCGGTCACCAGCGGCCGATCCGGGTTGCCCTCGAGGAACTCGACGACGACCTCCTGGCCGATGCGCGGGATGAACATCGCGCCCCATCCCTGGCCGGCCCAGCTCTGCGCCACCCTGATCCAGCAGGACGAGTTCTCGTCCTCGGTCGTGCGGCGGTCCCAGGGGAACTTCACCTTGATGCGGCCATACTGGTCGGTCGTCACTTCCTGGCCCGACTCGCCGGCGACCCGTGCGGTCTGCGGGCCGCTGATCACCGGGCGCGGCGTCGTGTTGGGCAGGCGGAACGGGTGCGCCGACGCAACGGCGCGCAGCGCGCAGTTGAACGTGTCGAGCAGATCGTCTTCGTCGCCGGCCTGGAACGCCCGCGTCTCCGCCCGCTCGACCGTGCAGGTGCTCTCGACGACGAGGTATTCCTGGTTGGCGGCGGCGTCGGGGAAATCGCTCATCGTGAAGCGGCTGCCGCAGCCGAGCTTGCGGCTGTTGCTGGTGCCGCTGCTCACCTGCCGCCGCGCGGCGAAGTCCTGCATGCGGACCTGGGCGGCCTTCTGGCCATCATTGGCGACCTCGTATTGGCCGGGATAGTCGTAGACCTCGTTGGTGCCGTAGGTGTGGCCGCCGGCGAGCAAGGATTTCGCGGTGAGGTCGGCTTTCGGCGTGGTGAAATTGTAGTCGCGCAGCGTGTAGGCGCCGGGCTGGATCTGCGCTTCGGCGGACCAGTCCCAGAGGTGGTCGTCGCTGGTGTGCCAATCGGCCTCGCGGAAGCGGTAGGGGATCGCCTCGGTAATCGCGGTGTGGCTGGCCGGGTCGTCGGCGAAGTTCAGCGTGTGGGTGCCGTCGGCGTGGGTGACGAAGTAGTAGAGGCCGAACTGCTCCATCAGCCGGGTCACGAAGTCGAACGTGGACTCGCGGTACTGCACGCAATGATCGAGCACCAGGTCGCCGGCCGCGTTCTGCCGCTTGTCGGCGAAATCGGTGAAGCCGGCATCGCGGAACAGGCCGGTCATGATGGTCCAGGCGGATTTGGCGCTGAAGATCCGGCAATCCTGCTCGTGCGAGAGCAGCCAGATCCAGGGCCGCAACTCGATGCGGTAGCGGTAGCCGCCGCCGGTGAGCCCGAGATACTGCCCGCGCGCGATGACGCCGTTGAAGTAACGGGTCGGCTTGTTCGGGTAGCTGAGCTTCACCGTCGCCGAACTGCCGAGCACCGTGTGCAGGTCGCCCTTCGGCGCCTTGGCCGAGACGTCGAGGCTGATCAGGAACGGTCGGCCGAGCTCCTCGTGCGCCTCGATGCGGTCCAGCACGAAACCGAGCCCGGTGTCGGGCGCGATCGTCAGTTTGACGAAGGGATCGTCGTCACCCGACTCGCTCATCCCCGGATCGCCCAACATTCGATCTCGAGCCCCGGGATGTCACCCGTCACATGGATCGCGATCCCGCCCGAGCGCGACAGGGCGGCCCAGTAGGGACCGCTGCGGTCCAGCTCGAAATAGGTGGTGCCCGCGTAATAGGGCAATTGCCGCGGCGCCACCGGCAGCGCGCGGATGGCGATCCCGGGCAGGGCGACGTTGATGAGTTCGCGGATGTTCTCGACCGGGCCGATCTTGACCTGGTTGGGGAAGCCCCGCCGCAGCGTCTCGCCCGGCACCTGCGCCTTGACCGCCAACACCCAGGTCGCGTCCGTGGTGAGCGAGCGGTCAAGGATGGGGCCGACCCGGATGCCGAATTTCCGCTCCTGCAGGGCGATCGCCACCGCGCTCTGCTCCAGCACCGCCGATAGCGCCTGGCGCAGCGCCGCCATCACCGGGCGGAACGTCGCGTTGAGGTCGTCGTGCCGGTAGGGCGGGAACACCGGCGGGCGCTTGCGCGTCTCGGTGAACGTCGCCAGCTCGCCGGCCAATTCGATGGCGGTGCTGTAGAACCGTTCCGGATGCAGTTGCGCGACCGTCGCCGACAGATGCGCCAGCAGCTTCTCGTATCGGTTGCACAACTGTAGCAGTAGGAAGTCGGCGATCTCCGCCGCGCCGCGGGTCGCCGTCTCGGACACGCGGCCCGCCAGCGCCTCGGCCCGGTGGTGCAACAGTCCCTCGACCTGGCTGATGAACCCGGCCAGTACGCCCGACGCCTCGGACACCAGCACCGGCGGGATGTAGCCCTCGTCGAGCACCACGCTGCGGTCGGCCCGCACTTCGACGACCCGGGCGAGCCCGATCGCCGCGAACCCGGCCCGCGGCTCCCCCTCAATCGCGAAGCGGAGCCGCAACTTGCCCACCGGCAGGGTCGCCGAGGATTGGTAGCCGGCGTTGCTGTCGACCGCGTCGTGCTCGCCGATGACGAGGCGTGCGACGGTTTCGGTATGCTCCGGGCCGGCGGCTTCGACCGCGCCGGGTTGCCGGGCCGCGAGCATCAGGTAGATCGTCGCGTTGCGCGTGGCTTCCGGCAGATCGATCGCGGCGGGATGATCGTCATGGTCCGGCACCGAAAACGGCGTGCCGTCCGGCAGCATCCCCGCGGCGGCGCGAACGGAGAATTTGCCGAGGGTGAGCAGGTCCTTGTCGAGCTCGAGCTGCGTCAGGCCCCAGGCGAACGGCCGCAGCGGGGCGGTGCTGCTGCGCACGAGCCGGTCGACGTAACGGTCCTGCTGCTGGAGGTGTTGCGGCTGAAGGAATAGTCCCTCGCCCCAGATGATCCGGTTCTCCCACCCCATGTTGTAGCTTACCTCTCGCGTTGCATCGCGGCCCGCCTTGCTTATAGCGTCAATACCAGGAGCGGGGAGATCGCGTTGCCAGAAGATATGACGGCAGATGTGGTGTTGGCCGAAGCCGACGGCCAGGTCTGGTTGGTGCTGGGCGACGAGCATATCGGGACGGTGCTGCTCGGCCAGCTTCCGGACGGTGTGACGGTCGAGATCCTGTCGGTGAAGAACCGGGCGGCGGTCATGGCGCTGTGGTGGCAGCTCAACCCGATCGCCTCGGCGGACCGGCAGCCTTGGATCATCAACCCGTTGCTGTCCCGGCGCGTGCGCGGCCTGGCCGAGCCCGGCCGCCGCTCGATCAGCTTCACGCCGTGGTCGGCGATGCTGGACGATGCGGCCCACGGCGCCATCGCCGACATGGCCGCGCATGGGGGATGGCTGGTGCTGCGCCAGTTCAGGCTGGAGAGCCCGGCACCGGGTCAGGCCGATCTGCAGCGGTTGCGGCTTCAACTCGTCCGCGCTGCGCTGGAGCTTGCGGGGATCGACCCGGCCGGCATCGCCGACCGGATCGATCTGGCGGAGTCTGCGGTCGATATCGAGCGGCTGGACATCCTGGGAAGCGATACGCCGCTATAACGAGGCGAGCAGCGCATCGAGGTCGAGTTCCGTCTCGCCTTCGGCGGCCGGCGGCTTCTCCTCGCTGAGACTGGCCAGCAACGCATCGAGATCGATGTCGGCATCGGCTCCCGCATCCAACGCAGGCGCGGCTTCGGCCACCGGCGTCTCCAAGCTGGCGAGCAGCGCGTCGAGGTCGGTCGTTTCCGCTTCGGCGGCGGGCTCCTCGGCCGCCGCGACATCCGGCGCCTCGGCCTCGGCTGGCGCGCTCGCCACCGGTGCCGGTGCAGGCGCCGGGGCCGCCCGTGGTGTCACGCCCGCCGGCGCCCAGGGGCCGGCGATGACGGCGCCGAACAGCGACGTGCAGCCGGCCAGGCGGATCTCCGGGCGCCCGCGCAGGCTCACGACGGGCATGACGTGGTACTGCGACGCCTTCGCCACCTGCCGCTCGGACCACAGCCGTTCGGTGCAGGGTAGCGCCACCTGGTCGCCGTCGGGGGCGGCATAGACATAGTACGGCATCTCGCCGATCACGCTCGGCGTTCCCGGCACCATCTTGGCGCCCGCCTTGCTCCACCCCTGCGCCAGCAGCAATCCGACGGCGACGGCCGGGTTGGCCCAGAGCATGCCGGAGAGACCGGACTCGCGGGTGAACTCCTCGAACTTGAACGCGTCGATCGGGTCGCTCTTGCGACCGTACGGCATCCGCAGCAGGAAGCGCACCGCCGCCAGGCCGAGATACTGCGCCGCCGAGAGCGATTGCAGCGCCGTCCACGCCTCGCGGATCAGCGCGTGCTGCTCGTGCATCGGCGTCTGCAGCGCGTCGGCCTCGATCGAGGCGATGAACGGCATGTGGGCGGCGGCGGCGATCTGCGCCATGCGTCCCAACAGGTCGGCGTGCGGCGGCGACAGCTCGAGCCCGTAGAGCCCGATGACCGCCGAGAGCGCGCCCTGGTCGGCATCCAGGGCCGGCTGCTCGACCAGCATGCCGTAGAGGCCGGTCTCTTCCAGCGCATCGGTCGCGGCGAGGTCGGCGGCCCATTCCTCCGCCGACACGTCATAGAGCACAAGTTGCAGCTTGGCGCCGGTCTCAACCCGGCGCGTCAGCAGGTCGAGCGACCGCCACAGGCTCTCGGCGGCCTGGAAGTCGGGGTGATGCAGCACCCGCCGCATCGCCGCCGACAGCGCAGCATCCACCTGCGCGACGAGCTGATCGCCCTGCGGATCGCGCGACGCCTGCACGAACGGGCCGACGAGGCGGCGCACCAAATCGTCGACATCAGCCGCCTCCGCGGCCTTCGGCTTGCGCCCGGTAAGGCGTGCGAAATCGCCGAGCTTGAGGTCGGTCGCCACCGCCGCTCCCCGCCCCGCGGCGGCGGCCCGCGGCAGCGCGCCCTCGCCGCTCCAGGACAGTACCTCCTTCGAGGCGCGCGCGAAGCCCGCCTTGCTGCCGAGGTCGCGCCTCAGCTTGAGCAGCGTCTCGAACAGCTCGACATTCTCCACCAGCTGATCCGGATGGAAGTCGTCCATGCTGCCGATCGCGACCTCGACGGTCGCGCCGTCCTCTCCGATCGGCAGCTGCAGCGTCAGCTTGAACCGGGCCAGCACGTCGTCGAGGTTGTCGACGTCGATCGCGATCGGCTTGCGCTTGGCCAGCGCGGCCCCGGTTTCGAGCAGCCCGGCATTCGCGCGGCCGGAGAAGTCGCCTAGGATGGCGAGCCGGAACCGGGTCGTGCTCGCCGGCGTGCGCTGCTTCTGGCCGATCTGGCCGAAATTGACCTCATACTGCATCGGCCCGCCTCAATCGAAGGAGTAGGTCAGTTCGCCTGCCGCGGCGCCCACGTGGACGCTCTTCAGCGCCTCCCCGTCGAGCATCTTGGTCAGGAACACCGACGAGAGCTGCGGCAGCATGGTGTTGGTCAGGATCGCGTCGATCATCCGCCCGCCGCTGTCGCGCTCGGTGCAGCGCGACGCGATCAGCGAAACCGCGTCGTCGTCGTAGCTCATCGCCACCTTGTGCCGCGCGGCAATGCGCGAGACGACGCGGCCGAGTTGCAGCCGGATGATGTCGCCCATCATCGCGTCGCTGAGCGGATAGTAGGGCACCACCAGCAGCCGTCCGAGCAGCGCAGGCGGAAAGACTTTCAATAGTGGCTCGCGCAGGGCTTTGCCCATCTCGTCGGCCTCCGGAATTAGGTCCGGATCGGCGCACATGCCCATGATGAGGGCGGTGCCGACGTTGGAGGTCAGCAATATCAAGGTGTTCTTGAAGTCGATGACCCGGCCTTCGCCGTCCTCCATGACGCCCTTGTCGAACACCTGGAAGAAGATCTCGTGCACGTCCGGGTGCGCCTTCTCGACCTCGTCGAGCAGCACCACGGAATAGGGCTTGCGCCGCACCGCCTCGGTCAGCACGCCGCCCTCGCCATAGCCGATGTAGCCGGGGGGTGCGCCCTTCAGGGTGGAGACGGTGTGCGCCTCCTGGAACTCGCTCATGTTGATGGTGATGACGTTCTGCTCGCCGCCGTACAGCGCCTCGGCCAACGCCAGCGCCGTCTCGGTCTTGCCGACGCCGGACGGGCCGCACAGCATGAACACGCCGATCGGCTTGTTGGGGTTGTCCAGCCCGGCGCGCGCGGTCTGCACTCGCTTGGCGATCAAATCCAGCGCGTGACCCTGGCCGATGATGCGGCGGCCCAGGCTGCTCGACAGGTCCAGCACCGCCTGCACCTCGTTCTTGACCATTTTGCCGACCGGGATGCCGGTCCAATCGCCGACCACCGCGGCGACGGCTTGGGCGTCGACGGAGGGCAGGATCAGCGGCGCCTCGCCCTGATGGCTGGCCAGCTCGACCTGCAGCGCGCGCACCTTTTCCAACGTGGCGGCCGGGTCCGCGGCGGTGCCGTCGCGCAGGGTGGCGCGCAGCTCTAGCAGCGGATCGACCAGCGCCTTCTCGGCGTTCCAGCGGCCCTCGAGGCCGGCCAGCTCGGCCTCTTGTTCCGCCAAGCTCGTTTCGGCCGCGGTCTTGCGCACGTCGGTGTCGACGCCGACCGCGCTCTCGCGCCCGATGATCTCGAGTTCGGTCCGCAGCGCCTGGATGCGGCGGCGGCAATCGTCCACCGCCGCCGGCACCGCGTGCTGGCTGACGGCGACGCGGGCGGCCGCGGTGTCGAGCAGGCTGACCGATTTGTCGGGCAGTTGCCGCGCCGGGATGTAGCGGTGCGACAGGCGGACGGCGGCCTCGATCGCCTCGTCGAGGATCTGCACCCGGTGGTGTTTCTCCAGCGGCAGGGCGATGCCGCGCATCATCAGGATCGCGCGGGCCTCGGAGGGCTCGTCGACCTGGACGACTTGGAAGCGCCGGGTCAGCGCCGGGTCCTTTTCGAAGTATTTCTTGTACTCGGCCCAGGTGGTGGCGGCGATGGTCCGAAGGGTGCCGCGGGCCAGCGCTGGCTTGAGCAGGTTGGCGGCGTCGCCGGTCCCGGCGGCCCCGCCGGCGCCGATCAGCGTATGCGCCTCGTCGATGAACAGGATGATCGGCGTCGGCGAGGACTGCACCTCCTCGATCACCTGGCGCAGCCGGTTCTCGAACTCGCCCTTCATGCTCGCGCCCGCCTGCAGCAGGCCGATGTCGAGCGTCAGCAGGCGCACGTCCTTCAGCGCGGGCGGCACGTCGCCGGCGACGATGCGGTGGGCGAAGCCCTCGACGACCGCGGTCTTGCCGACGCCGGCCTCGCCGGTGAGGATCGGGTTGTTCTGGCGGCGCCGCATCAGGATGTCGACGACCTGGCGGATCTCCATGTCGCGCCCGACGATCTGGTCCAGCTTGCCGCTGCGGGCCTGCTCGGTCAGGTCGACGGAGAATTTCTTGAGGGCCTCGCCCTTGCCCATGGCGGCGGGGGCCATCGCGCCGCTGGTTTCGCCCGGCGTGGCGGCGCCGTCGGTGGCGTCCATGGCGTCTTCGGGCGACCCGGCGACGATCTTGTCGAACCCGTCCGCCAGCGCCTCCGCCTTCACGCGGTCGAACTGCCGGCTGATGCCCTGGAACACATGCCGCAGCCCCGAGCTCTGCAACCCGGCCACCAGCAGATGGCCGGTGCGCACCTGGCTGACCCCGAACATCAGCGTCGCCATCACCCACGCCCGCTCGATCAGCTCCTCGATGTGCGGCGAGAAATCCGAGATGCTCGTCGCCCCGCGCGGCAGCCGGTCCAGCGCCGTCGTCAGATCCTTGGCAAACGTCGACGGCTCCAGCTCGAAATGGCGGATGATGCGGTGCATGTCGCTGTCCGGCACCTGCAGGATCTGGTGCAGCCAATGCACCAGCTCGACATACGGATTGCCCCGCAGCTTGCAGAACACGGTAGCCCCCTCGATGGCCTTGTAGGCAAGCGGGTCGAGCTTGCCGAACAGGGTGGACCGGCTGATCTGCATTCCCTAAATCGCCTTCTCTTTGATTGTTGCCGTGTCCACGGCGCGGGCGTTGGTGTCGGCCCCGGCCTCGAGCACCAGGTCGTCCGCATGGCGGAGCGAGCGGCGCGGTTTCAGCCAGGTCGTCCAGCCGAGCCGCCCATAGCGGCCGAGCCGCGTGTCGGGCACCTCGCGCCGCTTCAGCACGAAGCGCACGTCCCAGGCCAGCGCATCGCCGGCGTAGTTGCGCACGATCGGCACCAGCTTGTGGAACGAGGGCCCGCCGGGGAGCAGGCGCTCGTACTCCGGCAGCGAGAGCGGGCCGAACACGAGCCTGAACTTCTGCTGCCGGCTCCAGACGCGGCCGCCGAGCAGGGCGCCGCTGCCCAGCCGTGCCGTGTCGCCGCCGGCGCCGAGCCGCGTGTGATCGCGGGCCTCGAGCGTCAGCCAGGAGCCGACGAAGCTTTCGACGCGCACCGGCATGGCGAAAAACGCGGACAGGATCGCCGCGAGCCCTTCGGCATGCCGGGTCTGGTTGGCCAGCAGCCCGGCGAAATGCAGCTTGGTCAGATGCGGCATCGCATCCCGGTCGCGCAAACCGGCCGTGCCGATCCCGGCCAAGGCGCCGACATAGGTGGCGAAGCGGTCGGTCTCCGGCCGATCGAAGCTGATCGCCGGACGCACGTCGGCCCAGGCGCGGTATAGCAGCGAGAGCGCGCGGTGGTGGAACAGGTCGGCGAAGCGCTGGAAGGTCGGGTCGCGCTCGTTGCGCAGCCGGTCGCGGGCGTATTCGGTCAGATGTAGCGGCAGCGGCCCATCCGGCCCGAACAGGCCGAAGAACAGCACCAATAGCCGATCCGGTTGCCCCTCTTTCCCCTCGCTCCAACCGGAGAGCATGGCCGGGGCGAAATCGACCGAGGCCTCCTGCGCCAGCCGGACGCCGTCCTGCGCCGGCCGCACGCTGTGCCCGAAGCGCGGCCGGTCGTGATACAGCGCCTCCAGCTCGCGCATCACCCGGTTGAACGAGAACGCGTGCGGCGCGTCCGCGACCCGGCGCGTGAACTCCGTCGCCGCCTGCGTCACAGGATCGCCCGCCCGCCCAGCCGCAACGGCCAGCGCATCACCTCGCCGCGGTCGACGCAGCGCAGCGTCGTTTCGGTGAAGCCGTTGATCGACACGTATTTGGCGAAGAAGCGTTCCAACACGCTCGCCAGCAGCACGGCCCCGCTGCCGCCGAACGGGGCCTCGTCCATCGTCAGCGTCAGCCCCAGCCCGCGCCCGGCCGCCATCGGTCCGCTGCCGGGGATGCGCCGCACCACCGAGCTCGACTTGACCGACAGCAGCCCCTCCAGCGATCGCGCCGCCACCGCCGCATATTCGGGCAGATAGAGCCGCAACAGCTCGCGCAGCGCCGCGGCGCCCTGCACCTGGTCGGTGTCGACCAGCGTTAGGTAATTGAGGTTGAGGTGGCTGATGAACCGCCACGCATACTCGCCGCCGCTGCGGCACGGGCGCGGCGGGGTGGGGCCGGCGACGCAGCGGACCGAGGCGACCGGCGCGCTGACCATGATGGTGAAGTCGGTGGACTGCCGGCCGACCGGCATGGAGAGCGGCAGGTCGCGGTTGCTGCACAGCAGATCGACGCCGAGCTGGCGCAGATCGCCGCTGACCGGCGCCTGCGACCCGTCCACCAGCGTGATCAGCACATCGTGCCCGAGATACGACGATCGCGGGCCGCGCTGCCGGGCGCGCGCCGACATCTGCCGGGCTTCGCGGCGCAGCGTGTAGAAGCAATTCTGGTCGGCGTTCCGGCTGAGGTCGTGGGCGGCGTAGAACGGCAGGAAGCGCTGCGGTGGCGACCCGTCGGCGCGGTAGCCCTCGACGCCGCGGACGTCGAACACCTCGAAATCGAGCGGCCGCATGCGGTCCGGCACGATCGCGTTTTCCACGTCGCGCTCGCTCAGGTTGATCCGGTCGGCCCGGCGCGGGAACAGGTTGATCGCCGGCGTGCAGAACAGCAGCATCGACCCGGCGTCGAACCCGGTGGCAAGCACCGGGTCGGCGCGGTCGAGCAGCAGCACGACCTCCATCTCGCCGGTCGGGTTGCGGATGGCGGCGCGGTCCAGCCCATCGATGGCGATGAACAGGAATCGCTCGGGCAGCGCGAAATATTCCTGCAGTAACCGATAGCCGTCGAAGGATTGCGCCACGGGCGGCAGCAGCGCCTCCTCCGGCTCGAACCCGATCGGGTGCACCGCGCTGGCCGGCAGGCTCTCCTGCCAGGGCATCGGCCGCTTGGCCGGGCGCACGAACACCTGGACGACGTTGCAGACGAGCTGCTCGTAGAGGCGCATCCGCGTGCCGTCGGCGCCGCCGAGGAAGAAGGTGAGCGTATCGAGCGCCAGCTTGTCGAACGTGGCCTCGCCGCTCACCCGCAAGCGCAGCCGGATCGCCGCCTTGACGCCGCGCCGCTCCGGCACCCCCAGCGCCAGGACGGCGGCCGGCGAGGCGACGTAATCCGCATCGGCCAGCTCGAGTGGCAGCAGATGCACCGGATGCGCGGTGCGGAATTCGCAGTTGGTCTGGTCTTCCGTGCCCAGCAGGCTGCGCAGCTCGGTGCCGGACGGGAGCACGACGCCGTCGGGCGTGGCCCGCAGCCCGGCATCCGGCTGGAACCGCACCACCGCCATGGACGGCGTCGGCGCGAGATAGTGCGGATACACCATCTGCAGCAGCGATTGCGTGAAGGTCGGGAACTCCGCCTCCATCTTCATCTGCACCCGCGCGGTCAGGAAGGCGAACCCCTCCAGCAGCCGCTCGACATAGGGGTCGGCGACTTCGGTGTTGGACAGACCCAGCCGTGCCGCCACCTTCGGGAATTCGGCGGCGAACTCGCCGCCCATGTCGCGCATGAAGCGGAGCTCGGATTCGTAGAGCCGCAGCAGGCGCGGGTCCATCAGCGCCGCCTCTTGGCGGCTTCGGTCACCACCGCCACGCCGGTATCGAGCTCGATCGCGGTCTCGAGGAAGATCTGCTGCGGCACCGGCTGCGCCCAGAGCTCGCCACTGATCTCGAGCACCAGGACCGGCAGCCCTTCGGTGCGCTGCGCCGGGCGCGAGCGGATCTGCAGGCTGTCGGGCCGGATGCGCGGCTCGTAGGTGCGGATCGCCTGCGCCACCTGCCGCTCGAGCCCGATCGAGCGGCCCTCCATCGCGGCCGACCCGGCCACGCCGGGGATCCCGTAGTTCAGCGTGCTGCGCGCGATGGCCGACTGATCCGGCAGCATGTCCGCGCAATCCAGATTGGTCGCATTCAGCAGCCAGCCCAGATCGCGCAGCACCGCCTTGCGCAACTGTGCGCCGGTCAGCGCCTGCTGGTCGTATGATTCCTTGCGCTGGTCGGGCGCGAGGTCCGTCAGTCGGTCCAGCAGCGAGGGCTGCAGCCGCTCGGTCCGGTTGAGCTCGGACATCTAGGTGCCAGCAGGAGCTTCTAGAGGGGGCGTGTCGAACACCAGGTGGCGCATGTCCAGCAGCGCGATTTCGGCCTCGCCGGTGGTGAACATGCGTTGCCCGAGCCCGGTGACCCAGCCCGCCTGCTCCGGACCCTGCTTCACCCATTCGGTGCGGCGGCCGAGCGCGAGCAGCTTGTCGTCGGCGGCGGCGCTGGCGGGATAGCGGCTCGGAACGAAGCCGATGGCCTCGCCGCCATTGATCCAGGTGAACGTCACCGGCATCCAGACCTGATCGCGCAGATCGGCGGGAGGATCCATCGTCATTTCGGAGACGTTTTGGATCGGGATCCAGTAATACGTGCCGTCCACGACCGCCTCGAGCACGGGGCCGAGGCGCGGGTCGGCGTCGGCGAACCACTCGAACGGCTGCCCGTCGATCGACCCCGGCACCGCTTCGGCTTGCTCGAACGCCTGGTCGCGCAGATCGGCCGCGGCGGCGAAGGCACCCCCGGCGAAGGCGCGGTTCGCCTCGACTAGCAGCGGCACCCAGTGGAGCGGGTGGCCGAACACGGTCGGTGTCCGCGTGCCGGCGAACACGTTCTCGCGCAGCATCTCGCACCGGATGAGGGTGCGGTATGTTTCGGCCATGGGGAGCGCGGCCGGGTCGAGCTCGGCGGCGACGGTGAGCTGGGTCAGCGCGCGGTCCCACTCGCCTTCGATACAGAACAGTTGGAACAAGAAGGTCCGCAAGGTCGCCTGTCGCGGCGCCTTGCGGATCTCCTGCTTCAGGGCGGCAAGCGCTGCCGACGGATCACCCGCCGTCAGCAACTCGCGCGCGTGCGACACGGAACCGACCGCCGCTAGGTCGGCATGGTGTTCGTGTTGGTCATGCGGTTCCACGAGGCGTTCTTCGGGCTCGGATCGAGGCTGCCGTCCGGCTTCTGCTGGGCGTATTCGACCTGCAATGCGCCGTAGTCGAAGGTGATGGTCTCGGTCGGGGACTCGTCGGCGTGCGCCCACGTGATGGTCTTCACCGCGACCATGGCGAAGGTGAACAGGACGAAGAACTGACCGGCCACGTTCACGCTGCCGCCCGTGTCGCCACCGCTGCTCTTGCGCAGACCGAGATAGACGAACTCGAACGGAGTCCCGGCACAGGCATTGAGGAACATGGTGGTCGACGAGATGTCGATCGCGCGGGTGATGGAGAACGGGTTGAAGGTGATCCGCCCCGCGCCGGTGCCGGTGCTCTGGCTGCCGATGTTCAGCGTCTGCTCGATATCGAACCCGTAATCGGTGACTTCGAACACCTTGCCCGTGCCGGCGGCCTTGAACGGCTTGCCGAGGGCCTCTTTGCTGTTGTCCCAGGAAGCGGTCGATTCCGATGCCAGATAGGCGCCGCCGTCTCGGTTCTTGTAGTTTTTGAAAGCCATATAGGCGTCAACAGCCATGCTTACTTCTCCTGTTGCTTGGTTTGACTAGCTCGTTATTTCGGCATGCGCGAGACGAGGCGCAGCGAAACCGTGAGGCCCTCGAGCTGGTAATGTGGCTTGAGGAAGAACTTGGCGGCGTAGTAGCCGGGGTTCTCTTCGTTGGGCGTCACTTCGACGAGGCCTTCCGAGAGTGGATGGCTCGCTTTGTAGGCTTCGGACGAGGTGTTCGGCGACCCGTCGACGTATTGACCAAGCCAACTCTGCAACCAGCCTTGCAGTTGGCTCTGGGTCATGGACGAGCCGATCTTGTCGCGGACCATGCACTTCAAGTAATGCGCGAAGCGGCAGGAGGCGAACAAGTAGGGCAGGCGGGCAGCCAGGTTGGCGTTGGCGGTCGCAGCCGGGTCCTGGTACTCTTGCGGCTTTTGCAGCGATTGAGCGCCGATGAAGGCGGCGAAGTCGCTGTTCTTCTTGTAGATCAGCGGCATGAAGCCGTTTTTGGCCAATTCGGCCTCGCGTCGATCGCTGATGGCGATCTCGGTGGGGCATTTCATCATCACGCCGCCATCGTCGGACGGGAAGGTGTGCGTGGGCAGGCCCTCGACGGCGCCGCCGCTCTCGATGCCGCGGATCTGCGTGGTCCAGCCATACAGCTTGAAGGCGCGGGTGATGTTGGTCGCCATGGCGTAGGCGGCATTGCACCAGGTGTAGTTCTCGCTGTGGGCGCCCGTCGTGTCCTCCTCGAAGGCGAACTCCTCGACCGCGTCCGTCTTGGCGCCGTAGGGGAGGCGGGCGAGGAAGCGGGGCATGGTCAGGCCGATGTAGCGGCTGTCCTCGCTTTCGCGCAGCGAGCGCCAGGCGGCGTATTCGGGCGTCTGGAAGATCTTGGTCAAGTCGCGCGGATTGGCCAGTTCGTCCCACGTGTCGAGCTGGAGCACTTCCGGCTTGGCCGCGGCGATGAAGGGTGCGTGCGCGCCGGAGGCGACCTGGGCGATGTCACCGAGCAACTGGACGTCGGCCGGGCTGTGGTCGAAGTAGTAGTCGCCGACGAGGAGGCCGAACGGCTCGCCGCCGAACTGGCCGAATTCCTCTTCATAGACCTTTTTGAAGATCGGGCTTTGGTCCCAGGCGGTGCCGCGGAACTTCTTCAGTGTCTTGCCGAGTTCTTTCTTGGAAATATTGAAGACCTTGATCTTCAGCGTCTCATCGGTCTCGGTATTGTTAACGAGATACGATAGACCGCGCCAAGCGGATTCCAGCTCCTGGAATTCCGGCTCGTGCATGATCGTGTTGACCTGCGCCGTCAGCTTGGCGTCGATCGCCTTGATGATCGCCTCGATCGAGCGCAGCGCGTCGTTCGAGATCAGGTTGGTCGCCGACAGCGCTTGCGCGGCGAGGGTCTGGATGGCGCCCTCGACCGCCTCGCGGGCCCGGTCGCTCTTCGGCTTGAACTCGCGATCGAGCAGGGCGGCGAAATCGTTGGTGCTCTCGGTGGTTCCGACTTCGGCCGCGGCGCCGGAGGCTTGGCTTCCCGACATGGCTTACTCCTCCTCGCCGGCCGACGAGACCGGCTTCGGCGCCGCCGCGAGGCTCGCCATCAGCGACGGATCCTGCAGCAGCTTGGCCACGAGGTCCTCCGCGCCGGTCTTGCCGTCCATATAGGTCATCAGGTTCGACAGCTGCGTCCGCGTGTCGAGCAGCTTGGCGAGCGCGTCGACGTTGCGCGCCACGGCGGCGGGCGAGAAATCGTCCATGCTCTTGAAGGTGATGTCGACGGCGATGTTGCCCTCGCCCGTCAGCGTATTCGGCACGCTGAACGCCACCCGTGGCTTGATCGACTTCATCCGGTCATCGAAGTTGTCGATGTCGATTTCGAGCATCTTGCGGTCGACGACGGCCGGCAGCGGCTCCGACGGCTTGCCCGACAGATCCGACATCACGCCGACGACGAACGGCAGTTGGACCTTCTTCTCCGAGCCATACGTCTCGACATCGTATTCGATTTGAACCCGCGGCGCCCGGTTGCGGGCAATGAACTTCTGGCTGCTTGCCTTGGCCATCGTCGTGACCCCTTTCTTGCTTTGGACTGGTTACACCGAATTCGTGTCGATCTGTGTACGCGCGCTACAATAATTGCGTTATTTGTCGACTGTTCCCGCTATCTGTTCAGCCTGGTTCAGCCCCTCCGGCGCCATGTCGCGCAAAATGTCCATGAAGCCCAACTCGGCCAGCCGCCGCGCGCGCGCGATCAGCAGGGGCAGCGGGCTGGACGGTTCGTATCGCTGGTAGAACTCGATGACCAGGTCGAGCAGCCGCAGCGCGTCGGCCCGGTTGGTCGGCGCGCTCATCGTTGCGATCGTGAACACCGGCGCCGATCGCGGCGCGGCGGTCGCCGGACCCGTCGTAGAGAGTGCTGCATCCATCGTCGTTTCTGCGGCAGTTTCTTCGCCGGCTGCGTCGAACACGGGCGGTTGAGCCGATTGATGGCTGACCATGATCGCGGCGATGTCGCGCACAAGCTTGCCCAGATCGGTCAAGTCCGGCCCGGTCCCCAACCCGGCGTTGACGTCGAACGCGTTCGGGATCGCCGTGCTACACGCGACCACCGTCTCCAGGGTCGCCCGCAACTGCCCCAGCGCCACCGGGTCGGACTCCCGGAACGCCGCCGCGATGACCGCATCGGTCAGCTTCGGCGTGTCTTCCGGCACCTCGATCGAACCATTGGCGACCCCGATGTCGCGCCAGCTGACGCTGCCGCCTCGCTCGGAGCGGGCGAGCGGCATGGTGCGCAATATGCGCAAGACGCGCGTCTGGTGACACAGCGAGAGCAGCGCGTTGGCGCGCAGCGTCGGGTCGTCGTCGTCCTCGGGGTCGAGCTGCGGGTGCACCGAGTCCCACCGGTCCTCCACCATGTGGCGGATCACGTCCAGGACCGCGGCATACCCCATGATCCCAGTCCGATGCAGTCGTGCGACGGCCAGGTGCGATAGGACCCGAAGATCGTAGGTGCGCTCCGTCAAAGCGATTGCAGCGGCTTCGACCGCCTTCCAGTCGGGTTCTTCCGCCGGAACGATCGTGCTGCCGTATTGCTGCTCCGGCTTTCCTTGCGCCAGGCGATCGAGTTCGATGAAATCAGGATCGAATTCGAGATTTGGACCCGCCGGTTGATCCACCGACAGATCGAGCAACGGTCCAGAAAGATCGACGGCGACCACCCGCGGATCAGCTTGCCGATAGTTGGAACAAGTCGCCAGGCACGGTAGAGGGGACCATCTGATTACGATCCGATATGAAGCGCACGAACTATCCTCGCTTCACATTTCATTGTCCAGTGTCGAACAGCCCTTTGTTTTCTCCAGCGCGATACAATGCGTGACGTAACTCACACTGGCGCGCTCATGCAGCCTTGTGTGCCAGTCGTGTTCCGCCTGACCGGTCATTCTCAGGCCGGCGACACCGCGCGCGTGGTTGCCGTTCAGCAGGCTGTGCAGGAGCGGCTCGGCGGCGCCTCGGCCGGGTCCACGCTGCGAGTGGCCGCCGATCCAGTGCGCCGCCGGCGTCGCCCGCGCGGCCCAGTCGAACGGCGTCGCCAGCAGCAACGCGCCGCCCGGACGCAGCATCGAGGCCGCATGGTGCAGCAAACCGACCGGGTCGGGCACGCAATCCAGCAGGTTGAGCGCCAGCACGGCGTGGGCGTGCTCGGGCGCGAACGGCAGCGCGGTGGCATCGCAGGCCCAGAAATCCACCCGCTCCCGCCCCGGCAGCGCGACGTTGAACCGGCGCTGGTCGAACACCAGCCCGACCCGGCGCCGGCCGTACGCGACCTCCCCGTGGATCGCGGCGCGGCGCGCGAGCCGCAGCAGCGCCAGATTGCCATCGATGCCCAGCACCAAACCGCGCGGCGCCGAAGCGGCCGCCGCGAACGCGGTGCGTCCCGCCGCACAGCCGAGGTCGAGGACCTTGTCGGCAGCCTGGATCGTGGCCGGGGCGAGCAGGCCGAGCAGAGCGGCCAGACAGCGCCGGGCCGCGCCGGGGCGGGGGGTGCCCTCGGCTTCCGCCGGGTCGAAATCGGCATAGGCGTCCCAGGCATAGGTCGACACGCCCTGGCGGACCTGATCGAACCAGCTATCCGGACCGAGCGCGTCGCCCAGCAGGCTGAGCGCGGCCGGGTCGAGATCGTCGCGCATCAGCAGCTCGACCCCGCGCTCGCCGAGATGGGCGCGTAGGTTGGCCATGATGATCGGGATGCCGTCGATGATCGGATATTCCGCGCGGCAAGCCGGATCGGCGCAGATGAGCGTGCCGGAGAGGACGTCGCCCGCGTGCTCGGTGAAGTCGGGCGCCAGCGCCAAGAGCGGCAGCGTCCCCCGATCCCGCGCGCAAACCGGACAGTGCGGCGCCCACGCGTCGAAATGGGTGCGCCGCATCGTGGCCCGTCGTTACCCGATCAGGACGGTCGGGCAGCCCGGCGGCAGGATCGCGCCGATCGGGCCGGGGATCGGACCGACGCACGCGGCATGCTGTGTCTTGTCACCCACGCGCGCCGCCATCATTCCCGCGATCTTCACAGTGACCGAGGCAAGCATCACCATGCCGGGGCCGCCGGGCACGCAACCCGGCAACAGGCAGGGCACCGTCTGATCCGACATCCGCGCCGCAGGCTGCCCGCCGATCAATACGGTCGGCGCGCCGCCCACGATCGCCAGCGGCATCGGCGGATGCGGCATCGGGGTCGGCACCAGAGCGGCGGGATGGATCGGCGCATGGCAATGCGGACCGTTCTGCAAGACCATGTCGCCCGCGCGGGCAGCCGGCAGACCCATGACACTCCACCCCGTCGATGCCAGCTACCGGTACTAGAACCCGAACATGTGGTCCAGCGAGAAGGCGCCGCTCTCGGCCATCAGCCCGTGATAGCCGAACAGCCGGCAGGTCGGGTCGCGGATGATGACGTAGCCGCGGGCGCCGGCCTGCTCGAGCAGGTCGTCGCCGAACACCTCGTGCGGGAACACCAGCGCGCTGCCGGAGCAAGCGATCTCCAGCGGGCGTTCCGCGATCACCTCGCCCACTTCATCGTGCAGCATCAGAGTCGTCGCCGATCGCGGATGCCACGCGGCCGACGCGGCGTAGATCAGGGCGGCGAAGCTGCGGCGGGTGCGGTCGCCGAGCTTGAGGAACAGCCGGGTCGACAGCCCGGGCGGCGGGCCGGAGTAGCTCTGCGGCTCGTCCCTGTAGGTCATCGCCGTGTTGTAGATGTGGGCCCCGAAGCTGCTCTCGGCCGCGTGGCCCGAGCCGCGGTGCTCGTAGCGGACGAGGCAGTGCATCCAGCCATCGGCGTTGCCGCCATCCTGAAAATCATACACCAGCTCGGCATGCCCGGCCTCGGCGCCGAGTTCTTCCCCAAACTCAGCGATGTCCACCGCGACCGAGTGGTTGCGCGGCAGGTCGCCCAGGAACCGCTCCGACAGCTTGCGCCCGTCTCGCCCGAACACCTCCAGCCGCAGCGGCAGGTCCGCCTGCGTCTCCGCCATCGGCGTCGGCAGCACGATGCTGCGAAAGCGGTCCGGCGGCAGTACCGGGAACGGCAGCAGGTAGCCGCGTCCCATGAGATTATGCAACGACTTGATCTCGGGGTTCGGCTTCAGGTCCGCCCGCTCGACGTTCAGATGCGCGATCCGCGTCCGACCCTGCTTCGTCACCTCGTAGCGTGGCCGCACCAGATGCCGCCCGGCCCGCACTTCTATTTGTGCCGGCCACTCGATCCCCGGCAGCAGCGTGGCGACGTCGATCGGCGTGCTCGCATAGCCCTGGAGCTCGACATCCAGCGCGACCGGCTGCTCGGCGCCCATGCGGTCGAGCTTGATGGTCCCCGCCGGGATCGGCGCGGCGTGGCTGTTCTGCAGCCAGAAGGTGACGCGCTCGCCGGGTCGGGGGGCGGGCATGCCGGCATAGCGGTCGCTCGGCCAGGCGTTGGCGTCGTGCGTGACCGACAGGCTCGGCTCGTCGCCGGTGCCGTAGGTGTCGAGCGCGTATTTGACGACGTCGTGGCCGGCGGCGCCGATCGCGTGCACGAACAGCTGCCCGGTGAATTCCGGCAGCGCGAACCGCGCCCGCACCTCGGCGCTGTCGATCGCGATGCCGCCCACCCCGGCCGGCGTGGCCTCTTCCCACTGCGCGATGACCTGGCCCTGCGCGTCGAACAGCCGCAACCAAAGCCGCACCCCGTTGCCGCCATAGCCGGCCCAGTAATTGGCCGTGACGAGCCGCGTATGCAGTCCGGAGCCGCCGGGCTCCCCGGTGTCGCGGAAGAAGGCGTAGTTCGTCGCAAAATTGGTCTTCTCGAGATAGCGCGCCTTGTGCGTCAGCATGTCCCCCGGCAGCTTCAGCGCGTCGAGCGAGACGACATTCATGCCGTTCGGGATCATGAACTCGATCCGCGCCTGGATCCGCCCGGCGTCGAACGCGGCGATCAGCAGAGTGCGGCAGGTCGAGCGCGGCAGATCGGTCAACGGTGCGGCGCCGACGCCCGCGCGCACCTGGCCGAGCTGCGCCACGTCATGCACGAACAGCTCGGCCGGCGCCGGCATCGCGGGATGCATCGACCACAGCGCCGAGGCCACGCCGTCCGGATCATAGACGGCGAGGGGGCTCTGCAGGGTCGCCGCGAACGCCACCGCCGCCTCGGCCGCCAGGGGATGCGCGAGCGCCTTGTAGATCACGTTGCCGCCCGCACGGGCATCGAAGGTCTGGATGTCGAGCATGTCGCCTAATAGCCCAGCCGGCGGCGGACGTCTTGGCCTGCCGCGAGCGTGTCGCTGATCGGGGTGGCCGGCCACATCTCGAGCCGGCCGGCGAACGGGCGGACCCGCCCATCCTCCTGCAGGTAGTGGTTGAACAGCCGGATCCGGCGCGACTTGCCGGGCAGTGCGGCCAGCAGCACCGGCGCCGCCGTGGCCGCCGCCTCGGACACCATCGAGACGCTGTCCTCGGTCACCACGATGGCGTCGGCCAGCCCCAGCAGGCCAAAATACGGGTTCTCGCCCGCCATGTCCCACACCCAGCCGCCAAGCGGCGCGACCGCCGCGGTCAGCGCTTCGGTCGCCGCCGCCGAGGTCCGCCGCGACGGCGTCAGCGCCAGCCCAACCCGGTCCGCACGCATCATCCCCGCCAACTGCGCCCCGAGCGCGGTCGCCACCGGCCCATCGAGCCGGAACCGCCCGTTGCTGCCGCCGACCAGCACCGCGACCAGCGGGCGGGGCAGATGCGCCAGGCGCGGCCGCCAGATCGCCGCCGCCGCTTCCAGCCGCTCCGGCGTCACCGGGTGCAGCGCGGTGCGGGTGACGATCACGTTCGGCCCGGTCAGCCCGTCATGGCGGTTGACCACGACGACGTCGAAGCGCGCCGGGTCCTGCCGCGGATGCTGGATCTGCACGAGTTGCCGCCCGGGCCGACGCAGCGCATGCGCGACCACCCCGGCCGTGCCGCCCGCGCTGAGCAGGATGTCGTCCCCCGGGTCGGTCAACCCGACCGCGCGCAACGGGTCCGGCCAGAGCCGCGCCGTCACGAACCGCCATGGGGCGCGGGGCCGCAGCGAGATCAGCCGCGGCGCCAGCTCCGCCGCGTCGGCCAGTCCCTGTGCCTGGGCTTGCAGCCCGGCGAGCGGTTCGCTGATGATCGATGCGGTCGGCATGGGGTGGATGGTGGAGGAGAGCGGCGCGACCAGGTGATCCCACCCGATCGCGCGCTGCTTTAACGCCGGAAGAAGTGTGGGCGGCGGTGATGGCGGAAGAACCGGCGGTGCCGCGGCGGCGGTCCACGCCGGTACTCCTCGCGCCGATACTGCACCAAGGTCGCATGCGCGTCCGTGCCGTCGGCATGGAACACGGCGGTCGTCAGAGGAGCGCCGACGGACGGTGCCGCGACACTCGGAAGTGCCGACGCCCCGAGCGCGACGGCGCCGAGTAGGCCGAAAACAAGCTTGTTCATTGTCGAGTTGATCCTCAATCCCGGCGAGTGGCCTAGGCACGGATATGTGGCATAGACGCCCGATGGCCGAAAGACCCGTGCTGGATGCAGACCCAGAAGCGGCGCTAGCGAGCGCCCTCGCGGAACGCGATGCCTGGGCGCAGGAGTGTTTCGAGAGCAAGCGCTTCGCCGCCGAGCTGGCCATCGAGCGGCAGCATCTGCGCGACTCCGTCGACACGATGCGCGCGCAGGAGCGCGACGCTGCCCAGGCCGCCATCGCCCCACTGCTCGATGCAGCCCGGCGCGAGCGGGATGCCGCGCTGGCAGAGCGCGACCGGGCCCACGCCGAGCGCGACGCCGGCATCGCCGAACGTGACCAGGCCCGCGCCGCCGCGCACGACGCCGCCGCCATGCTGGATCGCGTGACCTCCAGCACGGCCTGGCGGATCACCGGGCCGGCGCGGCGGCTGCTGCAAGCCGTGCTCGGCCGCTGATGCTGACCCTCGGCAGCACCGGCGCGCAGATCTGCGTCATCGGGCGCACCGGCTTCCATACCGGCATCGGCACCGTGGGCGCCGGCACGGCCGAGGCCCTGGCGCGCAGCTTCCCCGTCTCGTTCCTGCCCACCAACCCGCACGCCCAGGACAGCATCACCCTGCCGGGTGGCCGCGTGCTGCCGGTCTGCCACGACCCGGCCGCGATCGAGGTCAGCGTCTTCTGCGACGTGCTGTCCGAATGCACCGTCGATCCGCCCGGCCGCCTGCGCTATGCCTGGCTGTTCTTCGACTCCGACCGGCTGCCGGAGAGCTGGGTCGCGCTCCTGAACCGGCGCTTCGACGCCGTCATCGTCGCCAGCCCGCACCTGGTCGACATCGCCCGCCAGAGCGGTGTCGCCCGCCCGATCACCTATCTGCCGCTCCCGCTCGACCTCGACGGCTCGCTCGCGCTGCCGGTGCGCGCGCCCGGGGCCATGTTGCGGTTCGGCAGCGTGTGTGCGTTTCACCCGCGCAAGGGGCTCGAGACGCTGGTCGCCGCCTTCGTCGACCGCTTCGGCCAGGACCCGGCCGCCGAACTGGTGCTGCACGGCAATCTGGCGTTCGGCCCGACGCTCGACCGGGTCCGCGCGCTCGCCTCGCCCAACGTCCGCATCGCGCACGAGGACCTGTCGCCCGCCGCCAAGGACGCGCTACTCGGCTCGTTCGACGTCTACGCGACCTGTTCGGCCGGGGAGGGGTATGCGATCGGGCCGCGCGAGGCGATGGCGCAGGGCAAGGTGGTCGTCGCCTCCGCCATCGGCGGCCACGCCGACCTGGCGGGACCGCCGGGCGTGTTCATGGTTCCCGCGCGGCGCGAGCGGCCGGCCCACTACCCCGAGCTCGATGGCGTGTTCGGCCTGCAGCACGAGGTGGACCCCGCCGCGGTCGGCGATGCGCTCGAAGCCGCGGCCGCCTTCGTCCGCGCCGACCGGGGCCGCACCGCCCGGGCCCGGCGCGACCGGGCCCGGCTCTGGAGCCTCTCGCATCTCGCCGCGCCCGCCGCCGCCCTCGTCGATCCCAGCATCGCCGCCTTCCGTAGCGCGGTCCCGCCCGACCCGGCCGTCGCCGCGCTGGCCGAACGGCGCCTCGGCCGCCGCGCCGACGCCATCGCCGGGCCGCGCCGCCAGGTCTGCGCCGCCCATGACGGCGGCTTCTTCTCCGTGTTCAACACTTATATAAGTCATCTCGTGTGGCAGCAGCGCGAGGACCGCTGCCACGCCGTGCTCCCCGATTGGGACGTCGAACGCTTCCTCGGCCGTCTCGAGGCCCCGGTCCTCAGCTTCTGCTACGGCCAGCCCGGCGACGGCAATCTGTGGACCAAGCTGTTCCAGCCGCTCTTCGGCGCCACCGATGCGGAGATGAACGACGCAGCCTTCCTCTGGCGCCACGCCGAACTGCCCGCCGACCGGCACAACGAGGCGCGCGAGCCATTGATGACCTACGTCCGCGCCTACAAGCTCTATCTCAGCCCGGACTTCGCCGCCTTCCGCCGGCAATATCACCGCGTCTTCACCCGCCACGTCCGCCTGCGCCCGGAGCACCAGGCCGAGATCGACGCCTTCGCCGCCGCCCACCTGACCACCCCCATCCTGATCGCCGCGCATGTCCGCCACCCCAGCCACACGGTCGAGCAGCCCACCGGCCAGATCGCCGGCAGCGAGATCTATGTCGAGCAGGTGCGCGCCGCCGTCCGCCGCCGCGGCGGCGACCCGGACGGGCCCCGCTGGACCGTGTTCGTCGCCACCGACCAGGACCGCGTGCTGCACCGCTTCCGCGCGGCGTTCGGCGAGCGCGCCGTCTTCTTCCCCGATGCCCGCCGCACCCGCGCCGACGAGGACGCCGCCTTCGACGCGCTCGACCGGGCCGAGCAGAACCGGGACGGCCACCAACTCCAGCACCTCGTCGCCGCCGACCGCGCCGGCTGGAGCTGGCGCATGGCGTGGGAGGTGGTCCGCGACGCCTCCATCATGGCGCGCTGCCACGCGCTGCTGCATGTGGTCAGCAACGTGTCGACCGCGGTGGCCTACATGAATCCCGACATCGAGATGGTGTTCTGCGACCCGTGAGAGCCCTCGTCACCGGGGCGACCGGGCTGATGGGCACCGCGCTTGTCGCCGAACTGCGCGCCGCCGGCCAGGATGTCGTCGCCCTCGGGCGCGCCGACGCCGATTTGCGCGACCCGGCCGCCACGATTGCCATCATCACCCAGCACCGGCCCGACATCGTCTACCACTTGGCCGCCTGGGTTCGCGGCATTATGGGCAACGCCGGCGCGCAAGGCGACGCGTTCCTCGACAACATCCGCATCAATATCAACGTGATCGACGCCGCCCGCCGGGCTGGCGTCGGCAAAGTGGTGGCGATGGGCTCCGCGGCGATCTATGCCGATTCCGTGACGCTGCCGATGCGCGAGGACGACGTCTGGTCCGGCCGCCCGCACCGCTCGGAAGCCGGCTACGCCCACGCCAAGCTGGCCATGCTCGCGCAACTGGAAGCTTATCGCGAGCAATGGGGCCTGGAGTTCGCCTACTGCATCAGCACCAACCTGTTCGGCCCGCATGACCGCTTCGACGAGCGGCACGGCCACGTCATCCCGTCGCTGATCTCCAAATTCCACCGCGCCGTTGCCGCGAATGAGCGCATCACCGTCTGGGGCAGCGGTGCCCCGATGCGGGACTTCCTGTATGTCGCCGACGCCGCACACGCGTTGCGGCGGATCGGCGAGGCCGGGTCGGGCCCGATCAACCTGGCGAGCGGCCATGCCGTGTCCATCCGTACCGCGGCCGAGCTGATCGCCGACATCGCCGGCTACCGCGGCGAGATTTTATGGGATGGCGCCAAGCCGGACGGCCAACTCCGCCGCGGCTACGACGTCTCCCGTCTGCGCGCGCTTGGGATCGGTCCGGGCCGGCCGCTGCGGGAGGCGCTGTCCGAGACCTACGCCTGGTTCGCGGCCAACATGGCGAGCGCCCGGCGCTAGCTGCCGTTGTGCTCCTGCGGGGCAACTCCGCCGCCGCTCGTGCGCTCGATACGGGACATTAGCCAAGGATGCCAAAATGGGCCTGTTCAGCTCGATCGCACAGAAGATCTTCCATCACGGCAGCGCGCCGGCCGCGACTGCGCCGGCGTCGCCGTTCGACAGCACGTCGCCGGCCCCGTCGACCCCTACCCCGACTGCGCCCGGCGCCTCCGGCAGTGCCAGCCCGCCCGAGCCGGTGGACGTCGAGGCGGTGCTGACCGACATGGCATCCAAGAAGGGCGGCGGCGGCAACTGGCAGACTTCGATCGTGGACCTGCTGAAGCTGCTGGATCTCGATTCCAGCCTCACCGCGCGCAAGGAACTCGGTGACGAGCTGAGCGTGCATGTCGGCGCCGACGGCTCGGCGGAAGAGAACATCGCGCTGCACCACGCGGTGATGCAGAAGCTCGCCGAGAACGGCGGCAAGGTACCGGACAGTCTGAAGGGCTGATGGTGCCGACGCTCAGGATTGAACTGAGGACCTACTGATTACGAATCAGGTCCAGAGCGTCCCACCAGTGTTGAGTTTCTGATGTGTCCGGCTGAAAGGCCGGACATTTCAGGCGTATAAGCCGCCGTCCACTGACAAGTGTTGACAGCGGAACGCCATTCGGCGCCATATGTCTGCGGACACGACGCGGACACGGAAGGCCAACTGATCATGGCGAAGCAGGTCTCTGGCAGTGACGACGGCAAGCTCACGGACAAGGGCGTGCGCGCGCTAGAGGCGCCCGCGACCGGCAACAAGATCACCTATGACAGCGAGACGAAGGGCTTTGGCGTCCGCGTGACGACGGCTGGCGCCAAGGCTTTCATCCTCAATTACCGGGCCAGCGGCCGCGAGCGGCGGATCACGATCGGCAGCTTCCCGGACTGGGGTGTCGCGGCAGCTCGCGACAAGGCGAAGGAGCTGAAGCGTCGGGTCGACAACGGTGAGGACCCGATGGGCGACCGGCATGAGGAACGCACGGCGCCGACGATCGCCGACCTTGCCGCGCGCTTCGAGGCAGAGCACCTGACCAAGCGCCGGGCCGCCACGGCCAAGGATTACGGCTCGATCCTTCGCGGCCACATTCTTCCCTCCCTGGGCAAGGTGAAGGTCGCTGATCTCCGGCACGCCGATGTCGAGAAGCTGCATCGCAAGATCGCCGCGACGGCTCCCTACCGCGCTAACCGGGCCGTCTCGGTCCTGTCGAAAATGTTATCCCTGGCCGTGAAGTGGGAGATGCGCGACGACAACCCCGTGCCGGGCGTCGAACGCGCCCCGGAGGAGAAGCGCGAGCGATTCCTCACGCCGGCCGAGATCGCCAAGTTGGGCGAGGCCCTGGTGAAGCATCCCGAGAAGGCGAGTTGCAGGGCGATCCGTCTCCTCCTCCTGACCGGCGCCAGGCGGGGCGAGATGCTGTCCGCAACCTGGGATCAATTCGACCTGGCGACCGGGGTATGGGTGAAGCCTTCGAGCTCGACGAAGCAGGGCAAGCTGCACCGGGTTCCGCTGTCGGCGCCCGCCCTGGTGGTGCTGGCCGAGTTGCGGGCCGATGCCGAGCCGGGCTGCCCGTTCCTGTTCCCTGGCAAGCGTGTCGAGGACGCCAAGGGAAAGGTGACCTGGGCGCCGCTGACCGAGATCAAGCGGGCCTGGGCGAGCGTGTGCAAGACTGCCGGGTTGTCCGTACAAGTCGAGCAGACCGACGCCGCCGGCAAGGTCGTGAAGGATAGCAAGGGCAAACCCGTGCTGATCTGGCAGAGCACGGTCCGCCTGCACGATCTGCGGCACTCCTATGCCTCAATCCTCGCCAGCTCGGGCCTGTCGCTCCCGATCATCGGGGCGCTGCTGGGGCACACTCAGGCGGCCACGACGCACCGGTATGCGCACCTGCTGGACGATCCGCTGCGGGCCGCGACCGAGCGCGTAGGGGCGTTCGTGACGGGCGCGGGGAAGCCGGCGGCGGAGGTTGTGGCGATCCGGAGGGAGGCGTGAACGAAGTAGCGCGCTGGATCGCTCTGCAAGACCGGGCTTATGCGGTACCTCTGAAAGGGGCGGCGGGTCGAATTACCGAAGAGTTCGGTCTGTCGGCAAGCGAGGCCGGCAACCTGCTTGAGATGGGCATCAGAACTGGAGCCATTGCGCTGCAAGACGCAGATACAGGCGCGGTCTGGATGCCCTCGCCGCGAGCCATGGCGACACAAATAGATTGGGCTTTAGGCTGGCTCGTTTTGGCCGATCAGCCGTTGAAGATGTTGGTGATTCACTGGCCCGATGTGGAGCGGATTGCCCGGACGAAGAATTCGGGTCTTACCATCGAGGGAGTGAGCGATGCAGCCCAGGCACTATCGCCGCCGGTGGGTCCATCGCGCAAACGACCTGGCCCAAAAGGGGATGCTACAAAGCGGGCTGCAGCTGCAATGCTGGCTCATTTGCGCGACGGGAAGGCCACGTTAACGTCTCTGCAGGCGATGAAGCAGGAAAGCTTGGCAGCGGCTTATGGTGTGGCATCACGCAGCACTGCAATTGCAGCGCTGACGCAAGCGGTGTCGCAGTTCAATTCCGACAGCATCTCCGGCAAATAGCGACAATCGACAAATGGCGGCACGGCCCGCTCGGTCCGCATCTAGCCCCTGACACCGCTTGTCAGGAGCAACTCTAGTGCAGACCGACCACGTCATTGCCGCCCCGGCCAGCATCACCGCCGGCCTTATTGATCGCAAGCAGCTCGCCGCAGAGCTTCGTTGTTCCGATCGCACCGTGATCCGTCGCGAACGTGCCGGCATGCCGTTCATTCGACTGGGGATGATGCGGTTGTACGACCCGGCCGCCGTCCGCGCGTGGCTGCTGACCCACGAACACCGCCACGAGACTCCGAAGCGCGGCCGTCCCAACAATAAGCGTGCCGCCTAACGAAACCGCCGTCCCTGGCACAAGGACGGCGGCGCTTACTCGGTCCAAGGCTGTCAGCTTCACGGGCGACAACTGGAAGATAACGAGCAGCGGCGAGCAGTCAAGCGTCAGGGGTGGCCCCAAATTTGGGGAGACCCCGCATGTTCATCTCACGAATCCAGACGTTCTACGGCAGTCGCCTTGCCGTCCCGCCTATGCCCCGCGTCATCCCGAACGATCCGGCCGCGGCGCTCGCCTTCGCGTCCCGCATTGACCGGGAGGCCGATCAGCTTCTCGCCGAAGGGTGCTACGGACAGGCCGAGCGGTTGGGGCATCTCGCGCTTGAGGCGCGGTGCCGGGCGACGGGGGCGAGGGCGTGACCGCGTTATCTTCCGCCGATAGGACCAAGCTCGCGAAGCTGCTCGGCCTGCTCGCCAGCAACCATGCGGGCGAACGCGATGCTGCCGCACTCGCTGCCTGCCGGTTCGTCCAGTCCCGCAAGCTGACTTGGTCGGATGTTGTGAAGCCGACCGCTATCGAGAAGAAACTGCCTGAGTTGGGAACGTGGCGGCAGACCGTCGCGCAGTGCCTCCAGCGACCCGGCGCGCTGCGCCAGTGGGAACTCGGCTTCCTCCGCGATCTTCCGGGCTTCCGTCGGTTGAGCACGAAGCAGCGGTATGTCTTGAAGGAAATCGCCGATCGGGTGCTGGGCGAGGGAGCGCGCGCATGACCGCCTATGCCCGCATCGGCGCCGGCCGGGTTAAAACCGCCGACGAGACCGCCGAGTCCCGCAAGCGCGTCCGCGGTTTCTGGAACATGTGCGACGGAGCGCGCGGAACGCCTGTCGCTAAGTATCTCGCCAGCCGCGGTCTGTCCTGGCTCGCTCGCAACGACGGCATCCGATACCGCGCCGAGTGCTCGCACCCCTCCGGCAAGCGCCTGCCAGCCATGGTCGCGCTAATATGGGACGGCGACGGCAACATCTGCGGTGTCCATCGCACATACATCTCTCCCGACGGCACCAAGGCGGACATCAGGCCGGGGAAGGCCAGCCTCGGCAGCGTTGCGGGCGGCGCGGTCCGAATTAGTCCGGCCGAGCCGGAAATTGTGGTCGCCGAAGGACTGGAGACCGCGGCCAGCGCTGCGGCCATGCTCGGTCTCCCTGCATGGTCTGCAATCGCCTGCGGCAATCTAAGGGCCTCGCTGGTGCTGCCCGTGTTCGTCCGCTCCGTCGTCATTGCTGCAGACCACGACGGACCTGGCCGGGCCGCAGCGGCCGGCGCTGCGAGGCGCTGGCGAGCTGAAGGCCGAACCGTCCGCATCTTCCAGCCTGACACGCCACGGCTCGACTTCAACGATCTGTATCGGACCCGGATGGAGGCGATCCATGCCGGATGACGGGAGCGCGGGCTTCTCATTTGTCGACGCTATCCCGGCCGAGTTCAGCGACGAGAACCTGACGCTCCGCTTCACGGCAGAGCACGGCGGCACTCTCCGCTTCGTCTATGGCTGGGGCCGCTGGTACGAGTGGGATGGGGCAGTCTGGTGCCCCGACGAGACGCTGAAGGTTTTCGACATGGCTCGGCGTGTCTGCCGCACCGCCAGCGCAGAGTGCGACAAGGAAAAGGTCGCGGCCATGGTCGCCAGCGCCAAGACGGTCGCGGCCGTCGAGCGGCTCGCCAAGGCCGATCGCCGGCACGCGGCCACCGTTGACCAGTGGGACGCCGACCCTTGGCTGCTCAACACCCCGGGCGGCGTCGTCGACCTGCGGACGGGCGTGCTGCGCCGGCACATGGCCGACGACTACATGACCAAATCGACAGCCGTCACGCCGGGCGGGGAGTGTCCGCAATGGCATGCGTTCCTTGAGACCGTCACCAAGGGCGATGCGGAGCTGCAGGCGTTCATACAGCGCATGGCCGGCTACTGCCTCACTGGCTCGATCCGTGAGCATGCCCTGTTCTTCGCGTTCGGCACCGGAGCCAACGGTAAGGGCGTCACCATCAACACCCTGACCGGGATTTTGGGGGATTACGCCGCCGTCGCATCGATCGACACCTTCACGGCCTCGCAGAACGATCGCCATCCGACCGACCTCGCCATGCTCCGCGGCGCCCGGCTAGTGACGGCGCAGGAGACCGAGGAAGGCCGGCGCTGGGCGGAGGCGCGCATCAAGGCCATGACCGGCGGCGACCCCATCACGGCGCGGTTCATGCGGCAGGACTTCTTCACCTTCGAACCCAAGTTCAAGTTGCTGATCGCCGGCAATCACCGGCCCGGGCTGCGCAATGTCGACGAGGCCATTCGGCGCCGGTTCAACCTCGTCCCGTTCGCGGTGAAGATACCGGCCGAGAAGCGGGACAAGGACCTGCCGGAGAAGCTGAAGGCGGAGTGGCCGGGTATTCTCGCTTGGGCGATCAAGGGCTGCGTTGCTTGGCAGGCTGACGGGCTAAAGCCGCCGCCGGCCGTTGTTGCAGCTACGGAGGAGTATCTTGGGGCCGAGGACGGGGCTGGCAACTGGCTGGAGGATTGCTGCATTGAGCACGGCGGCCTGCATACCGGAGCTAGTGCCCTCTACGGCTCTTGGAAAGCTTGGGCCGAGCAGACCGGGGAACATGCCGGGTCTCAGAAGAGTTTCTCGCAGCGGCTAATCGGGAAAGGGTTTGAGGCAAGGCGGTTGCCAGATGGCAAGGCTGGGTTCGTTGGCATCGGTCTAAAGATCATCTCGGCTAAACCCCAGCCAAACGAGGCCGAGCAGGAGGTTGATCCCTATCAGGACAGCCCATACTGACCCCCGCCGAAGGATTGGAAAGGACTTTCATATATACACGTCACGCGCGCGCACGCGTAACGGTGATATACAGGGAGCCCTTCGTATCCTTCGGGATCGATTTCTACAGGCTGCTGTGCCCTTCCCGTGGCACCGACCCAACCTTTTCCAGAGTGGAAACAGTTCGCCGGATGCCGCCAAAAACCAACCCGGACCTGTTTAAACCGTGCTTCCACAAACCTCCGCACCCTCTCCGCGCGAGCGGGCGCGTTTAGCTATGGCTCCGGCGCGCGCCTTCCGGGAACCTTTCTAGGTCGCTGCTCGCCATGCCCGCGGCGATCTACACCGAGGCAGGCCCCGACAAAGCCCGCCACTGATACATCAACAGTCGACATAGCCTGACATTACCTTGCGATATCAGTAGTTTGTGCAGATATCACTTGCTCATGTCCGCTTCGTGTCCGCAAAATGCTCCCGACATGCCGTTCCCAGGTCCCTATTCCCGCCCCGAGTCCCTCGCCAACATCAGCGGCAGGACCCGGCAGGGCCGCATCCTTAAGGGCGTCCGCGCCGATCTGACGGCGCACGTCGGCGGTAAGCCGTCCGCCACGCAACGGGTGCTGATTGATCGCGCTGCCATGCTGACGCTGCGCATCGCCATGATGGACGGCAAAGCGACGGACGGCGCCTTGTCCGAGCGCGACGGCCGGGAATACCTGGCCTGGACGAACACGCTTACGAGGTTGATGCGTCAGCTCGGCCTGAAGGGCGCCGCCGAACGTCCGCCCAGCCTCCGCGACTATCAGGCAGCCCGGGCCAGCGCCGCGTGAACATCATCGAGGTGCTCGACGACCCGGCGCTGTTCGCCCCTCACTTCCGAGGCGGCACCTGGGGACCGTGGCGTGCGTTCCTGGCGGCCCTGTTCGCCCTGCCGATGTCGGACGCGGACCTAGCGCTCTACCAAGCGCATACGGGCCGCCAGAGCGCGCCCGTAGTGCCGTTCAAGGAAGCCGCGCTGATCATCGGCCGCCGGGGTGGCAAGTCCCGCGTGCTAGCCGCAGTCGCGGTGTTCCTGGCCTGCTTCCGCGACTACGCGCCGCACCTGGCGCCCGGCGAGGTTCCGACCATCGGCGTGCTTGCAGCCGATCGGAAGCAGGCGCGCGCGGTGTTCCGATACACGCTGGGCTTGCTCCAGCGCGTGCCACTCCTGGCCGGCGAGATAGAGGACGAAACCGCCGACACGATCATGCTGCGGAACGGGACCGCGATCGAGATCGGCACCGCCTCGCTCCGGTCAAGCCGTGGTTACACCTACGCGGCCGTCATCGCCGACGAGAGCGCGTTCTGGCGCAGCGACGAGACCAGCGCGAACCCTGACAGCGAGATATTCCGCGCCCTCCGTCCGGGCATGGCGACGATCCCGGGCGCGATCCTGCTGAACGCGTCGAGCCCCTACCGCAAGCGGGGCGTGCTCTGGGACGCCTATCGCAGGCACTACGGCAAGGATGACGCCCCGGTGCTGGTGTGGCAGGCGCCAACGCTGGCGATGAACCCCGGGCTTGATCCGGCGATCGTCGCCGAAGCCTACGAAGCCGACCCGGAAGCAGCCGAGGCCGAATACGGCGCGCAGTTCCGTTCCGACCTCTCCGACTTCGTCAGCCGCGAGGCCGTCGAGGCATGTGTGATCCCCGGCCGGATAGAGCTGCCCCGCGCAACCCGTCACGTCGCGTTCGTCGACCCGTCCGGCGGCTCGGCCGATGCAATGACGCTTGGGATTGCCCACACGGAGCACGGCGTCGCGGTGCTCGACTGCCTGCGGGAGCGCAAGCCGCCGTTCAGTCCCGAGGACGTCGTGCAAGATTTCGCGGCGGTGCTGAAGTCCTATGGCCTGTCCAGCGTCACAGGCGACCGATATGGCGGCGAATGGCCGCGCGAGAGGTTCAGGACGCACGGGATCACTTACGATCTGAGCGAGCGGACAAAGGCCGCGATCTACCTCGACGCGCTGCCGCTGCTCAACTCGCGCAAGGTGGAACTGCTGGATAGCACGACGCTTATCTCGCAGCTCTGCGGTCTGGAGCGTCGCACGGCCCGCGGCGGACGGGACTCGATTGACCACGCACCGGGCGCACACGACGACGTAGCGAACGCGGCCCTGGGTGCGTTGCTGCTCGCTGGCGGTGGCGGCGGCTTCGACCAATCGTACAGCTGGGTTTACGGCGACGATGCGAGGGGCGGGTGGGCGTGATGGGTAAGCCCTCGAAGCGCTGGCGCCGCAACGAGAAGCCTGCGGACCGGGGCGACAATTTCAGGCTTCGGGAGGCGAAGTTGAGCCGCGCTCTTGATGCCGCCACGCCGATGGAGCCGACGCGCTGCAAGCAGATTTGCCCGCCCTGGTATCGCACGACGCGGGCCAACAAGCCTCGCACCAAAACTGCCCCTCAGCCCGAAGCAGGAACGTAGAACCATGCCAGCCATCCAATCCACCTATAACGCGACGATGCCGATCGGACGTCCCGGTGCCATCGTGGACATGCGCAACCGAACCGTCATCTCGCGGGAGCTGCAGAGCGCGACGTTGGCATTCGCGCAGCCGGTATTCCGCGGCACGGGCGATCATCTCTGCGCCGCGATCGGCGGGAGCGGCGGCTTCCTGGGCATGTCCGTCATGGACCCAACGGTGCGAGCGCAGAACCTCAACCAGTATGTCCAGAACGACACCATCGCGATCCTGCTGAAGGGGATCATGTGGGTGACGACCGCGGCGTCCTGCACGCCGGGGCAGCCGGCCTACTATGACGCATCCGGCAACATCACCAGCGTATCGAGCGGCAACACCGCGATCCCGGCCGCGACCTTCGAGACGACTGCGGCGGCCGGCGGGCTGGCGCATCTGCGCCTCGCCTGATTTGGAGGAGAAGAAACATGACGAAACCCGTTACCGTGATCAACAAGGACGGCAAGCAAATCGTGCGAGCCGATGGCGTGTTGCTCGATGGAGACATGAAGCACGTGTCGTTCATGATGGTCGACGGCAAGCCGAACCCGGCCGCCATCTTCATCAAGGATAGCGCGCCGACCTCGGCCGCCACTCTGGCCAACGCGGCGCAGATCCTCGGCGACGGCTACAACGAGGCCGAGATCGCCAAACTGACCGACCAGGCGGCGCGACATGCCGTCGTCCGCAAGCGGATCGGCGCCGCGGCTGACGGTCGATCGGCGGCTTATCTGGACGCCGCCTGGGCCGCTCTGGCGGAGACGGGCAACCCGCCGGCCGTCTCGGTGCCGTCCACTGGCGGACCGCCCATGCCGGTCCTCACCGATGCCCAGCGAGCCCATGCGGCCCGGGCGGTCGAGCGCGCCGTCGCCGACGCGGGCAAGCCGGCGCAGCAACAGCGTGGCGGCCCGATGACGGATGCAGAACGTAAGGCGGGAAGCGACCGCATCCGCGGCGCCTACGCGGCCATGTGCGCCGATATGTCTTCCGCGTGGAAGCCACAAGCGCAGCGGGACGCCGAAGCTCGCGCCGTGACGCTGGACCCTCGCGACGAAGCGAGATTCCGCGACGGCCGGATCGCCGACAACCCGGTGAACCGTGCCAAGGCCGAAATGGCGCGGACCCTTGAGAACGGATGGAAGGAGGACCGGCGCTAATGGGAACCGGAATCGTCGAGCATATGCAGGAGGGTATCCTCCGCACCGCGTTCAAGGCCGAGGTCGACGCGGCTGCCAACGTGCAGACGTTGAAGGCCAGGCTGGCAAAGGCCGAGAGTTCGGTAACAGCGCTTCGAGCGGCGCGCGATTACCTGCCACGGCAGGCAGCGCGCGACCCAAAGATCAGCGGGGCCGATGTCCGCAAAGCCGACAACGCGATTGCGGACGCGCTGGCGGAGGTCGATCTGCTGACGCTCGCACTGCCGCACGCGGTGGCGATGGCTCGCAGCGCTGTCCAAGCAGCCCACGCGGCGGCGAAGGAGGCGGCCGATCGGATGCCGGATGCGACGCCCGAGGAGTTGGATGCCTACCTAGACCGGCATGGGCGGGACCGTTGGGTTGCCGACCGGGTTGGCCGGTTTGAGCTTGTGACGGCCTGAAGGAGGAACGAACATGAGCGAGACGACAGAGACGATCCAGGCGGCGGCGCCGCTACCATCCAGAACAGACATCGAGAAATTCCGCGACGGTGAAACCGTCGTCCGGACGGATACGCGGGGACGAAAGCTTGAGATCAAGCAGCTATCGCTGCTGGAGGAGATGGGGCTGTTGGCGGTTGCTGGCCCGCGGGCTGATAACCGCCGCTGGATGATGTATGCGACCTGGGCCCATTGCGTGCGGGGGATCGACGGCCTCCCATTTGTGCTTCCGGTCACTGAGAACCAACTGAAGGCCCACATCAGCAGAGTTGATTCCGCAGGCGTCGCCGCCGTCGCGCTGTTGCTCAGTGAGGGGGTGTCGGCGGCAAGCGACGACGACGAGGAAGGTTCCGTCGAGGTAAGCACGGCGGACGCGGCAAAAAACTAATGCGCCACGGCGCCTTTCACCAGATCGTGCGGCTCATCAGCCGCGGGGTGCCGTGGCATGAGGCTTGGAAAATGCCTGAAACCATGCGGTTCGCGTGGTGTGTGGCGCTGGGTGAGATCGAGGGCGGCACGTTCAATTGGGAAACCGGCCAATGGTCGGTGTCGGCGGCGCCGGGCTGATGCTGACCTTGTTGCAATTTGCCGCGGCTCTTCGTGCAGCCGCCGCGCACCAGCCGGAAGCTGAACACCACGGGCTGACAAAAGGGGCGGAGCTGATCGAGACCGAAGCCAAGGCGCTGATTGGCCAAGAACGGGAAGCATGGCCGGCGCTGGCGGATAGCACTGTGGCGCAGAAGCAGGCCAAGGGGCAGACCGGCCGGATTTCCAGCACCGATCCGCTCTACGCCACTGGCGAGTTGCGCGCCACCATTGGACACACCGTGAATGGCCGGACGGCGCTGATCGGCACCCCTGACCCGGTTGGCGTGTTTCAGGAGTTCGGCACGACGAAGATCCCGGCCCGCTCGTTTCTAGGCGCCGCAGCGTTCCGTAAGGGCGAGGCTGCCGCGAAGGCGATCGGAGAGACAGTTCAGCACGCGGTTGCCGGCCGGAAACTTCCCTAGTGGAACAGCGAGTCCACCAGGACGAACAGCACGAACGCGATCGGGCAGGCGAGCGAGATCAGCGCGCAATACACGGACAATGCGGCCAGTTTCCCGGCGAAGCTCGTCGTGCGCCACGTGCGCCGCACACCGGGTTCAGGGTGGATGCGCATAGCGATAAACGGCAGATAGCCAAGGGGCAGCATAATGCTTGAAGCTTACGCCGTTGGCGTGAAGTTGGAAATGACATCCAACGTCGCTGGCATCCTCGACAACCTGATCGGCAGCATCGAGAAGTTCGACCGGCTCGTTTCGGCGTCAAGCACGTCGCTGGGGCGGATGGCGCGGAACCTTCGGGAGCTGAAGGGCTCTTCTGGAGCTATTGCCGAGCTGGAGAAGGTGGGTTCAGCGCTGGGCAGGGCGGATGCCAGCAGCGCGGCCATGTCTCGCAGCATGCGGACGAATGCAGAGTATGCCGCCCAGACCGCGCGAGCTATGGAAGCCGCCGCCGCAGCGGCCGGGAAGGTAGCGGGTGCTCGTATAAATGCCCCGGGCGGCGGCTCTGGCGGCCATAGCAGCCGGTTCAGCGAGCACAATTTGATGATGGGCGGCATCGCGGGCGGGATGGTGGGCGGCGCCCTGACGGAAGCGTTGCGCCACACGATGACGCCCGCGATCGACGTGACGCGGACGCGCGACGTGCTGGCCGCAGATATGCGTCTGACGCCCGATCAGGTTGACGCTGCCCTAGCTCGCGCCAAGGAGGTGAACAAGCTCGCGCCGGGCAGCACCACGGGCGAAAATCTTGCGTCCATGCTCGACCTCAAGACGATCTTCGGGGATCTGACCGAGGCGCAGCATTTGCTTCCCGAATTCGCTCGGATGACGACGCTGTTCCAGGCGCTCGATCGAAAGCACGGCGGCAGCGGCGATCAGGCTTTCGCTGCCGGCAAGGCGCTCGAAGTCATGGCCGGGATGGTGGACGAAACCACCGACGCCAGCGGGCACACGGTCCGCTCGATTGATCCCGAACTGGGCATGCGCCGGCTTAAGCTGATGGAGCGGGTGGCGGTCGCAACCAACATGCGAGTGCTGCCGTCTGACTATCTTGCCTTTGCGAAACAGTCTCGCGTCGCGGGTATGACGCTCACCGACGAGTTCACCTACGAAAAGCTGCCGGCGATGATGGCCGTCGTCGGTGGCAGCCGTATGGGCACCGCATTGATGTCCATGGCGCAGGTTTATAAGGGCGGCAAGCTCACTGAAAAGAGCATGGACGCCCTGATTGAGATCGGCCTGGCGAGCGCGGGCGGCGTAACTCGGGAGAAGGACAAGCGCACCGGAAAAATGAAAAGCGTCGTCCACCCCGAGGCGATCTATGACCTCGACCTGATGGGCCACGACACGCAACTATACCTGGAAGCGGCTCAAAAGCGAATGGAGGCTAAGGGTATCCACGGCAGCGAGGCGCAGATTGAGGCACTGATGCGTGCAAGCCAGCGCGCGACGATCGCGGGCGTGTTCGCCGACTTGTTGAAGGATATGCCGGCGATCTTGAAGGAGCAGATGAACATCCGGAACACCCGGCCGGACATGGCCGAGCACATGACCGCGGTCGATCCGGCTGCGAAGATCGTGCAGTTCGAAGCGGCAATGACCAACCTGGCGACGGCGCTAGGCATGGCGGTGATGGGTGATGCCATGGGCGTCCTCGACCGGGTCACGAGGGGGCTGACAGCGCTGGGCGATGCCGTCGAGGCCCACCCTACCGTCGCGCGGGTTCTGGTCGACGTGGGCGCTGGGATTGCCGGCTTGGCTACCTCTCTTGGATTGTTGTCTACCGCGATCTTCGTGTTCGGCCCGGCGTTTAAGTTGCTGGGGATCGGCGGCGGCGGCGCAGCTGCGGGGGCCGCCGCGACGGGCGGCAGGGAGGATTGCTTGGCGCAGCGTCACGCGCCGCCATGGGCGCCGGAGCGGCCGCTGCTGGTGCTGGCGTAGCCTTGGTCGGTGGCGCGCTCTACCTGGGCGGCACCACTGACCCGATCGAGGCCGAGCGGCGTCTGAACCTAACCCGGCAGCAGCAGCGCTCCGGAGCGAACCTCACGCCGCAGGATGGTGACGCGGAGGGCCGGCCCATCAACCTGACCGGCGTCGTCAAGCTGGGCGAACACCAAGTCGGCACCTTCCTCGGCAACAGCCTGGCGAAAGGCGCATCCGGGCCAAGTGGGGGAACGACCGGCTTCGACGTCCGCGCCGGCACCGCTGGCGGTATGATGGCGCTTCCATAGAAAGGTGACGTGAAATGATAGATGTCGAAATGCTCCGCCAGATCGGCGCTATGGCACAAGGGCAACCTCCTGGCGTGGCTTATCCGCTTAGCCTCGTGACCCGCCCAGCGCCTGACAGGCCGAGTGCCGTACCGCCGTATGTCTCGCCTACTGCCGACGTGGAGGACCTCTTGCGGCAGAACGTGGCCGCCTCGTTGGCGGCCGGCATGATCGCGGCGGGCGGGAGACCGGTTACGGCGGAGGAGGCGGTGCAGGTTTGGCGGGAGGTGCGGGAGGCACTCGGCAAAAGAGGAGAGACTCCTCTGTAAGTCGCGACTTACCAGCCAGCCCCGAACGTCTCTTGATCGTTCGCCCAGTGGATTACAGGCACAGGTATAACTGGCAGGCCGCTTCCATAGATGTCGCGATCGTCACTACGATACGGTCGGGCTATGAACGGCTCGGCCGTCTCGGAAATGACGAAAAGCTTCGAGGGAATACGGAATTCCTCGGCAACTCTCACGAGAAATGGCTCAATGTCCGAGTTGGACACTGTCCCTCGAGGAACATACAGGTCTACCGCCATTTCCGACTGGCTATCGTAATGAGCAATTGCGAATACATGATTCGTCGTTTCGGTCCTGAAAACCGCGAATTCGTAACTATCAAGATCATCTTCATGAGTTTCAAACACCGCCCCAGCATCTTTAAAAGCCGACAACGGCATCCTCAGCTGGGCCAGCGGCTCGAACTCGATGCTTAAAAATAAGGCATGTTGAGTTTGGATGGCCATTGCTATCCCTCTATCTTTGTTATGGTAACACGTATGCTCACAAGACCGTTACCACGATCGTTAACACCTGGCGTGGAAGCTCGCCATTGAACTAGCGATGGGTGCGGGTTCTGGTGAGGTTCGATTTCCGTCACAAACTCGACACCGTCAGCATCGTTTGGTAGTACTCCACGCCAAGCTTTCACGGATGGCTCGTCTGCCCACCGTGCCGCACGTCCCCAGATCTCGCCTGACGACATCTGCCTCGCGGCGTCCTGTTTAGTCTGGGTTGGGGACATCAATCTATGATAGGGCCCGTATATTGTTAAAATACGGTAAACCGGTCTAAAATTCTCCTCAGATGACACGCGTTGAACCTTGAGATGAGCGCATAGCGCATCTCAGATCACAGGTTACAACAATTGGGAAGCCGTTTCGGGAGAGTGCTAAAGCCTTGTCTAGCAATGGAGTAAGGAAGCTATGGGGCGTCCGGTTTCTGTTGAGCGCCCTTAACCCTATCTCGATCAGTCCGCGAATTATGAACTGTCCGCCAGTTTCTCGTCCGCGAAATGGATGAAATCCGTGAGATGCGCCCACGCCGACGCCTCGGCCTCCTCGATTGATCCGGCTCCCACAACATCAATGAGAAGTTTGTCCACTCCCGCGTATTCCGCTGCCAACGTCACCTTCGCAGTCGAAGAATCTAAGCCTGTCTTTTTCAGGTCCACAGATTGGACGTAGAAGCGCTGCTTTGTCTGATTTCCGGTCAAACCCTGCAGCCAGTGGCGCATTTGCGCGCGCGCGCTAGCTTCGGCCTTAGCTATCGAAGTTCCAATAACGTCAAAGCTTTGAAACAGCTTAGTCCGACCTGCTGAAATATCGACAGTTACTTTACTAACGGTGTCTATTGAATAAGAACCCATCACACCAGGCTGACCTTTATACGTTTTGGTCAAACTAGTGTTCAAATTTATCTCTGGTCGTTTGTAGTCTATCATTGTGTCTCTCCGGTCATAAGGGTGCCGCAGATACACCGATCACAGGTGCCCGCGCTCTTCTTCGTGCACCAATCTCGCTTCGAGAATTCTGCGCACTGCCTCCGGCCGTGACGGCAACGGCTCCGACTGATGAGCAATCCAGGCATCGAGCTTTGCGAGCTGATCGGGCTGGAGACGGACCATTACCGGAGTCCCTTGTCCCGTCGGCGGCCGTCCTAGCGACTTTTTGGTATCACGACTTGACTGCATAGCATTTGTGGTAGCATAAAGTTCGGGCCAAAGGGAAGGCTGCAACCTGCCCTTCGGCCCTCACCGCAACCGCTTGGGAGTCAAGCAGGCTATGGCTGAACACGTCCTTATCACACCATCCCCATCCCGTCGCACGCTGTTCGCCGCTGCCGGCGCCGTCGTCATGGGTTCCGGCATCACGGCCGGCGCTGCCGCCAGTGTCGCCGATCTCGTGCCGTCCAACCCGGACGCTGACCTTCTCGCTGCCTGCGCCCACTACCTGCGCATCCAGCGTGCCTTTGACGCCATCGTTGAGGCTAGCGATGTTGAGAGCGACGATCCCTGCCTATCGATACTGGATCCGATACCAGCGCTGGCGGAGCGGATCGTGGCACTCAGGGCTACGACGGCGGAGGGGCACATGGCCCGGGCTCGCTGCATGGCGTTCCATTACCTGGCACACCACCCCATCGCGCAGGATGATCCCGACAGCGCGGCGGAGGATCGTTTTCAGGCGGCGTTGTATCGCGACCTGATCGCGCAAGAGCGGCCTGGAATGCAGACAGGGAGGGCATGAGCATGGCGCGAGCACCGAAGCCCCAGCCCGAGGCCGCACTTCCATCCATCACTGAACTCGGCCGGATGCTTGCCACGATCGCCCGGCGTGAGGCAGCGATCGACCTGATGCCGGTTGGTAGAGGCGAGCCAGCAGACGAAGAAGAGCGTCGGGCGCGGGTAAGGGAGGAACTGCGGCAGAAGACTGCCGACATTCTCCTCTTCCGCCGGCTGGACGCCCTGCGAGATGTGGTCAGCACCCTACCGGCGAAGTCTCTCTCGGACTGCGTCGTGCAGATCAACGTCGCCGGCTACCTGATCATGAAGATCACCTGCAACGATTTGGAGAAGCCGGAACTCGATGAGTTGGCCGACGCGATCGAGCGGATCATGGTCAGCGTCTTGCCCGTTATGGCGGCGGGCGGCCGGCCTCGACTTGGTTGAGTTTGCGCTGGATGAGGTCACCAACCTCCACGAGGCGCGCTTCCCGGACTTGGCGGCGTGAGCGCCGCCTCTCCAACCGCCCGCACCATCCAGCGCGCGCTAGGCGTGCTGGAGCGGCTGCCGCCGGTAGCGCTGGCGGACCTCGCCGAGCGGCTGATCGATCGGCTCGACGCGGTCGGGCCCGACTGCGACCTCGAGCCCGAGGAGGATGACGACGGCGGGGAGGAATAGCCGCCGAGAGCTTGGCGGTAGGACAGTGGGCGGTCTTCGGGCCGCCCTTTTCATTAGAAGTACTCCGTCTGAACTGGGGGGCGAGGTTGAGAAGATGCAGGTCGTCCAGAGGGCGCCTCTACAGTCTCAATCTGCCCAGTCAGGCGCTCCCATGTGCCGACCGGGGCAGTGACGCTGTTGCAAGCTGGGCACTCATACACCTCGTGCCGATTGTCAAAATAGTCGGCGTAATGTCCGACGAGGGGCATAGCGGTCGGTATTGGTGCCTGACACTTACAAAATTTGTAGCCGAAGCCTTTAGCTATCTCTGCATCTGCAAGTCGCAGCTGCCGTTCGGCAGTCACTAGAGACAACGCTATCGCGTCACTCTTTTCCCCTTTCGGGAGAACGCCTTGGACATCTTTGAAAAGGGCCAATGTAGAACGAAGAGTGTCTACGCCAGCCTTTATGATGTTTGCGTCAGCCATCCAATCCAAGAACGCCTCCTTGAAGTCCGGACACCCTGCGGACAATTTCCGTGTCCGCCTTTACCGCCGCCTCGTAAGTCATTGATTTGATGGTGCCGACGCTCAGGATTGAACTGAGGACCTACTGATTACGAATCAGTTGCTCTACCACTGAGCTACGTCGGCGACTTGTCGGGCTTGCTGGCATATACAGACCAGCAAGCCCGACCGCAACTGCGGAACGGGTGATCCCTTCATAGCGTTGTCCCTCCCGCATGTCCGCTTCCACGCCCGCCGACGACGAAGACGACATCCCGCTGAGCGAATTGCGCGAGTGTCCGGATTGCGGGCTGTTCCAACGCCTCCCGGCGCTGCGGCCGGGCTTGGTCGCGGAGTGCCCGCGCTGCGACAAGGTGTTGCGGCGCCGCCGGCGCAATAGCTTTACCACCGTCAGCGCCCTGATGGTTTCCGGGATCGTCCTGTTCACCATCTTGCTGTACGAGCCGTTGCTCGGCATCCGCCTGCTCGGACGCGACATCGAAACGACGCTGCCGGTTTTGCCGTTTGCGTTGGAAAGCTTCAATATGGGCGAGTTGACCATCCTCGTCCTGACCTTCACGCTGATCGCGCCGCTGCTCAAGTTAGGGACCACCGCCGGCGTGCTGGTCGGCCTGCGGATGCGGACCGTCGATCCCAACTCGCTGGCAACCCTGGCCCGGGTGCGGGCCTGGCTCACGCCCTGGGCGATGACCGAGGTGTTCCTGCTCGGCCTGTTCGTCGCCTACACCCGGCTGACGTCCTACGCCACGGTCCAGATCGGCCCGGCGCTCTACGCGATGGCCGGATTGATGCTGATCATGGTGGCGGCCGACGCCTGGCTGGACGAGCACGCACTCTGGGACGCGATCGGCCGGCGTCAGCCGCCCGCGCCAGTGCGGCCGGGCTGGCCGATCGGGTGCGACACGTGCGGGCATGTCTCGGTCGGCAAGCCGGGCGATCTGTGCCCGACCTGCGAAAGCCATCTCCGCATCCGCAAGAAGGAGCCGATCGCGCGCTGCTGGGCCTTGGTCACAGCGGCGGCGGCGTTATATGTGCCTGCTAACATCCTGCCGGTCATGACCATCATCCAAGTTCATCGCGAATACAAAAGTACGATCATGGGCGGGGTGCAGGAGTTGATCGCCTACAAGATGTGGCCGCTCGCGCTCATCGTGTTCATCGCCAGCGTCGTTGTGCCGGTACTAAAACTCGCACTGCTGACCTACATGCTGGTCGCCACCCACCGCCGCTCCCCCATCGGCCTGAAGCGCCGGACCAAGATGTACCGCTTGGTCGACGTCATCGGCCGGTGGTCGATGATCGACGTTTTCATGATCACCATCCTGACAGCGTTGGTGCGCATGGGCGCGATCGCGTCCGTCATCCCCGAGCCCGGCGTGGTCTGCTTTGCCGGCGTCGTCATCCTGACCATGATCGGGGCCGCCAGCTTCGATCCGCGGGTCATGTGGGATGCCGCCGAGCAGCCTGAGCCGGCGCCGTCCGGCAAGCTGGGCGGAGTCGTCGCGTGAGTACGTCGCCCGATTCGAGCATCCGCAAGAGCCGTATCTCGTGGGTCTGGCTGATCCCGATCGTCGCGGCTGCCGTGGCCGGGTTCCTGGCCTGGCGCACGCTGAGCCAGCAGGGGTCGTTGATCACCATCACGTTCCGTGGCGGCGATGGCCTCGTGGGCGGGCAGACCCGGGTCCGCTACAAGGCCGTCGAACTGGGCCAGGTCGAGTCCGTCCGCTTGTCGCCCGACATCCAGAACGTGATCGCGACGGTGCGGATGCGGCGCGAGGCGGACCCGTTCCTGACCGAGAGCGCCCGGTTCTGGGTGGTCCGGCCGCGACTGAGTTCCGGCAGCTTGGCCGGCATCGAGACGCTGGTGTCCGGGTCGTATATCGAAATGGATCCGGGACAGCGCTCTGGGAATGGCCAATACGCATTCACCGGGCTGGAAACCCCACCGGCGGTGCGAAGCGGCGAACCGGGGACGACGTACCGGCTGAGTGCCGAGCGGCTGGGCTCGCTGTCGTCCGGTGCTCCCGTCTTCTATCGCGACCTCGCGGTCGGCGAAGTGCTGGACTACGACATCGGCAATGGCCTCGGGCCCGTGTCGCTCAACGTCTTCGTGAGGGCGCCGTATGACAAGCTCGTCCGCGACGGATCGAAGTTCTGGAACGCGTCGGGCCTCTCCTTGCAGGTCGGCGCCGACGGGCTGCACCTCGAACTGGCGAGCCTGCAGGCAGTGCTGAGCGGTGGCGTGGCCTACGACGCGCCGAAGGACCCGAACGCCAAGCCGGCGCCCGCCGGCACCGGGTTCCAACTCTACCGCAACTACGACGACGCGCAGTCGGCCGGCTACCGGAACCGGATCGACTTCGTGACCTACTTCGAATCGTCTGCCCGCGGTCTGTCCAAGGGGGCGGCAGTCGACTTCTTCGGCATCCAGATCGGCACCGTCCAGAGCGTGGAACTCGACCTCAACCCGGCGACGGCGCAAACCCGGGTCAAGGTCAGCTTCCAGATCCAGCCCGAACGGATCGCCACGAGCGGTCCGGCCAACGACAAGGATGATCCGATCGAGATCGCGCGCAGACTGGTCGCGCGCGGCATGCGCGCCCAGCTGCAGACAGCGAGCTTCCTGACCGGCAGCATGGTGCTGGCGTTGAACCTCGACAGGAACGCACCTGCCGCCGAGATGATCCAGCAAAATGGCCAGTGGGTCATTCCCAGCGAGGGCGGCGGGCTCGACAATATCATGAGCTCCGCCAGCAACATCGCCAGCAAGCTCGACCGTCTACCGCTCGACGAGATCGGCGCCAGCCTCAATCAAACGCTTCGCTCGGCCGCGACGGCGATGGCCAGCGTCGGCGAGCTCGCGACCCGTGCCAATAGCGGGCTCAGCCCGGCCTTCGCCCGCTTGCCGGCGATCACCGCGTCGCTCGAGCAGGCGGTCAGCCGGGCCGACCGGGTGCTCAATTCGTTTGACCGCGGCTACGGCAAAGACTCCGACACACAAAGGGAATTGGCGCGCGCAATGGTGCAAGTGGGTGATACGGCGCGGTCGATCCGGCAACTGGCCGACTTCCTGGATCGGCACCCGGAGGCGCTGATCCGCGGCCGGGCGGGCGCACAATGAGGCGGCGTGGGCTGTTCGCGGCGGCGCTCACGCTGGCGATCGCCTCCTGTTCGTCGCCGGACCCGAGCTACTACACCCTGGCGGCGATCCGCGGCACGCCGCTCCCGGGTGGTCCGGCGTTGGTGGAACTGCGGCGGCCGGGCATCGCAGGCTATCTCGACCGCTCGGAGATCACCCGCTCGAACACGCCCTATCAGCTCAAGCTGGCATCTGGAGAACGCTGGGGCGAGCCGTTTGGCGACATGGTGGGCCGTGTCTTGGCGGAGGATCTGAACAGCCGACTGGCCGGTAGCAGCGTGTTCACCTCGGCTGGGGCGATCTCGGCCGATGCGGGCGCGCGGGTCGAGATCGACATCCAGCGCTTCGATGCGGATGCCGGCGGGCAGCTCGTGCTCGCGGCGCAGGTGGCGCTGACCCGGAACCAAAACCGGGGGGAACCCGTCACCCGCTCGGTCCGCATCAATGTGACGCCGTCAGGGACGGCGACGGCGGCGTATGTGGCGGCGATGAGCCAGGCGCTGGCACGCGCGTCGGACGACATCGCCGCCCTGATCCGCCGACCTTGATCAGGCCGCTATAGATCAGGCGATCGCGGGGGCGCGCTCCGCGGCGGCGCGCGCCCACGCCATCCCGACATCCTCCTCGAACAGCTCGGCGAGCTTCTTCATCACCGTACCGCCCAATTCCTCGGCGTCGACGATGGTGACGGCGCGGCGGTAGTAGCGCGTCACGTCGTGGCCGATGCCGATGGCGATCAGCTCGACCTGGTCACGGCTTTCGATCTCGTGGATCACCTGGCGGAGGTGCTTCTCCAGGTAGTTGCCCGGGTTGACCGAGAGCGTGCTGTCATCGACCGGGGCGCCGTCGCTGATCACCATCAGGATGCGCCGGTGCTCCGGGCGGTTGACCAGGCGGCGATAGGCCCAGAGCAGCGCCTCGCCGTCGATGTTCTCCTTCAGCAAGCCCTCGCGCAGCATCAGCCCGAGATTCTTGCGGGCGCGGCGCCAGGGGGCGTCGGCGTTCTTATAGATAATGTGCCGCAAATCGTTCAGGCGGCCGGGATTGCGCGGCTTGCTGTCCTGGACCCAGCGCTCGCGGCTCTGTCCGCCCTTCCAGGCGCGGGTGGTGAAGCCGAGGATCTCGACCTTCACGGCGCAGCGTTCGAGCGTGCGGGCCAGGATGTCGCCGCACATCGCCGCCACCGTGATCGGCCGGCCGCGCATGGAGCCGGAATTGTCGATCAGCAGGGTGACGACGGTATCGCGGAAATCTGTCTCGCGCTCGCGCTTGTAGGAGAGCGAGACCATCGGGTTGACGATCACGCGGGCCAGGCGGCCGGCGTCGAGCATGCCCTCCTCGAGATCGAACTCCCAAGCACGCGTCTGCTGCGCCATCAACCGGCGCTGCAGCCGGTTGGCGAGCTTGCTGACCACGCCCTGCAGATGCTGGAGCTGCTGGTCGAGCTGCTGGCGCAGCCGGCTCAGCTCCTCCGGGTCACACAGATCCTCGGCATCGATCTCTTCGTCGTTGGCGCGGCTGTACGCGCGATACGCCTGGTGGTCGTCCGGAACCGGCTTCTCGCGGCGCTGCTGCGGGCCGCCGGGCCGGTCCTCGCCTTCGGCGGTCGCCGCGTCGTCGTCGGCCTCGTCCTGGCCTTCCTCCTCGGCGCTGTCGGCCTCCATCTCCTCCGGCTGCGCCCCGAGCATCGACTCCGCGTCGCTCTGCTGGTCGCCTTGTTGCTGCTCCTGGTTGTCCTGGGCGCCGCTTTCCTCGCCGCCCTGGTCCTGCTCGTCCTCGTTCGGCTCCGGCTCGCTCTCGATCTCGGCTTCGGCCAGGTCGAGCGCGGCCAACAGCTTGCGGGCCGAGCGGGTGAACTGGGTCTGATCCAGCTGGTTGACGGCCATCTCGGCCAGCGCCTGTTCGGCCGCCGGGCCCAGCGTGTTGCGCCAGCTTTCCAGGATCCGCTTGGCGGCGTCCGGCGAATCCTGCCCGGACATCAGTTCGCGCGCCAGCAACCCCAGCGCCGCCGGCAGCGGAAGCTGGTCCTTGCGGGTCATGCGGTCGAAGCCCTCGGCCTCGCACTCCTCCTGCAACCGGGCGCGCAGGTTCTCCGACACGCCCGACATGTGCCGGGAGCCGACGACCTCGCAGCGCGCCTGCTCGAGCGCGTCATAGACGTCCTTGGCCTCGCGTCGGCCCGGGCTCCGCGCCGCGTGGACGACGTCGTCGTGATGCCGCAGCCGCAGCGCGACGCTGTCGGCGGCGCCACGCAGCTTGGCCATCTCGCTGGGCGGCAGCGACCGGGTCGGCAGCGGCAGCCGAGCCCGCTTGCCCACCAGGCCCGACGGGCCCGGTTGGAAGGCGACCTGGACCTCGGGCGTCTTGGCGATCGCCCGCAACGCCCCCGCGGTGGCGCGCTTGAAATCCTCGGTGCGGGCGTTGTCCTTGTTGTTCGATCCAGACATCAGATCCCTTTGCGCGTCCCCAGCAGCCCGGTCGGCAGCTCCTCGTTGAAGCAGCGCTGATAGTACTCGGCGACCGTGCTGCGTTCCGCCTCGTCGCATTTGTTGAGGAAGGTCAGCCGGAACGCGAAGCCGATGTCGCTGAAAATCCGCGTGTTTTCGGCCCAGGTCATCACCGTCCGCGGTGACATCACGGTCGAGATGTCGCCGTTGATGAACCCGGCGCGCGTCAGATCGGCCAGCGCCACCATGCTCTCGACCTGCTTCTTCTTGGCTTTGTCGTCCATCGAATAGCCCGCCTTGGCCATCACGATCGCCGTCTCCTGCTGGTGCGGCAGATAGTTCAGCGTGGCGACGATGTTCCAGCGGTCCATCTGGCCTTGGTTGATCTGCTGCGTGCCGTGATACAGCCCCGTGGTGTCGCCGAGGCCGACCGTGTTGGCGGTCGCGAACAGTCGGAAGCTCGGGTGCGGGCGGATGACCTTGTTCTGGTCGAGCAGCGTCAGCCGGCCCTCGACCTCGAGCACCCGCTGGATCACGAACATGACGTCCGGCCGGCCCGCGTCGTATTCGTCGAACACCAGCGCGCAGGCATGCTGCAGCGCCCAGGGCAGGATGCCCTCGCGGAATTCGGTGATCTGCTTGCCGTCCTTCAGGACGATGGCGTCCTTGCCGATCAGGTCGATCCGGCTGATGTGGCTGTCGAGGTTGACCCTGATGCAGGGCCAGTTGAGGCGTGAGGCAACTTGCTCGACATGGGTCGACTTGCCGGTGCCGTGATAGCCTTGGATCAGGACGCGGCGGTTGAAGGCGAACCCGGCCAGGATGGCCAGCGTCGTCTCCCGATCGAACTTATAGCCGGAGTCGATCTCCGGAACATGTTCGGTCGAGACCGAGAAGGCGGGCACCTCCATCTCGGTGTCGATCCCGAATACCTCGCGCGCCGACACCGTCTTGTCCGGCGTGTTGATGGCCGACGTCGGCGTTGAACGGGCGTCTGCGAGGGCAGCGATATTATTCATCAACAAGGGTGTCCCATACCAATCCAAGGAGGAAGCCGACCGCAATTTGGAGAGACTACGCCCCTCGCCGTCCGGACGAAAGCTTAGCCCTCGCCGGCCCGGCGAAAGTTCAACCCGTCGCTGCCATCCTCGGTTCCGTGGTCAAATAGTGCCGAACTGCGGCGTATGCGAGGTTGATCGTCTTCAGCCGCTCCTCCGCAGCCCGGTCGCCGCCATTGGCATCCGGGTGGTGGCGCTTGGCGAGTTCCTTGTAGCGGGCCTTCAAGACGTCCATCGACACCGGCCATTCGAGCCCCAGCGTCTGCACCGGCTCGCGCATCTCCTGCGGCATCCGCGCTTCCGGCGATCGCGGCTGACCTTTCTGGGCACGCTTGATCTGCCCGGTCTGCAGCAAGTCCAGCGGGTCCCGCAGGTCGGTCTCGTCGAAGCTGCGCTTGCCGTTGGTGCCGAGCGGCCAGGTCGGCCGCTGCCACGCGGTGTCGTAGCGGGTTTGCTGCTCGATCTGGCCGGGGGTCATGCCTTTGTAGAAATCCCAGCTGGCATTGTAGGCGCGCACATGCTCGAGACAGAACCAGTGGTAGTCGTTCAGCGTATCGCGCGACTTCGGCGCCCGGTATTCGCCGGGTTCGGGGCAGCCTGGAATGTCGCAGGCCCGGCCAGGCGCGTCCGGATCGGGCGCGTAGGCCCGGGGACGCGTGGAGGGGCGGCGGGTCATCACCAAGTTATGTGCGTTCGGGGTAGCGCCCGGCAAGGGCCGCCGTTAGATGACGGACATGACGAACCGCGTTGCCCGAATCGAGACCGCGTTGCGGGACCACCTCGCGCCGACGATCCTGCAGATCGAGGACGACAGCGCCAAACACGCGGGCCACGCCGGCGCGCGAGCCGGCGGCGAGACGCATTACAGCGTGCTCGTCGTGTCCGACCGGTTCGCCGGGCTGAACCGCGTGGCGCGGCACCGCCTGGTCAATGCGGCGCTCGATGGCGAATTCGCCACCGGGCTGCACGCGCTGGCGCTGACGCTGAAGGCGCCCGGCGAGATCGCCGGGACCTGATGCCAGGTGACGGCTGGGCCCATCACTCGCGCGTAGCGTAATATTCCGGCCAGGTGCGGCGGGCGATCACGCCGCCATCCTCATAGGCGAGGCAGGTGTCCAGCTGCGCGGGCCGGGTCACGGCCGCACTGGCCGCTTGCATGCGCATGCGGACCACGGTCTGCAGCGCCACGGTTCCCATCTGCCCCAGCAATTCGCGCAGATGCGTGCAGCCCTTGATGCCGCCGACCCGCTCATTGGCCGCGCGGATGAACCCGCGCCCGATCGTCAGCCCCGCGAGATCGGCGAAATTGGCCGCGGCGGACGGGCAAGCGAAATAGGGACCAAACTCCGTCGCCGCCTCGAATTTGTGGATCAGCATCGCGCGGTCGTAGGTCATGCGCGACAGCATGCCATGCAGCGGCACGCCCGGCGTGATCTCGCCGCGATCGGTGTTGCGGAACACGTAGGTCTTGGTGTCGGTCAGCGTCGCCTCGACGTCGAACAAGCCGTCCTCGCGCTCGTAGCCGCACAGCTCGATGGCACGGGTATGCAATTTGCGGCGGGGTGCGGGCTCACTCAACGGCATCAGCTGTGTCCAGGAAGCGCGCCATGCGCACGGCGGTGTGGCCGCGGCTGGCGCGTAGGCTCGGCATGATCAGCAACGTGTCGTCGTGCGGCGTGCGGATCTCGAGCCCGCCATCGAGCGCGATGAGCGTGTTGCGCTCGGGAATGACGTCGCCGCCGCGATAGGGTTGCAGGAAGGTGAAGCCGCTGGTCGAGGCGGTGATGGCCAGCGTCACCTCGGCGCATCGGGGCGTCGGCCGCTGCTCCGGCAGCGGCGCCATGCCGGCCTGGCCGAGCATGGCGGCGACGCAGCTCTGCATCACCGTCACCGTCTCCTGCCGCCAATGCTGCCCGGCTTCGACCAGGCACGCCGCCGCGGCGCCCGACCCGGTGAAGCGCGGGTAATCGATCAGCCGCGGCCCGGTCGCATGACCATGGTCGGCGACGACCAGGTCAGGCACCCCGAGCGACATGGCGAGCGCGCGGCCGGAGCGGCCCGGGCCGCACAGCAGCAGCGGGTCGCTGGGCCACAGCATGGAGTGCAAGTCGAGCAACAAATCGGCGCGATCGATCATCGGCCGCAGCGCGCGGGCGCGGTCGAGCTCGCTGCTGCCGCGCGGGC
>CAZZVQ010000019.1:0-55317 GCA_964657565.1 uncultured Acetobacteraceae bacterium
CCGACCCGGCAGCAGCCGGGTCATTGGTGGACCACCGGATGGCGGAACAGATAACCGCCGGCGCGGGCCGTCTGGATGATGTCGGACGGTGTGCCGCCCACGGAGAGCTTGCGGCGCAACCGGCTGACCAGGAGGTCGATCACCCGGTCCGGCACGACGATCGCCGCACCGCGCGTCCATTCGATCAGATGCTCGCGAGACAGCACCGCCTGCGGATGTTGGCAGAACGTCAGCAGCAGGTCCGCCTCGGCTCCGGTCAGCGAGACCCGCACGCCGGTCGGCGCGTGCAGGATCCGCCGTTGCGGCTGGAACCGCCACCCGCCAAAGGCGAGCGTCCTTTCGACCACGCCGGCCTCGCCCGGCTGGCGGCGCAGCACCGCCCGGATGCGTGCTTCCAGCTCGTCGAGATCGAACGGCTTGCACACGTAATCGTCCGCGCCGAGATCGAGCCCGGCGACGCGATCCCCCGTTTCCGCCAGCGCGGTGACCATGATGATGCCCATTCCCGCTTGCGCGCGCAGGCGCTGGCAGAGCGCCAGCCCGCTCTCCCCGGGCAGCATGACGTCGAGCAGCGCCAGGTCGAACGGACCGTCCGCGAGCAGCCGGTCCATCGCGGCGCCGTCGCCCGCGATGGACACGGCATAGCCGCGCCCCTCGAGATAGCGGGCGAGGAGCGCGGCGATGTCCGCGTCGTCCTCGACGACGAGCAGATGGCCGTGGCTCAGGGCCGATAGCCCGGCGCTAGATGGTGGCGGCCACGACGGTAGCGCGGCGGCGGCGGCGGCGGTGGCCGACGGAAGCGCCGGGGCGGTGGCGGCGGCCGGGGTCGGTCATCGCCAGGGAAGGGTTGGGCCTCGGCCGGCCGACTGGCGGCCCCGGCCGTCAACGCCCCCGCGCTGAGGGCGGCGGCCCAGGCAAACAGATTTCTGCGGGTGATCATGGTGCTACTCCGTCTCGCGTCGTCGCTGGCGCGATCGGTTGAGAATCGGCCATAAACTGGCCGCTTTCAAGGCATAAACCACCGTGACCTGCCGCGCTTAATGTATAAAGTTTGACAAGAACCCAGACCGACATTGACGGCGACAGTGGGCCGGCAATATCTGCGTCAATGCTGTGGTGCAGCCGGCCACGTAAAACTTCGTGCATTGGACGAATCTCCGTTGAATACTGATGCTCCTTCTGTCGAACGGCAGAGCGCCATCGCTGCCCGCAAACGCCGCCGGCTCTGGCCCTGGGCCATCGCGGTGGCGTTGGCCGCGGCGCTGCTGGCGTGGCAAAGACCCTGGTCGCATCTCGCACCCCCGGCCCCCCGGCCCGGGCCCGGTGGCCCGCCCGGCTCGCAAGCCGTCAGCGTCGCCACGGTGGGCCTCGGCGACATGCCGGTGATGCTGAACGGCCTGGGCACGGTCACTTCGCTGGCGACCATCACCGTCCGCTCGCAGATCAGCGGCTACCTCGTCGCCATCGCCTTCCGTGAAGGCCAGATGGTGCAAAAGGGCGACCTGCTGGCCCAGATCGACCCGAGGCTCTACCAGGCGGCGCTCACGCAATACGAGGGCCAGTTGCAGCGCGATCAAGCGCTGCTGCGCAACGCCCAGCTCGACCTCGCCCGCTATCAGAAACTGAACACCCAGGATTCCATCTCACGCCAGACGGTCGACACGGCGCAATCCACCGTTCGCCAATACGAAGGCACCGTGAAGGCCGACGAAGGCCTCGTCGACACCCAGCGCACCAATCTGGACTACACGCGCGTGACGGCGCCGGTCGGCGGCCGGGTCGGGCTGCGGCAGGTGGATGCCGGAAACTACGTCACCCCGAGCGACACCAACGGCATCGTCGTTCTGACCCAGCTGCAGCCGATCTCGGTGCTGTTCACCCTGCCGGAGGACAATCTGCGCTCCGTCATGCAGCAGGTCCGCGCCGGCGCGGCGCTCCCGGTGACGATCTACGACCGCGCGGACTCCGAGCTGCTGGCCACCGGCCGGCTCGACACGGTCGACAACCAGGCCGACACCTCGACCGGCACCGTCAAGCTGCGCGCCGTGTTCGACAATGCCGACCTGGGGCTGTTCCCCAACCAGTTCGTCAGCACCCGCCTGCTCGTGCAGACCATCAAGGGCGCGGTGCTGCTCCCGTCCGCGGCGGTCCAGCAAGGCGTGAACGGCCCGTTCGTCTATCGGCTGGAGCCCGGCAACAAGGTGTCGGTCCAGGCGGTCAAGACCGGCGTGGGTGACGGCACCGCCATCGTGGCCCTGTCGGGCGTCAAGCAGGGCGACCAGGTGGTGGTCGATGGCGCCGACCGGCTCAAGGACGGCGCCACCGTCACCGTTCCGGCCGCGCGTCGATGAACCCGTCGCGCCTGTTCATCGCCCGGCCGGTCGCGACCAGCCTGCTGATGATCGCGATCCTGCTCCTGGGCGCCCTGGCGTATCGCTCGCTGCCGGTCTCCGCCTTGCCGTCGGTCGACTATCCCATCATCCAGGTGACCACGCTCTATCCCGGCGCGAGCCCCGAGGTGATGGCGTCCTCCGTCACCGGGCCGCTCGAACGGCAGTTCGGCCAGATGCCGGGCCTGAAGCAGATGACGTCGAGGAGCTCCGGCGGTGCGTCCGTCATCGTCCTGCAGTTCGACCTGACGCTCGCGCTCGACGTCGCCGAGCAGGAGGCGCAGGCCGCCATCAACGCCGCGACCTCGCTGTTGCCGACCGACCTTCCCGCGCCGCCCATCTACGCCAAGGTCAACCCGGCCGACGCGCCGATCATCACCCTGGCGCTCACCTCGGCCACGCTGAAGCTGACCGAGGTGCAGAGCCTGGCCGACACGCAGCTCGCGCAGAAGATCTCGCAGTTGCCGGGCGTCGGTCTCGTCAGCCTCGGCGGCGGCAACCGGCGCGCCGTGCGCGTCCGCTTCAACCCGGTGGCGCTGGCCGGCTTCGGCCTCAACATCGACGATCTGCGCACCACGATCGGCAACGCCAACGTCAACACGCCGAAGGGCACGCTGGACGGTCCCAACCAATCCTGGACCATCGACGCCAACGACCAGCTGCAGACGCCGCAGGGCTATCTCGACACCGTCATCGCTTACCGCAGCGGCCGCCCGGTGCGCATGTCGGACGTCGCGACCGTGGCCGACGGGGCGGAGAACACCGGCATCGGCGCCTGGGTCGACCGGGACCAGGGCATCATCCTGAACGTCCAGCGCCAGCCCGGCGCGAACGTCATCGCCGTCGCGCAATCCATCAAGCAGCTGCTGCCGACACTGCAGGCCGGGCTGCCCGCCAGCGTGACGCTGCGGACCGTCAGCGACCGCACCGAGACCATCCGGGCCTCGGTGGCCGACGTCGAGTTCGAGCTCGTGCTGGCCGCATTCCTGGTGGTGCTGGTCATCTTCGTGTTCCTACGCGACTGGCGCGCCACCATCATCCCGGCGCTCTCCGTCCCGCTATCGATCGTCGGCACGCTGGCGGCCATGTATCTCTGGGGCTTCAGCCTCGACAACCTCTCGCTGATGGCGCTGACCATCGCCACCGGCTTCGTGGTCGACGACGCCATCGTCGTGATCGAGAACATCTCCCGCTACATCGAGGCGGGCGAGAGCCCGATGGCGGCCGCGCTGAAGGGCTCGGCGCAGATCGGCTTCACCATCATCTCGCTGACCGTCTCGCTGCTGGCGGTGCTGATCCCGCTGCTGTTCATGGGCGACGTCGCCGGCCGCCTGTTCCAAGAATTCGCCATCACGCTGGCGGTCACCATCGTGCTCTCGGCGGTCGTCTCGCTGACGCTGGTGCCGATGTTGTGCGCCCGCCTGTTGCGCCACCGCCCGGCGCAGCCGCGCCGGCCGGGCTGGCTGGACCGCGTGGTCACCTGGTACGGCCGCCATCTCGATGCGGTGCTGGACCATGCCGGGCTGACCGTGCTGTTCACCGCCATGACCATCGCCGTCACCGTGGCGCTCTACGCGCTGGTGCCGAAGGGCTTCTTCCCGGTGCAGGACACCGGGGCGCTGCAGGGCATCACTCAGGCCTCGCAGAGCATCTCCTACGCGGGTCTCGCGATGCGACAGAACGAGTTGGCGACCGTGCTGCTGAAGGATCCGGACGTTGCCAGCCTGACCTCCTTCGTCGGCGTCGACGGCGTCAACAACACCACCCCGAACACCGGCCGCATGCTGATCAACCTCGCCGCCCGCGACCAGCGCGCCGCCAGCGCCACCGCCATCATCGCCCGGCTCGAACAATCGGCGGCCACGATCCCCGGCATCTCGCTCGCGCTACAACCGGTGCAGGACCTGACGATCGACACCAGTGTCGCCGCCGCGCAATACCAGTTCGCGCTGCAGGCCTCCGACGCCGCCGCGCTCAGCGAATGGACGCCGAAGCTGGTCGCCAGCCTGGCCGCGCTGCCGGCGCTCGCGGGCGTGTCGGGCAATCTGCAGGACGCCGGAACCTCGCTGTTCGTCACGCTCGACCGCGCCACCGCCGGGCGCTACGGCGTCACCCCGGCGACGCTGGACAACGCGCTGTACGATGCGTTCGGCCAGCGGATCGTCTCGACCATCTTCACCCAGTCGAACCAATACCGGGTGATCCTCGAGGCCGAGCCGCGCCTGGCGATCGGCCCGGCCGCGCTCGCCAACATCTATCTCCCGTCCTCGACCGCGACGAACGGCCAGGTTCCGCTCTCGGCCGTGGCGAGCGTCACCGAGCGCAAGGCGCCGCTGCAGATCGATCACATCGGCCAGTTCGCCGCCGCCACCATCTCATTCAACGTGGCCCCCGGCCATGCGCTCGGCGAGGCCGTCACCGCGATCCACGCCACGGTCGAGTCGATGGGGATGCCCGCCAGCATCCGCACCGCGTTCCAGGGCACCGCCGCGGCCTTCGAATCCTCGCTCAGCAACGAGCTGGCGCTGCTCGTGGCCGCGATGGTCACGGTCTACATCGTGCTCGGCGTGCTCTACGAGAGTTTCGTCCACCCCGTCACCATCCTGTCCACCCTGCCGCCGGCCGGGATCGGCGCGCTGCTGTTGCTGTGGCTGACCGGGCATGGACTCGACGTGATCGGGGTCATCGGCATCGTGCTGCTGATCGGCATCGTCAAGAAGAACGCCATCATGATGGTCGACTTCGCGCTCGATGCGGAGCGCGCGGAGGGCCTGTCGCCGCGTGCCGCCATCCACCGCGCCTGCCTGCTGCGCTTTCGCCCCATCCTGATGACCACCCTGGCCGCGATGTTGGGCGCGCTGCCGCTCATGCTCGCCTCCGGCAGCGGCGCCGAACTGCGCCAACCGCTCGGCATCGCCATGATCGGCGGGCTGGCCGTCAGCCAGATCCTGACGCTGTTCACCACGCCGGCCGTCTATCTCGTGTTCGACCGCCTCGCCGCCCGCGCCCGTGGCGCCAAGGAGCTGCCGGCATGAACGTCAGCGCGCTCTTCATCCGCCGCCCGGTCGCCACCGTACTGCTGACGCTCGGGATCGCGCTGGCCGGGCTGTTCGCGTTCTTCCGCCTGCCGGTCTCGCCGCTGCCGCAGGTCGATTTCCCGACCATCCGCGTCCAAGCGCAGATGGCCGGCGCCAGCCCCGAGACCATGGCCGCCACCGTCGCCGCCCCGCTCGAGCGCCGCCTGGGCGCGATCGCCGACGTAAGCGAGATGACGTCGCAGAGCAGCGTCGGCACCACCAGCATCATCCTGCAATTCGGCGTCAGCCGCGACATCAACGGCGCCGCCCGCGACGTGCAGGCCGCCATCGCCGCCGCCCGGGCCGACCTGCCGGCCGCGTTGAAGAGCAACCCGACCTATTCCAAGTTCAACCCGGCCGACGCCCCCATCCTCATCGTCGGCCTCAGCTCCAAGACGCTCCGTCCCGGCGCGCTGTACGACACCGCCGCCACCGTGCTGCAGCAGGAGCTCTCCCAGCTGCAGGGGATCGGCAACGTCGACATCGCCGGCAGCTCGCTGCCGGCCGTGCGCGTCGAGTTGAACCCCGGCGCGGTGTTCCATTACGGGATCGGCCTGGAAAGCATCCGCGCCGCGCTGGCCGGCGCCAACGCCAACAGCCCGAAAGGCATCGTCGAGCAGAACGACAAGCGCTGGCAGATCTATGCCAACGACCAGGGCCGCAGCGCCGCCGACTACCGCGAGCTCGTGATCGCCTACCGCAACGGCGCCGCCGTGCGGCTGCAGGACGTCGCCGAGGTGACGGACAGCGTCGAGAGCATCCGCAACCAGGGCGTCATCGACGGCCAGCCCGGCGTCATCCTCCTGCTGTTCAAGCAGCCCGGCGGCAACATCGCCGAGACGGTCGACCGCGTGAAAGCCATGCTGCCGCAACTCCAGGCCGCCCTGCCCGCCGACGTGCAGATGACCCTCACCGGCGACCGCAGCACCACTATCCGCGCGTCGCTGTCCGACACGGAGGCGACGCTGGTGCTCTCGGTCGTGCTCGTCATCCTCGTCGTGTTCGCCTTCTTGCGTGACTGGCGGGCGACGCTGATCCCGGCCGTCATCGTGCCGGTCTCCATCGTCGGCACCTTCGCCGTCATGTACCTGTTCGGCTACAGCCTCGACAATCTGTCGCTCATGGCGCTGACCGTCGCGACCGGGTTCGTGGTCGACGACGCCATCGTCGTGCTCGAGAACGTCACCCGCCACATCGAGAGCGGCATGACGCGGCTGCAGGCCGCGCTGCAGGGCGCCCGCGAAGTCGGGTTCACCGTGCTGTCGATGAGCGTGTCGCTGATCGCAGTGTTCCTGCCGATCCTGCTGATGGGCGGCCTGATCGGACGGTTGTTCCGCGAATTCGCCGTCGTGCTGTCGATCAGCATCGTCATCTCGCTGCTGCTCTCGCTGACCACCACGCCCATGCTGTGCGCGCAGTTGCTGCGGCGGCACGCGCCATCGCCGGGCCGGATCGGCCGGGCCATCGAGGCCGGGTTCGCCGCGGTGCAGCGCGGCTACGGCCGATCGCTCACGGGGGCGCTGCGGCACCGCGGACTGGTGCTGCTGGTGCTGCTGGCGACGATCGGGCTGAACGTCGCCTTGTTCGTCGTCGTCCCGAAGGGCTTCTTTCCGCAACAGGATGGCGGCTTGCTGATGGGCGGCATCCAGGCCGACCAGAGCATCTCGTTCCAATCCATGCGCCAGAAGCTCGCCCAGGCCCAGGCCATCGCCGCCGCCGACCCGGCCGTCGCGAACGTGGTCGGCTTCACCGGCGGGCGCGGCACCAACTCGGCCAACGTGTTCGTCTCGCTCAAGCCGCGCGACGAGCGCACCGCCACGGTGTTCGACATCATGGCCCGGCTGCGGCCCAAGCTTGCCGCCATCCCCGGCGCCCGCCTGATGATGTTCCCCATGCAGGACCTGTTCATCGGCGGCCGACAAAGCTTCTCGCAGTATCAGTACACGCTGCAGGCCGACAGCACCGCCGAGTTGGCCACCTGGGCCCCTCGCCTGTTCGACGCGCTGCGGAACGATCCGGCCCTGGCCGACGTGTCGTCCGATCAGCAGGATGGCGGCCTGGATAGCAAGCTCGACATCGACCGCGCCCTGGCCGCCCGCTACGGCCTGACCCCGAGCGGCATCAGCCAGACGCTCTACGACGCATTCGGCCAGCGCCAGGTCTCGACCATCTACAACCCGCTGAACCAATACCACGTCGTGATGGAGATCGCGCCGCAATACCTCCAGAGCCCGGAGAGCCTGAAGCTCATCTACGTCAGCACCTCCGGCCAGAGCGCGAAGGGGACGGCGACGACCAATGCCGTCTCGGGCACGGTGACCTCGGCCGCGACGACCACCACGGCGAGCGCCGTCGCCACCGACTCCGCGCGCAACGCCGCCACCAACGCCATCGGCAGCAGCGGCAAGTCCAGCGCGTCCAGCGGTGCGGCCGTCAGCACCAGCAAGGAGACGATGGTCCCGCTCTCGGCCTTCGCCTCGATCGGCAGCGGCCGCACCGCCGTGCAGATCAGCCACCAGGGCCAGTTCGCCGCCGCGACGATCTCGTTCAACCTGGCGCCCGGCAAGACCCTGGCCGACGCCACGGCCGCGATCGAGGCCGCCGTGCAACGCATCCATCTGCCGGTCGGCGTGCATGGCGGGTTCGCCGGGTCGGCCGGCGCGCTGCAATCGACGGTGGCGAACGAGGCGCTCCTGATCGTCGCCGCGCTGGGTGCGATCTACATCGTGCTCGGCATCCTCTACGAGAGCACGGTCCACCCGCTGACCATCCTCTCCACCCTCCCGTCGGCCGGAGTCGGCGCCGTGTTGGCGCTGCTGCTGTCCGGGACGGAGTTCACCGTCATCGCGCTGATCGGCGTGTTCCTGCTGATCGGCATCGTCAAGAAGAACGCCATCATGATGATCGATTTCGCGCTCGACGCCGAGCGCACCCGCGGCCTTTCCGCCGACGACGCCATCCTCCAGGCCTGCCTGATGCGGTTCCGACCCATCATGATGACCACGCTCACCGCGCTGCTCGGCGCCTTGCCGCTGATGCTCGGTGGCGGCACCGGGTCGGAATTGCGCCGCCCGCTCGGCATCGCCATCGTCGGCGGCCTCATCCTCAGCCAGGCGCTGACGCTCTACACGACGCCGGTCATCTATCTGATGCTGGAACGCCTGCGGTTGCGCGTGTTGCGCCAGCCCGGCGCGGTGGCCGCATGAGACGGCGTTTCGTCCTGCTGGCGGCGCTGCTCGCCGGCTGCACCGTCGGACCCGACTACCAGCGCCCGCCCGCCCCGGTCGCAACGGCCTTCAAGGAGCTGAAGGGCTGGCAGCCGGCGCAGCCGATGGACACGATCGACCGCGGCGCCTGGTGGTCGCAGTTCGACGACCCGGTGCTCGACGGGCTCGAGCGCCAGGTCGACATCGGCAACCAGAACCTGCGCGCCTACGAGGCCGCGTACCGGTCGGCCCTGGCGCTGGTGCGCGAGGCTCGCGCCGGGCTGTTCCCCACGATCAGCGCCGGCCCCAGTGTGACCGGCACCCGCAGCGGCCGCAGCACCAGTTCGTCGGCAACCGCGGACGTCACCGCGTCGTGGGAGCCGGACATCTGGGGCAAGGTGCGCCGCCAGATCGAGAGCCAGGGCGCCGCCGCCCAGGCCAGCGCCGCCGATCTCGCCAACATCCGCCTCTCCGCCCAGGCCGAGCTGGCGACGGACTACATGAACCTTCGCTACCAGGATTCGCTCGCCGCCCTGCTGCAGGACACGGTCACCGCCTACGAGCGCAGCCTCGCGATCACGCAGAACCAGTATGCCGCCGGCGTCGCCGCCCGGTCGGACATCATCACCGCGCAAACGCAGTTGCAGGCGACCCGCGCCCAACTCATCGAGGCCCAGGTCGCCCGCGCCACCAACGAGCACGCCATCGCCCTGCTGACCGGCCGCGCACCGGCGGACGTGACCATCGCGGTCGGCAACCTGCCGGCCAACGTGCCGACGCCGCCGGTCTCGGTCCCCTCGGCCCTGCTGCAACAGCGGCCCGACATCGCCGCGGCCGAACGCACGATGCAGCAATACAACGCCCTCATCGGCGTAGAGGTCGCCGCCTACTATCCCACCATCAGCCTGTCCGGCCTGGTCGGCGCGGCCGGGTCGCCGCTGTCGCAGCTCGCCTCCACGACCGGCGCGATCTGGACGCTGGCGGCCAGCGGATCGCAGATCCTGTTCGACGGCGGCAACCGCGCCGCCGCGGTCGACGCCGCCCGCGCCAACTACGAGCAGAACGTCGCCACCTATCGGCAGACCGTGCTCGCCGCGTTCCAGAGCGTCGAGGACGCGCTGTCGACGTTGCGCATCCTGCAAGACCAGGCGGTCGTGCAGGAACAAACCGTCGCTCTCGCCCGCCAAGCCGCGACGATCGCGCTCAACGAATACCGCGCCGGAACCCAGAATTACACGGCCGTCGTCACCGCACAGGCGACGGCGTTGACGGCGGCGGAATCGCTGCTGGCCATCCAACAGAGCCGTCTCGTCGCGAGCATCTCTCTCGTCAAAGCCCTGGGCGGTGGCTTCCGGGAGCAGCTCTGACCGACGGTGTGAGGCCGGTCGGCCCGTCAAAGCACGTTGAAACTCCGGTCGAACGCCGGCCCGACGTCGTAGCGCTTCGGCAGCACCCGCTTCTGGGCGTAGAGATCGACCGTCCGCTGCCACCCTCACGGTGGATGGGCTCCCAGCGCCCTCGCCGTCGACGCGTGTTCATGCTGGGCGACGAGTCGCGGGTCGGTAAAATCATAATGCTTCATGATCCAGGTGAAATCGTCCGCCCCGACCGCGACGTCGTGTTCGCTCTTCGGGTCTGACAACACGGCCCGGCACAACCCGATGAGCCCGCTATACCAGGAGCGCCTCTGCTCGGCGCGAGCCTCGTCGAAGCCGTGCTCCTTCGGATCGAATGCAACGAGCGCCTTCTCCGCGGCATCCTTGACGCGATCGGCTGGAAGCTTCGCATAGGACATGGGCTGGCTTTCCCAGACTGAGGTCTCAGGCGGTGATGTTCACCCCGCCGCTGCTGCTCGCGCTCTGGTCGGCCTGCACCTTGGCATCCGCTTGCTTTTGGGCAGCCTCCGTCGTTTTCACCTGGGCCTGGTCCGTCTTGATCGCGTCCGCCGTAGCCTTCGCCCGCTGATCCGCAGTGAGCTGGGCCGCCGCCTTCGTCGCCGTAGCCTGCGCTTGCTTGTCGGCCGCCTGATCGGCGGCCAGCGTCGGGGAGGTGGATGTCGGGGCGCCGATACTGGTCATGGTTCGTCCTCGCTAAATGTGCCGTAACAGGAGAGTCCGACCCAGTTGTGCGCTAAAGAAGTAACCAAACGCTTAATCACATCGGCGCTCCGTTCCCGCTTCTCCCTGTGCTAGGTTGAGGCGCCTGGAGGGGAAACTGGGATGCCGGACGAAGAGGTGCAGACGCCACTCGACCTGTCGCTGTTCGGCGATCTGGAGCCGACGGCGCCAGCCGCCTCGCAAGCGGTCGCGCCGCACAATGCGGTGACCGACCCTCGGTTGGCGTCCGAGCCGCTGCAGCCAAGATTGGTCGACGTCTCCACTCTCGGTGCCGACGAGCGTGCGGCGGCCGAGCGCGATGCGGCGCGTGTCGATTTCCGCAACACCGCCTCCCTGCTGTCGCATGGCGACGACGTCTTGGCCGAGATCGCTCAGTCCTCTCGGCAGCTGCTCTCCGGGGTTCGGCTGGGTGACGCCGGCGAGATCGGCGACATCGCCGCTTCCGTGATCGACGGCATCAAGATCCTGCGTATCCATGACCTGCAGGCGGAGGCGACCCACGGATCACCGGATCGGCGCAAGGGCCTGGTCGGACGGCTCCTGCGATCGGTCTCCGAGGCGCATTCGGCATTCGCCGGCTTCGCGGAGAACCGAAAGACCTTCCTCGATCTCATGGACCAAGAACAGGCCAAGGCGCGCAAGACCAAGGCCGACCTCACCGTCGCGATCGATCTGCTGGACCAGCAGGCGACGGCGATCCGCACCAGCCTGTACGGGCTCAAGATCGCGATCGCCGCGGGTCAGATCGCGCTCGATCGCGGGCAGGACCAGCTCGAGGCGGTGCGCCAGCACGCCGTCGCCACCGGCGACCCGGCGGACGCGGCCGACGTGCAGGAGTTCCGCAGTGCGCTCGCCAACTTCCGCGGCAAGATCGCCGAGATGCGCGAAAACCTCGTCGCCTCGGCATTGCTGATCCCGATCATCGGGCAGAACCGCAAGGCCGCGGAGACGCGATTGATGAAGCTGTCCAACGGCATGCTGGTGGTCATCCCGCGGCTGATGGCGGTGGCCGCGCAGGCCGCGGTGCAGGTCGACATCCGCCGCGCCACCGAGGAGAGCGAGAAGCTCGACGAAGCCGCCCGTCAGCTCACCCTGCTGGCGAGCAAAGGCGCCCATGACGCGGCCACTTCGGCGGCGCGCAGCCTCGGCGGCGACCAACGCAATATCGACGTGCTGGCGAAAGTGGCGGACGAGGCGATCCAGACGATGCACGAGGTGATTACGATCGAGCGCGAAGTCGCGGCCGCGGACCGCGATCGGGAAGCCAAGCTCGCGACCGTGCGGGACCGCCTGGCGGCCGGCATGCGTGGTGTGACCCAGGCGTCGCTGCGGGGTTGACGCCATGAGCGACGACGGCGATTTCGATGTGCAGGCCGCCTGGCTGCGCCGCTTCCATGCCGACGTCGAGGGCAGCATGAAAGCCTTCGCGCTGCGGCTGAAGGAGGCGTTGCCGCAGTTCGTCACGGTCCACGAGAGCAGGGGGTTCTTCTCGCGAAGCGCGCGCGTCACCGGCGTGTCGGTCGAGCTGGGGAGCCATCGCTTCACCCTCGAGCTGGCCGATGGACGGCTCCGAGCGACCGTCCGGATGATCGTGCGGGGCATTACGCTGAACACCAAGGAGATCGATCCGGCCGACTGGTTCGCCCGGCTGGCGCAGGAGACCAAAGAGACCACCGCGCAAGCCCGGGCGCTCAGCCAATCGCTGCAATCGTTCATGGCCAGCTGAGATGAGCGATGACGTCCCGGTGACGGTGGATCACGACCGCCGGGTCGCTGCGATCGAAGCGGCGTTGCGCGCGGGCCGGGTTCCGCCGGCGACGCTGGCCCGGCTGGAGGCGGTCAGGAACGGCCGCGCGCCGTGGGTCGCGACGCTCTCGCCAGCCGAACTCCTATCGGTGCGCTCGCATGGCCTGCGGCCGATCGCGGCCATCGCGGCGACGTGCTGGATGCATTACGGCTGGTCGTGGACGGAGGGGCATGCGCAGGGGTGGCACACGGCGCTGAAGCGCCTCAAGGCGGAAGCGCGCGCGGCCGGCGCCAACGTCGTGCTGGACGTGAAGATGCGCACCATCCCGCTCGGCATCGAGAACAGCATGGATTTCACGCTGATCGGGACCGCGGCCAGCGTAGCGGGCCTGCCGCCGAGCGACGACCCGGTGGTTGCGACCGTCCCGGCGCTCGAGTTCGTCAAGTTGCTGGAGGCCGACATCGTGCCGACCGGGATCGCGGTCGGCGCCCAATACGACTGGCTCACCGATTGGTCTGGCGGCACCAATCAGACCTTCTCCGGCAATGTGGAGACGAGTGTGCTCAGCCAGTTCTGGGAGCGGATCCGCCAGCGCGCCCATGCCGAACTGCGCCGGAACGCGGCCGGGCAGGGCAACGGCGTGCTGGCGCACGTCAATTTCGGCCAGCTGTTCAAGGTCGAGAACGATCAGGCCAAGCGCTTTCTTGGGCGGCAGATCGTCGTGGCGACCATCGTCGATGCACCCAAGCAGACCAAGCCGCGCCCCCTGCCGTGGGGCCCCCCGCCCTGGGGCGAGCCGAAAACCCGCCCGGCCGTGCCGCATGCGATCGGCATGGTGGTTGATCTGCATGCGGGCGGCACGCCCCTGACCGGTCATGCGGCACACCATCAATCCTACGCCTCGAGCGAACACGAGGGAGCAATCTGAGATGACCATCGAGATGCCGGCGCACGCCCGTGAGCGACTGCGAGGGGTACGGACCGACGCCCACGCGAGCGGAGTCTTCACCTCGGATTTCTCGGTCAACGAGTTCCTGCTGGTGCGCAAGGCGGGTTTCGAGCCCGTCGGCCTCTGCATGGGGACCTGCGTCTACCACGTCGGCTACCAACTCGGGGCCTGGAGCAAGAACCAGGAGATGGATGTCCTGTCGAAGGCCATGTATCACGCGCGCGAGCTGGCCATGACGCGGATGCGGGCCGAGGCGACGGCGATGCATGCCGACGGCATCGTCGGCGTCAAGCTGACGATCAAGCGCCTGGAATGGGACGAGCACCTGCTGGAATTCATCGCCATCGGCACCGGCGTGGTTCATGGCGAAGGCCATACGGGCTTTCGCGCGCATGACGGGGGACCGTTCACCTCCGACCTGTCAGGCCAGGATTTCTGGTCGTTGCTGCACGCGGGGTATCGGCCGGTCGAAATGGTGATGGGCAGTTGCGTCTACCACGTCGCGCATCGCGGCATGCTGGCCGGGCTGTCGACGGTTGGACGCAACGTCGAGATGGAGAACTTCACGTCGGCGATGTACGAGGCGCGCGAGATCGCGGTGGAGCGCATGCAGGCGGAAGCGGCGGCGGCGCAGGCGGAGGGTGTCGTCGGCGTGGACATCCACGAAGGGAGCCACGTTTGGAAACCGCACGTGATCGAGTTCTTCGCGATCGGCACGGCAGTGCTGCCGTTGGATCAGGAGATCGCGCCGGAACGTATCGCCGATCCCATCCTGGTATTGAGCGTGAACGACTGAAGGCGTTACGGTGGCCGCAAGCGCCCCGGGGACGAGGGCTCGAGAGGGAACCCATGCGCCAGCATTTCAGCCGAACGGTCGCCGTCATCGCCATCCTGCTGTGCGCCCACCAGGCCCGCGCCGCCGACCTCATCGTCTCGATGAACGACAACCACACCGTGCTGGACGCCGACGCCAACCAGGTCGCGGCGGATCCGATGCGGCCGGATACCGCGGACATCATCGATATCGGCCAGTCGCCACCGCGCATCGTGGAAACCTTCGAGGTGCCGGGCTCGGTGGTCGGCCCGCCATTCGCGGTGTGGATGTCGCAGGATGCCAGCTGGGCCATCCTCACCTCGGCGACCAAGCCCGTCCCGGGGGTCAAGTTCGGCATCGGTCCCGACGACCGCGTCTCGGTCGTCGACCTGAGCAGCACGCCGCCCCGCGTCGTCCAGACAGTGACCGCCGGCGCGGGCGCCACCACGGTGCGCCTCTCGCCCGACGGCACGCTGGCGTTGGTCGCCAACCGCACCGAAGGCAGCGTCTCGGTGTTCACCGTCAAGGACAAGCGTCTGACACCGGCCGGCAAGATCGATTTCGGCAAGCAATCCGGCGCCAGCGGGATCGTGTTCAGCAAGGACGGCAAGACCGCGCTCGTGAGCCGTCAATTCGACCATCAGGTCACGCTGCTGCACATCGAGGGCACCGCCATCACGATCGATCCCCGCCCGATCACCACGGCGCTCGGGCCTTACACGATGGACGTCAACAGCGACCAGACGCTCGCCGCGGTCGGCAACATGGGCCGCGGCAACGGCGACGTCGACAGCGTATCCCTGATCGATCTCACCCAATCGCCACCGCTCGCCGTCAGCATCACCGGGGTGGCGAGCGGTCCGGAGCCGCTCAAATTCTCCCCCGACGGCAAGTTCCTGGCCGTTGGCGCGGAGCAGGGCACGCCGCTCGCGACGGGTCACCCGTTCTACCACGACCACGGCCTGCTCCAGATCTTCGCGGTCGACGGCCACACCCTGATCCCGGTGGCGACCGGCCCGGTCGGGCGCTGGGTCGAAGGCATCGCCTGGTCGCGCGACGGCAAGACCATCCTGGTCCAGAACGACCGCGACCGTACGATCTCGGTGTTCAACTTCGATGGACACGCCCTGAAGGCGATGCCAGACCTCGCGCCGACAGGCGGCCCGGTGGCCTTCGGAGTGCCTTGGTAACAAAACCGTGAGCCTCTTGATGACGGCGCGGGTCAAACTCAAAACTTAGTCGCCAACGCCTGGAGAGGGTTGGCAGCCGGCGCCGGGTCGGTCGGTGCCGTGCTGATTCCATGTTGCTTCTGTTGGAGGATGTGGTGATGCGCCAGAACTTCGATTTTGCTCCGCTGTTTGGCTCGACCGTGGGCTTCGACCACGTGTTCGACCTCCTGCAATCCGCGACCCAGGTCGGGAAGGCCGACAATGGGTTTCCGCCTTATGACATTGAGCGGACCGGCAAGGACGCGTACAGGATCATCCTGGCCGTCGCCGGGTTCAGCAGCGACGAGCTTACCCTGACCACGGAGCGCAATGTCCTCACCGTCGAGGGCAAGCGCGCCAGTAGCTCGAAGCCGGAGCGTGAGGTGCTGCACCGCGGCATCGGGAGCCGGGCGTTCAAGCAGACGTTCCAGCTCGCGGATCATGTCAAGGTGACCTCTGCCAACTTGGCCGACGGCCTGTTGACGGTGGAACTCGTGCGCGAAATCCCGGAGGTCATGCGCCCGAGACAGATCCACATCGCAAGCAAGGCGGCTGAGCGCGGGGGCAGCCAGATCGAACATCAGGCGGCCTGATCGACGCTGGGTCCCGCAGCATCGGACGGCGAACGGAGCGTTGTCGCGGGAAGCTGGGAGCATTGATAATTGCTGGAACTGGAGGAGGAAGATGAAAGGGAAAGACGAGACCATCGATCCAGTGCAGGACCTGTTCAAACCCACTCGTCAAAGCGGTTCAACCCGCCGCCAGATCTCGAGAATGTTCCTTTGGCGCCGCAGGGATGATGACGACGACGACGATCCCCCGCCCTGCCCGGCGGTGATCGCTCCCATGCCGCGCCTCCCGCGATTTGGGGCGGAGGCCGCGCTCGAAGCCGCATAACGTCGTCTTAGGCTGGCAGCCGCACTCCGGTCGGTGCGGTTGCCCCGCGGCGGCGACGGCGACCGTGGCGACCGTCAGCGCGGGACCAAGCGCAGGACGACTCGGTCCTCGCCGCCCAGGTGCAGCACGTGTATTGGTGCGGCACAGGGAAGACAGCGGACCGGAGAACACGTGGACTCGCCAGCAACCGTCAGGTCGAAGGTCGACACTGCACCCCATCAGGACCAGCATGGTGCCCCCCGATCCGACGCTGACATTGCGCAAGCCGCCACGCTGTGGCCCATCGTCGATATCGCGCGCGAGCGTCTCGGCATCGAGGCCGCAGCGCTGCATCCATACGGCCACACCAAGGCGAAGATCGACCTCCCGTTCATCCGCTCGCTCGAGGATCGCGCCGACGGCACGCTCATCCTGGTCACCGCCATCACGCCGACGCCGGCCGGCGAGGGCAAGACGACCACCACGGTCGGCCTGTCCGACGGGCTGAACCGGATCGGCAGGAAGACCATCGCCTGCTTGCGGGAGCCGTCGCTCGGCCCGTGCTTCGGCCTGAAGGGCGGGGCGGCCGGCGGCGGCTACGCCCAAGTCGTGCCGATGACGGACATCAACCTGCACTTCACCGGCGATTTCCACGCCATCACCGCGGCCAACAACCTGCTGGCCGCCCTGGTCGACAATCACATCTACTGGGGCAACGCGCTCGGGATCGACCCGCGCCGGGTCAGTTGGCGCCGCTCGCTCGACATGAACGACCGCGCGCTGCGTCAGATCGTCTCCTCGCTCGGCGGCGCCACCAACGGCTACCCGCGCGAAGACGGGTTCGACATCACCGTCGCCTCCGAGATCATGGCCATCGTCTGCCTGTCGCGTGACCTCGAAGACCTGCAGCGCCGGCTGGCCAACATCATCGTCGGCACCACGCGCGAGCGCAAACCGGTGCGCGCCGCCGATCTCGGCGCGGTCGGCGCCATGGCCGCCCTGCTGCGCGACGCCCTGGCGCCCAACCTGGTCCAGACGCTGGAGCATAACCCGGCCCTCATCCACGGCGGTCCGTTCGCCAACATCGCGCATGGCTGCAACAGCGTCATCGCCACCCGCGCCGCGCTCAAGCTGGCCGACTACGTCGTCACCGAGGCCGGGTTCGGGGCCGACCTCGGGGCGGAGAAGTTCTTCGACATCAAGTGCCGCAAGGCCGGCTTGGCGCCCGCCGCGGCGGTGCTCGTGGCGACGGTCCGCGCGCTGAAGATGCACGGCGGCGTGGCGAAGGACGCGCTCAAGCATGAGGACCCCGACGCCGTGCACCGCGGCTTCGCCAATCTGGACCGCCACGTGCGCAACCTGCGCAAGTTCGGCGTGCCCCCCGTCATCGCGGTCAATCGTTTCAGCGCGGATACCGAGGCCGAGATGGCCATGTTGCGCACGCTCTGCGACGGCATCGGCGTGCGCTGCGTCGTCGCGGACCATTGGGCCCAGGGCGGCGCCGGGGCCGAGGACCTCGCGCGCGCCGTCGTCGAGCAGGTCGAAACCATGCCCGCCCGCTTCCGTCCGCTCTACCCCGACGACCTGCCGCCCTGGGACAAGCTGTGCACGATCGCCACGGAGATCTACGATGCCGGCGAAGTCACGGCCGACGCGGCCGTCCGCAAGCGGTTCGACGCGTTCCAGGCGGACGGCTTCGGCCATCTCCCGGTCTGCGTGGCCAAGACCCAGTATAGCTTCAGCACCGACCCCACGAAACTGGGCGCGCCCAGCGGCCACGTGCTGCATGTGCGTGACGTGAAGCTCTCCGCCGGGGCCGAGTTCATCGTCGCCATCTGCGGCGAGATCATGACCATGCCCGGGCTGCCGCGGGTCCCCGCCGCGAACGGCATCTCTCTCTCGCCAGACGGACACATCACCGGCCTGTTCTGACCTACGAGCCGCGCCGCATCCCGTCCAAGAACACGTCGACCAGCCGGAGCACGTTCTGCGTCCAGCCCGGCTTGTCGTGCGTGTAGCACAGCCCGACCACCGTCCGCAGGATGTCCTCCTTGCCGATGTCCGGCCGGATCACCCCCGCCTCCGACGCACGCCGCAGCAAGGGCTCGAGCGCGCCGCCCAGCCGGTCCATCGAGTAGGTGGTGAGGTCGGACCCGGCGTGGATGGCGACGGCAAGCGCCGTGGACATGCCCTTCTTGGTGGCGACGAACTCCACGTTGGCATGCATCCAGCGCCGCAGCGCCTCCAGCGGCGGCAGGTCGGTGCCGAGTTGTCCGGCCAGTTCCACCAGCTGCTCGACCTCGCGCCGATACACCGCCTCGAACAGGGCCTGGCGGGTCGGGAAATGTCGATATAGGGTGCCGATCCCGACACCAGCTCGCTGGGCCACGGCCTCGAGGCTGCCATCGGGGCCGCCGTCCGCGAACACCGCCTTGGCCGCTTCCAGCACGCGCTGGCGATTGCGGACACTATCGGCTCGGGGTCGGCGGGCGGGCTTGGCGATCGGCTCCAGGATGGCTCCACTTGTAAAGCGGAGGGTGCCTCCGTATCTCATGCGATGCAACAGGTCTGATCGGAGTATCGCGTGAGCCTGTCAATCACATTGACGATCAATGGTACGGAGCGGGCGATTGCGATCGACGATCCCCGGGTCACGCTGCTGGACCTGCTGCGCGAGCGGCTGGGTCTAACCGGGGCCAAGAAGGGCTGCGACCGCGGCCAATGCGGCGCCTGCACGGTGCTGGTCGACGGACGCCGGGTCAACTCCTGCCTCGCGCTGGCGGTGAGCCTCGACGGGTCGGATGTGCTGACCATCGAGGGCGTCGCCACCGGCGACCAACTCGACCCGGTGCAGGCCGCCTTCATCGCGCATGACGGCTTCCAATGTGGCTTCTGCACGCCGGGCCAGATCATGAGCGCCATCGGCCTGATCCGCGAAGGCCACGCCGGCACCGATCCGGAGCGGGTGCGCGAGGCGATGAGCGGCAATCTCTGCCGCTGCGGCGCCTATATCGGCATCACCGAGGCGGTGATCGACGCGCAGCAAACCATGGACGCCGCCGAGCGGAGGGACGCGGCATGAACCGCTTCGAATACGTCCGCCCCGCCAGCGTCGCCGAGGCCATCGCGGCCGGCGCCGTCCCCGGTGCCGCCTATCTCGCCGCCGGCACCAATCTGATGGACCTCATGAAGGGCGGCATCATGCGGCCCGGCCATGTCGTCGACATCGGCCGCCTTCCCGGGCTCGGCCGCATCGAAACGCTGCCCGGTGGCGGCGTGCGCATTGGCGCCCTCGTCCGCAATTCGGACCTGGCCTATGACCCGGCCTTCGCCAAGCACTACCCGGCCGTCGCCGAAGCCCTGCTCTCCGGCGCCTCCGCCCAGCTCCGCAACGCGGCCACCGTCGGCGGCAACCTGCTGCAGCGCACCCGCTGCGCCTATTTCTACGACACCGCCAGCGCCTGCAACAAACGCACCCCCGGCGCCGGATGCGATGCCGTCGGCGGCGAAAACCGCCTGCACGCCGTCCTCGGCTGGAGCGAGCACTGCATCGCCACCAACCCCTCAGATTTCTGCGTCCCCCTGGTGGCGCTCGGCGCTATCGTCGAGGTCGAGGGCGCGTCCGGCCGGCGGGACATTCCGCTCGAAAGCTTCCACCGCCTCCCCGGCAGCACGCCGCAGATCGAGACCGACCTGCAACCCGGCGAATTGATCACCGCACTGCGCCTGCCGCCTGATGCCGCCGGCTTCGCGTCGAACGCCCGCTACCTCAAGGTCCGCGAACGCACCTCCTATGCCTTCGCCGTCGTCTCCGCCGCCGCCGCGCTACGGCTGGAGGGCGGCGCCATCGCCGAGGCGAGGGTCGCCGTCGGCGGCGTGGCGCTGCGGCCATGGCGCGCCCACGCCGCCGAAACCGCCCTGGTCGGCGCCACGCCCGACGCCGCCAGCTTCCGCCGCGCCGCCGAAGCCGCGCTGGCCGACGCCAAGCCCTCCGGCGACAACGCCTTCAAGATCGAACTCGCCCGGCGCATCATCGTGCGCGCCCTGGCCCTCGCCGCCGCCGGCACGCCCGAGCGCATGCCCGCCCTCCCCGCCTCCCCCTTCTCAGGAGCTGCCACCCATGGCTGAGACCACCCAAGCCCCCGCGCATGTCCGCATGGGCTCCAGCATCGGCCAACCGCTGACCCGGCGCGAAGGCGTGCTGAAGACCACCGGCGCCGCCCGCTTCGCCGCCGACAACCGCCCGGACGGCCTGACCTACGCCGTGCTGGCCACCAGCAGCATCGCCCGCGGCCGGGTCACCCACCTGGATGTGGCGGCGGCCAAGGCGCATCCCGGCGTGATGGAGGTCATGACCCCCGCCAACGCCCCCAAGCTCGCCATTGACCCGGACGCCAAGCTGAACCCCTTCATGTTCAGGATGGAGCTGCTGCAGACGGACGCCGTGCGCTACGCCAACCAGCCGATCGCGGTGGTAATCGCGGACTCGCTGGAGGCCGCGACCGAAGGCGCAGCCTTGCTCGCGCCGCGCTATGAAGCGGAGGCCGCCCGCGTGGGCCTCGGCACCGAGGCCAGCTTCGCGCCCCAGGCCGTGGGCGCCGGCAACCCGGCCAGCGAGAGCATCGGTGACCTCGATGCCGGGCTCGCCGCCGCCTCGATCCGCATGGACGCCACCTACGACACCCCGGCGCAGTATCACAACGCGATGGAGCCGCACGCCATCGTGGCCGCCTGGGATGGCGACAGCCTCTCGATCGACACGCCGAGCCAGGGCATGGCCATGGCGCAGCAGCGCATCGGCGGCCTGTTCGGCATCTCACCGGAGAACATCACCATCCGCAGCCCCTATTTGGGCGGCGGCTTCGGCTCCAAGGGCCTCATCTCCGGTCCGCAACTGCTGGGCATCATGGCCGCTCGCCTGGTCGGCCGGCCGGTGAAGCTCGTGTTGCGGCGCGAGCAGATGTTCGGCCCCGTCGGCCACCGCTCCCCCACGCGGCAGACGCTGCGCATGGGCACCGACGACACGGGCCACCTGACCGCGATCGGCCACCACGCCAAGGTCGCGAGCAGCGCGTTCGACGATTTCTTCGAGCCCGCAGCCAACGCCTCGCACACGCTCTACGCCAGTCCGGCCATCGCGACGACGCACGAAGCGGTCCGCCTCGACACCGGTACCCCGCTATTCATGCGAGCGCCCGGCGAGGCGCCCGGAAGCGCCGCCCTGGAAAGCGCGATCGACGAGATGGCGCTCGCCTGCGGCATGGATCCGCTGGTGTTCCGCCAGGTGAACTACGCGGAATTCGAGCCGATCAGCGGCAAGCCCTTCTCCTCCAAGGCGCTGCGCCAGTGCTACGAGCAAGGCGCCGCCCGCTTCGGTTGGTCCACCCGGCCGCAGGCACCGCGTCAGATGCGGGATGCCGACGGCATGCTGGTCGGCTGGGGCATGGGCACCGCGGTGTTCCCCGCCCTCATGTTCGCCGGCAACGCCCGCGCCGTGCTGCGCCAGGACGGAAGCGGCGTGGTGGAGACCGGCGCCCACGACATGGGCCAGGGCGCCTGGACCGCCTTCGCGCAGATCGCCGCCGACGCGCTGGGCCTGGAACTGGACCAGATCGAGTTCCGCTCCGGCACGTCCGACCTGCCGGACGCCGGGATGGCCGGCGGCTCGGCGCATACGGCCACGGTAGGCGCCGCGATCCACAATGCCGGCGGCGACGTGATCGGCAAGCTCGCCGACCTCGCCACCAATGACGAGCGCTCGCCGCTGTTCGGCGCCGGCAATGCGGGCGTGATCGCGCGCGGCGGCCGCCTCTCCCGGCGCGACGACGAGACCCGCAGCGAGAGCTACGCCGACATCCTCGCCCGCGCCGGGCTGTCCGAGATCGAGGGCAGCGGCACCGGCGCGCCGGACGCGGCGGCCAACAACGCCTACTCGATGCACGCGCACGGGGCGGTGTTCGCGGAGGTGAAGGTGGACCCTGATTTCGGCCAGGTCCGCGTGACCCGGCTGGTGGGCGCCTTCGCCGCCGGCACGATCGTCAATCCCCGCATGGTGCGCAGCCAGTATTACGGCGGCATGATCTGGGGAGTCTCCTTCGCGCTGCACGAGCACGCGGTGATGGACAAGCGCAGCGGACGGCCGATGAACCCCAATCTCGGCGAGTATCACGTGCCAGTGAACGCCGACATCCCGAGCATCGAGGCGATCATCGTCGACGAGCGGGACGTCCACGTGAACGCGCTCGGCATCAAGGGCGTCGGCGAGATCGGCGTCACCGGCACCGCCGGCGCGATCGCCAACGCCGTCTGGCACGCGACGGGCGTGCGCGTCCGCAGCTTCCCGATCACGCTGGACCGCCTTATCGACGCCGCTTGACCCCCGCCCGCCTCCTCGACGCGGCCGCGCTCGTCTGCGTGGCCGTGGCGGTGTTGGCCGGCTGTGCCGCGGCGTCCGAGCTGGGGCGCGACGACCGCGCACGCACCAGTTACGACCGCTCGATGGACCAGCGGACGGACCACGGCCCCAAGCGGCCGTCCGCGCCAACATCCCCCTCCTGCCACAAGACCTCACCCGCGGCGGGCGGGAAGCCAGCCACGGGCAGGGTCGAGAGATTGGCCGCGAGCAACAGCCTCTCCCTGCCTTCTCCCAACGTCCAACTCACCGCGACGGCGCCGTCGCCCACGATGTCGTAGCGGCCGCCAGCACGGATCCCCGGGATCAGCGGCACGATCGTCTCGCGCCGCACGGCCAATGCCCGGCGATACCAGTCCAGCCATTCGGCATGCGGCGCCCGGGCCAGGTCGTCCCAATCCAGCTTCGCCGAATTGAAGGTGCTGTCGGCGAGGGGATCGGGGATGCGGTCGCGATGCTTCGGATCCTGGAACTCCGGGAACCCGGCGAACTCCGCCCGCCTGCCATCGCGGACGGCGTCGGCCAGATCGCCCTCGAAGTCGCAGAAGAACGGGAACGGCTGGGTCGCCCCCCATTCCTCCCCCATGAACAGCATCGGAATCTGCGGCAGCAGCAGGTAGGTCGACGCCACGGCGCGGATCGCATCCCGCTGGGCGACGGTGCTGAGCCGATCGCCGAACGCCCGGTTGCCGATCTGGTCGTGGTTCTGGATGAAGGCGACGAAGGCGCTCGGCGGCAACCCGGCGCTCGGCTGGCCGCGGGGACTGCCGCGATACGACATCATCTGCCCCTGGAAGCCGAACCCTTCGGCCAGAGCCTTCCCCAGCAGCTCGGTATCACCGGCGTAATCGGCATAATAGCCGGTCCGCTCCTGGGTCGCGGCGGTGTGCAGCACGTGGTGGACATCGTCGTTCCACTGCGCCGTATGGGACACCGGCGTGTCGTCCAGCCGTTGCAGACGCGCCGGATCGTTCTCCTCGTTTTCCAGCAGCAGATGCAGCGGCCGCCGCGCCGACGCCCGCACCCGCTCCGCCAACTCCTCGAGCAGATGCCTGTCGCTGTCGTCCAGGATGGCGTGAACCGCGTCCAGACGCAGACCGTCGAGGTGGAACTCCTCGATCCAATACAGCGCGTTGCCGATGATGAACTCGCGTACCGGCTTGGCGTGCTCGCCATCATAGTTGATGCCGGCGCCCCAGGGCGTCTCATGCCGTTCGGTGAAGAAGCTCGGCGCGTAGACGGGCAGGTAATTACCATCAGGCCCGAAATGATTGTAGACGACGTCCAGCAGGACGGCGATGCCGCGCGCATGGGCCGCCTCGACCAACGCCTTCAGGTCTTCCGGCCGGCCATAGCTGGAGTCCGGTGCATAAGGCAGCACGCCGTCATAGCCCCAGTTGCGCCGTCCCGGGAAATCCGCGATCGGCATGATCTCGAGCGCGGTGACGCCGAGCGCGGCAAGATGGTCGAGCTTGCCGATCGCCGCCCTGAACGTCCCCTCCGGGGTAAACGTGCCGACATGCAACTCGTAGAGCACGACCTCGTGCCAAGGCCGCCCAGACCAGCTCTCGCTCCACCGGTACGCGGTAGGATCGATCACCTCGCTCGGACCATGCACGTCATGCGGCTGGAACCGGGAGGCCGGGTCCGGCACCATGAGCCCATCCGGCAGGCGATACCGATACAGCGTCCCCGCGCCGGCTCCTTGAACGAACGCTTCGAAGAACCCGCCCGGCTGGCGCCGCATGGGCAGCGCCTGCCCGGACGCCTCGAGCACCACCGCCACCTCGTCGCAACCCGGCGCCCACAGCCGGAACCGCACGCCGTCCGACTCTACCGTCGCGCCCTGGCTTAGCTGCTGGGAAACATGCGTCATGGTTGCACTGCCAGCACTGAATGGATGTTCATGCAGACCGGTTCCTTTTGAAGACGTGGAGACCCGTTCTTCGTCGGTTCACCAAAGGTCCACGTCAACGCCCCCCGCACCAACCTATGTAAGTATCACATCGAAGTGCTCGGATTCTCTGTCACGATCCGTCGAGGCGTCGGTGGCCTCTAGTTTGCGGATGAACGGCTCCAGGCTCGATGAAATTTGGTCCAGCATGACTCCCGGCGCACCATGTTCACGGCGATCTACCTTGTCTCATCCGCGGGTCAGGACATGTAGGGCAGCAGACCGTCAGGGAGATTGACGCGATGGACGTCGCTAAATGACTGGAACAGTTGTGATCACCGGGGCCGGGTCGGGCATCGGCTTGGCCGCCGCACTGCACTACGCCGGCAAGGGATGGCGTGTCGGGCTGATCGGCCGCGGCGAGGCGGCGCTCATCGAGGCGCGCCGCCAGGTCCAGGACGCCGGCGGGACGGGCCATGTCGCGGTAGCCGACGTGGTCGACAGTGCGGCGCTGGACCGGGCTGCGACCGAGATCGAGACCGCGCTGGGCCCGATCGACGTCTGGGTGAACAATGCAGCGATCGGGTTCTACGGCACCTTCCTCGATGTGCCGGAAGACGCGTTCCGCCGCGTCGTCGACGTCAACGTGCACGGCACCGTCAACGGCACCCGCGTGGCGCTGACCCGCATGCGGCCGCGCAACCGCGGCACCATCGTGCAGATCCTGTCCGCCATCACCGATCGCGGCGTCCCCTTGCAGACCGCCTATTCGACGACGAAACACGCCCTGCGCGGCTTCGTCGAGGCCCTGCGGGCGGAGCTGATCCACGATCGCTCCCGCGTGCACGTGACGATGGTGCTGCCGCCCTCGGTCAACACGCCGTTCTACAGCCACGCCGGCTCGGTGATGGACAAGACGCCACGGCCGCCGCCGCCGGTCTACCAGCCGGAGCTGTTGGGCGAGGCCATCTACCTGGCCGGCACCGGCAAGCGCCGGGAGTGGCGGGTCGGCGGCCAGACGGTCGCCACCACCATCGGCAACACGCTGGCGCCGGGCCTGGTCGACCTGATGTTCGGCCTGGTCGGGGTGGCGGTGCAGCAGACCACGCGCAAGGACGTCGCGGCCGTGCGGGACCCCAGCATCTACGCCGCCTCCAGCCGGGTCGCCGGCACCCACGGCCCGTTCGACAACGAGTCGTTCTCCACCAGCGCGACATGGTGGCTGACCAAGAACCCGGCGGCGGCCTGCCTCGGGCTCGGCCTCCTGGCGGCCGGGGTCGCGCGGGCGGCCCTACGACGGCGCTAGAACCCGAAGCGGGCGCTCGTCCGCCACCCCGAGCGCGCGCTCGAGCGCGATCCCCAGCGCGATCAGCCGGCCCTCGTCGAACAGCCGGCCCCAGAGCGAAATGCCCTGCGGCACCCGGAAACGCGGCCGCGTATCCGCCGGGTCGACCGAGGTGAGCCGGCTGCTGCCAAGGCCGGGATACCCCCGGTCGGGCAGATCGAGGAACCCGGCGCGCACATGCAGGCACGGGTGCCCGGTGAAATTGCTGGCGATCAGCATCGGCCCCGTCGCGAACGGACCGATCAGCGCGTCGACCCGCGCAAACAGGCCGTCCAGCGCGAGCATCACCTGATACCGCAGCCGATCGAGCTGCACATGGTCGACCGCGGAGAGGAACCGCGCCTTGCGGAACGTATTCGGCCAGGCGGCGGGCGCTTGCCAGGTCAGCAAGTCGTCCTGGTCCGACAGCGTCAGCTCCTCGAACGCCGCCGCTGCCTCCGCATAGAGCAGGTTCGTCAGCGCATCGTAGGGCAACGCCGGCAACGTCACCTCGACGATCTCGACATCGAGCCGGCGGGCCGCCTCGAGCGCGGCATGATCCACCTCGGTCGCACCCTCGCCGAATGCCGCCGGAAGGAAGCCCAGCCGCATCCCGCGCAGCGGCGCGGTGGCATCGAAGCGGAACGGGGCATCGATCGAGCCGCGATCGGCCGGGTCGAAGCCGTTCAGCGCGGCGAGCACCATCGCGGTGTCCTCCGCGCCCCGACAGATCGGCCCGACCTTGTCGAGCGACCAGCACAACGCCATCGCCCCCGCCCGCGACACCCGGCCAAACGTGGGGCGCAGCCCGGTCGTGCCGCAGCGATGGCTCGGCGAGGTGATCGACCCCAGCGTCTCCGTCCCGATCGCAAACCCGCACAACCCGGCCGCCGTCGCCGAGGCCGACCCGGCGCTCGACCCGCTCGATCCCTCATTGAGGTTCCACGGATTGCGCACCCGCCCGCCATACCAGATGTCGCCATACGCCAGCGCGCCAACCGCCGTCTTGCCGAGCAACACGGCCCCGGCCGCCGCCAACTTGGCGACGATCGCCGCGTCGGCGTCGGGAACCCGGTCCCGGAACGGCTCAGCCCCCCAACCGGTCGCCACGCCGGCGGTATCGAACAGATCCTTCAGCCCATACGGGACGCCGTGCAACGGCCCCAGATGCGTGCCGGCGGCCAGAAGACGGTCGGCCGCGTCGGCCTGCGCCAGGGCGCGCTCGGCCGTCACGGTCGCGAAGCAGAACAGGCTGGGATCGAGCGCCGCGATCCGCCGCAGATACAGCTCGGTCAGCCGCCGGCTCCTGAGCGCCCCGGTCGCGATCCAGTGCGACAGGTGCGTGAGCGGCGCGAAAGCGATGTCCTCGTCATCGGCCGGGCACGGTGTATCGACCGGGCTGAAGCGGACCGGGCCCGGCTCGGGCAGCACGGTATGCGGCAGGCGCGGATCGAACCGCGTCGCCATCGGCATGTCGTTGGTCAGCCGCACCGTCCGCCGCGCCAGCACGGACGCGAGCTGGCCCTCGACATTGTCGAGCATCTGCGCCCGCTCGGCCGGCGTGTAGTCGACGGCGAATAGCGCCTCCGCGGCGGCCAGCGTCTCGAGCGTGATCATGTCATACCGCGTCCTTTGTCACCTCGCGCCACACCGAATAGCGTGGTCGCCGCAACGGCCAGGAAGGTATCGAAATGCGCGCTGCGGTGCGAGGAACCGAAATCTACTTCGACGTCGAGGGCGCCGCCCTGGTGGCAGACGGTCCGGTGATGCGGGACAAGCCGGTCGCCTTCGTCCTGCACGGCGGGCCCGGCGGCGACCACACCGGCTTCAAGCCCGGCATGTCCCCGCTCGCCGCCCACATGCAGCTCGTCTACATCGATCACCGCGGCCACGGCCGCTCCGCCCCCAGCGACCCCGCCCTCTACACGCTCGACGAGAATGTGGAGGACCTCGAGGCGCTGCGCCGCTATCTCGGGCTCGGAGCGGTCGTCGTGATCGGCACCAGCTATGGCGGCATGGTCGCGATGGCCTACGCCGCCCGCTATCCCGCCGCGATCGACAAGCTCGTGCTGATCGTCACCGCCGCCGATGGCGGGTTCCGCGAACGCGCGAAACGCTGGATCGAGGACCACGGCACGCCCGACCAGCAGCGCGTCTGCGTCACGCTGTGGGCGGGGACATTGGAAACCCCGGAGCAGGTCGCCGAATACTACGCCATCATGGGCCCGCTCTACTCCACTGCCTACGACCCGGCCGCTTCCGCCATCACCCGCACCCGCGCCAGCTACACGCCGGCGGCGCTGAACAACGCCTTCAAGCCGGATGGCTTCTTGGGTCGCATGGACCTGCGCCCGGAACTCTCCCGCATCACCGCGCCGACGCTGATCCTCGCGGGACGCCATGACTGGATCTGCCCCCCCGACTACAGCGAGGAGATCCACCGCCTGATCCCCGGCTCCATGCTGCACGTCTTCGAGAACAGCAGCCATTCGATCCGAGCCGACGAACCGGAAGCCCTCAACGCGGCCATCATCGGCTTCATCACCGCCTAGAGTGGTGGTATCGGGTCCCGAATTCGTCACCCGCGGACTTGATCCGCGGATCCACGGTGCCGAAAGAGCCGCCCTGCTCGGCCTGGGCCCCCGGGTCAAGCCCGGGGGTGACAAGTTAGTTCTAAGCGGGATGCACCGGATGCCCGTCCCGCGCCTCCGAGCCGATGAACTGCCGCAGTTCCGGAGTCTGCGGCCGCTCGAACAACTCGGCCGGTGGTCCCGCTTCCCAGACCTTGCCCTGGTGCATGAACACGACCAGGTGGGCGATGCGGCGCGCGAACGCCATCTCGTGCGTCACCAGCAGCATCGTCATCCCGGCCACCGCCAGCCGCTCCAGCGTGGCCAGCACCTCCAGCGTCAGCTCCGGGTCGAGCGCGGAGGTCACCTCGTCGAACAGCATGACCTTCGGCTGCATCGCCAGCGACCGCGCGATCGCCACCCGCTGCTGCTGGCCGCCGGAGAGGTTGTCCGGATAGCTGTCCCACTTGTCCGGCAGCCCGACCTCGGCCAGCACCGCCTTGGCGACGCGCATCGCCTCCGCGGTCGGCACCTTCTTCACCACCCGCGGCGCCAGCATGATGTTCTCGCCCACCCGCAGATGCGGGAACAGGTTATACGATTGGAACACGATGCCGACGTCCTGCCGCAGCGCGCGCAGACCCTGGACCGTGCCGTCCAATGTGTGCCCGGCCACCGTGATCTGGCCGCCCTGGATCGCCTCGAGCCCGTTCAGGCACCGCAGCAGCGTACTCTTGCCCGAACCGCTGCGCCCGATGATGGCGACGACCTGGCCGGACTGTACCTCGAGCGAGACGCCCTTCAGGACCTCGAGCGCGCCATAGCGCTTGACCACGCCCTCAACGCTGACGACGGACATCGAGCTTCCTTTCCAGGCGCGCCGCCAGCAGCGACATCGGCCAGCAGATCGCGAAATACAGCAGCGCCACCAGGCCATAGACCCGGAACGGCTCGTAGGTGACGTTGTTGACGAGCTGCCCGGCGCGCGCGACCTCGACCACGTTGACGATCGAGACGATCGACGTGTTCTTCACCGCCTGTACCGCGAACCCCACGGTCGGCGGCGTCGCGATCCGCAGCGCCTGCGGCAGGATGACGTAGCGGAATTGCTGCAGCCGGGTCATCGCCAGGCTGCCCGAGGCCTCCCATTGCTGCCACGGCACCGACTGGATCGCGCCGCGCCAGATGTCGGCGAGGTAGCCGCTGACATACAGCGCCAGCGAGATCGAGGCGGCCGCCAGCGGCGGCAGGTCCAGCCCGGCGAGCGACAGCCCGTAATACGCCAGGAACAGCAGCATCAGCGCCGGGATGCCCTGGATCACGCCGATATAGCCGCCTGCCGCCCAGCGCAGGCCGCGCGTGGGGCTGACCCGGGCGATGGCGACCACGAACCCGATCGCGCCCCCGATCAACAGCGAGAGCACGGTCAGCGCCAGCGTCCAGCGCAGCGCGCTGACGATGAAGATGATCTGGTTGGGCCCGAGCGAGTTGATCACCGCTGCCCCTCCATCAACCGCCGCAGGCCGGAGCCGCGGGGGAACAGCACCTCGCCCAGGCCCAGCAGCACGACCCGCAGCAGCAGCGAGAGCGCCAGGTAGATGGTCGTCACGACGATATAGGTTTCGAACGAGCGGAACGTGTCGCTCTCCACCTGCGCCGCGGAGCCCGACAGCTCCTGCACCGAGATGAAGGAGCAGATCGAGGTGCCGAGCATGGTGAGCACGAACTGGCTGGTCAGCGCCGGCCAGACCCGGGCGAGTGCCGGCATCAGGACGACATAACGGAACACCTGCAGCCGGGTCATGGCGAGCGAGGCGCCGGCCTCGAGTTGCGAGGGGTGGATGTTGTCGATGCCGGCACGGATGATCTCGGTGGCGTAGGCACCGAGGTTGAGCATGATGGTGACGATGGCGGCCTGCGTAGCGTCCAGCCGCAGCCCGAGGATGGGCAGCCCGAAGAAGATCAGGAACAACTGGATCAGGAACGGCGTGTTGCGGATGATCTCGATATAGGCGTCCAGCAGGCGCTGCACGGCGCGCGGGATCAGCCCCCGCGACATCGCCAGCACCACGCCCAACCCGAGGCCGAGCACGATGCCGACGGCCGAGAGGTAGAGCGTCTGCCAGACCCCATCGAGGATGATGTCGAAATGGGCGTAGACCGGGCCGAAATCGAAGGTGAACGGCACGGGCCCTAGCGCCGACCTAGAAGACCGGCATGGCCGGCAGCGGGTTGCCGGTCCATTTGCGGGCGATCTCGTCGAGCTCGCCGCTCACCTTGACGAAGTAGATCATGTTGTTCAGCCACAGCCGTAGCTCGTCCGACCCCTTGCGCACCGCGATGCTGTTGGGCTGCTGGAAGAAGATGAACTTGCTCTCCACGTCGGCATCCGGCCGGCTCTTCAGGTAGTCGATCACCACCGTGTCCGGCACCGCCGCGGTGTCGATCTGGCCGGAGATCAGTGCCTGCACCACCGTGCTGTCGTCCTCGAACCGGGTGATCTTCAGGCCCGGCACCGCCACCCGCTGCAGCGCACTCTCCTGGCTGGAGCCGCGGTTCACGCCGATGGTCTTGTTCTTCAGGTCGTCCAGGCTCTTCACCGCCGCCGCCTTCTTGGCGATGATCGCCATCTGGAACGCGTTGTACGGCTGGGTGAAATCGACCGTCAGCGCCCGGGCCGGCGTCGGCGCCAGGGTCGAGACCAGGAAGTCGACCTTGCCCGACTGCAGCGCGGGAATGCGCGCCGGCGGGGTCAGCGGAGTCAGCTCGACCGGCACGCCCATGTATTTGGCGATCAGGTTCGCCATGTCGACGTCGTACCCGATCGGGTTGCCGGTGCTGTCGACCATTCCCATCGGCGGCGAGCCGGTCAGCACGCCGATCCGCACCTTGCCGCGCTTGACGATCTCCGCCGTGGTCTGCGCGTGGGCGGCGACGGCACCGGTCAGCAGCAACAGGGCGCAGAGGCCGGCGGCCAGCCATCGCGCGGCAAATCGGTGGTGCGACATAGCTCTTCCTCCAGGAACTTTTGCCCGATCTACGCAGAGCATCGCGAAACTAGCAAGATCACGCGCCCGGGAGCCCCCACTCCACAGCGACATCTCGGTCGCGTAGCCTGCCGACGTGATCGATCATGCAAGTCAGCCGCTTTCGACCCGCCGCCCAGGCCCGCTGGCCGGGATCCGCGTCGTGGAGTTCGCCGGCATCGGGCCAGGGCCGTTCGCCGGCATGCTGCTCGCCGACATGGGGGCGGAGATCATCCGCATCGTGCGACCCGGCCAAGCCGACGCCAGTCACGTCATCAACCGCGGCCGCAGCGCCGCGACCGCCGACCTGAAGCAGCCGGCCGATCGCGACGCCGTCCTCGCGCTGACCGACGCCGCCGATGCCATCATCGAGGGCTTCCGACCCGGCGTCATGGAGCGCCTCGGCCTCGGCCCGGAGACCCTGCTCGCGCGCAATCCGCGCCTGGTCTACGGCCGCATGACCGGCTGGGGCCAGGACGGTCCGCTGGCCGCCACCGCCGGGCACGACATCGACTACATCGCCATCACCGGCGCGCTCGCCGCGATCGGGCCAGAAGCGCATCCCGTGCCGCCGCTCAACCTCGTCGGCGACTACGGCGGCGGCTCGCTCTATCTCGTCATGGGCATGCTCGCCGCCATCATCAGCGCCCGGCAAACCGGTCGAGGGCAGGTGGTCGATGCCGCCATCTGCGACGGCGCCGCCTCGCTCATGGCGATGTTTTGCGACATGACCGCCCAGGGCCGCTGGCGACCCGGCCGGCAAGGCAATCTGCTCGACGGCGGCGCACCGTTCTATCGCACCTTCGAATGCGCCGACGGCAGGCACGTGGCCCTCGGCGCCCTCGAACCCCAATTCTACGCGCTGCTCCTCGACCGGCTGGACCTGCACGGCCCCGACTGGGACCGCGACGACCGAGCAGGCTGGCCCGCCTTGCACGACCGCTTCGCCGCCCTGTTCCGCACCCGCGACCGCGCGACCTGGTGCGCGCTGCTCGAAGGCACCGATGCCTGCTTCGCCCCGGTGCTCGACCTGGCGGAAGCCGCATCCCACCCGCACCTGGCCGCCCGCGGCACCTACACCACGGTCGACGGCACCATGCACCCGGCGCCCGCCCCGCGCTTCTCACTCACCCCGACGGCGATCGGACCGGTCGGCCCGCCGCTCTCGCTGGCCGAGGCGCTCGCCGGCTGGGCTCAGGCCGGGTCGAGATAGGGTCCGCTGCTGCGGCAGGACCCGCCGCTCATGGCGTCCGTCCCTGGACCACGCGCCATTGCACCAGCGTGAACGGCGGTTCCGCGTCGTCATGCGGCTCGAACACCGCTTCCACCTCGGCGCCGATGGTTACTTGCTGCAACGGATCGCCGAGCAAATTGCCGACCATGCGCACCCCGCCCGCCTCCGGCAGTTCCACCAGCACCACGATGTAGGGCCCGTGCCCATCCAACGCCGGATGCACCGGGTGATGCGGCCGCTCCCAACTGAAGATCCGGCCGCGTCCGGCGACCTCCACCCAGTCGAGATCGAACGAGCGGCACGCGTGGCAGATCCACTCCGGGCCCCACTGCCAACGATCGCAGGAACGGCACCGCTGGATGCGCAGCACGCCCGCTCGCGTCCCCTGCCAATAGGGCGCGGTCAGGCCGTCCGGACTCGGCACCGGTATCGGCAGCCCGGCCGGAAGATAGGTGTCGTCCATCAGAGCGTCGCCTCCGAACCGAGGACCAGGCTGCTGACCGGCCACACCATCGGCCCGCCCACCACCATGCACACATCCACGTCCGCGACCGGGTTGGGCGACATTCCGCGGATCTGCCGCACGCCCTCGTTCACCATCTCCAACCCGTGCATGTAGCACTCCGCCAGGTTGCCGCCGCTGGTGTTGAGCGGCAGCTTGCCGCCTTGGGCCAGCAGGTTGTCCAGCTTGAGGAAGTCGTTCGCCTCCTCCCCGGTGAAGAACCCGTGCTCCACCATGCTCATCAGCACCCCGCCGGTGAAGTTCTCGTAGCACTGCAAGACGTCCACGTCCCGCGGCCCCAGCTTGGCCATCGCATACAGGTTCGGCGCCACCGTCGCGAAATGCGAGCTCGCGTAATTCGGCGCGTTGTGCACCGGGGCGGCGCTGCGGTGATCGCAGCCGGTCGCCGCGGCCAGCAGATAGCTCGGCTTGTGCGGCAGGTCCCGCGCCCGCTCCGCCGGTACGACCAGCACCGCCGCCGCGCCGTCGTTCTCCTGGCAGCAATCGAACAATTTGTGGAACGGCTCGATGATCCAACGCGACGCGTCGTATTTCGCCGCGTCGAGCGGCCGGCCGTACATCACCGCCTTCGGGTTGTTCTGCGCATGCGCGTACGACGCCATCGCGATCGCCCGCAGCGCCTCGTGATGGATGCCGTGCTGCGTCATGAACCGGGTGATCTTCATGGCGAATTTCTGCGCCGGCGACATCAGGCCGTACGGCGCCAGGAACGCGTTCTCGTCCGCAACGGTCGCTGCCTGCGCCCCTTTGCCGTAGCGCGCGAACTGGCCCTGCGCCAACGACCGGAACGCGATCACGCAGTTGGCCATGCCGCTGGTCACCGCCGCGGCCGCATGCCCGACCGCGGCGCACACGCCGCCGCCGCCGCCGCCCCACTGCATGTTGGAGAAGCGCAGCTCCTTGATCCCCAGCGCCGCCGCCAGCCGCGGCGGGTCGCTGCGGTCGTTGCCATAGGAGGCGAACCCGTCCACCTCCCGCGGGTCGATCCCGGCATCCTTGCAGGCCGCCAGGATGGCGATCAGGCACAGCTTGAATTCCGCATCCGGCGACTTGCCATGCTTGTAGTATGTGGTCTCCCCCACGCCGGCGATGGCGACCTTGCCGCGCAAGGTGCGTTCCCCCATTGCTTCAACGCCCCGCGAAGCGCGGCGGACGCTTGGCGGCGAACGCATCGCGGCCCTCGGCGAAATCAGCGCTCCCGTAGAGCAGACCCTGCGCATCCGCTTCCGCCCGCAGCGACTCCTCCAAACTCCCGGTCGATCGGCCGAGCAGCGCCTTGGCCATCGTGTTGGACAGCGGCGACCGTTCCGCGATCTCCGCGGCCAGCGTCTGCGCCGTCGCCAGCGCCTCCCCCGGCGCCGCCAGCACCTCCACGAGGCCCTGCCGCTCCGCCTCCTCGGCGCTCAGCGGCTTGCCGCGCAGCATCAGCATCTTGGCGCGTCCCATCCCCATCCGGCGCGGCAGCGTCCACGCCGCCCCAAGATCCGGCACCAGTCCGATCTTGTTGAACGAACAGGTGAAGATGGCCTCCCGCGACGCCACCACCACGTCGCTTGCCGCCGCCAGCGACAGCCCGGCCCCGGCGGCGTGGCCTTCCACCGCCGCGATCACCGGCTTGTCGCCGCCGACCAACAGCCGGATCAGCTGCTGGATCGTGGCCATCCGCGCCCGCCCGGTCATGCCGCCCACGTCGTTCATGCCGGAGATGTCGCCGCCGGCGCAGAAATGCCCGCCCGCGCCCGTCAGCACAATCGCCCGACACGCCGGGTCGGTCATGCCCTGCTCGAGCCCGGCGATCAACGCCGCCTTCAGCGCCGGCGCCAGCGCGTTCCGCCGCCGCTCATACGCCATGACCAGCGTGAGCACCGCGCCGTCCATGCTGGCATGGACCGTGACCTGCTCTGAAACATCCATCAGCTCTTCGCCTCCACCGTGCGATTCGATTTGTCGCGGGCGTCCGTGGCGCGGATGCGCTCCCGTGCCGTCGCCCAGTCCTCGTAGGTCCAACTGAGATCGTCCGCCAACGCCGCCGTAGCCTCGAGCTCGAACAGCCCGTCACGGAACATTGCCGTCTCCGGCCATCGCCAGCGCCGGGGCCAACCAGTAGAATGAAACGTTTCGTCCTAGGGCTCGCCCATGTCTCAATCGCCCATGTCGTCGTCCACCGACCCCGTCCGTGCGGCCCGTGCCATCATGCTCGTCTACCGCGAGTTCGAGCAGGCGACCCGGTCCAGCGCAATGAACATGGGCCAGTACCGCACCCTGCTGTTCCTGCGCTCCGGCCCCAAGCGCGCCAGCGAGATCGCCGAAGCCGCGGTCCTCAAGAAGCCGACCGTCACCGGCCGGCTGAACGGTCTGCGCGAACTCGCCTGGATCGAAGACAAGGCGGACCCCCGCGACGGCCGCGCCCTGCGCATCGCCATCACCGAGCGCGGCCTGCAGGAGATGCGCGCGTTCGAGCTGCTGTTGACCGACCGGCTGCAGGCGCTGTTCCCCGGTGCCGACATGGCCGTGCTGGCGCAACTGTACGAGCTGCTGGCGCCGACGCGGGAAGCGCGGATGGACAGCGTCGAGGAGCAATGGCTCCGCTGACCGCCGCGCCATCACGACCGCCCGTCGTCCCGCAGCTGATTGAACGGCAGGTCCTTGTCCGTCCGTAGGTCCGGCGGCAGCCCCAGGACGCGTTCGGCGATGATGTTGCGCAGGATCTCCGACGTGCCCCCCGCGATCCGCTGGCCCGGCGCGGCCATCAGCGCCTGCTGGAACATCTCGGCCTCCGGCATCAGGTCCGCATCGGCAACGATGCCGGCCTCGCCCATCAGATCCAGCGCGAACGCCGCGATCTCGCCGAGCTTGGTGGCGTTGACGATGCGCGAGACCGAGGCTTCCGGTCCCGGACTCTGCCCGCGGCTCAGCGCCGTCATCATGCGGTAGCGCCCGTACTTCACCCCGAGCGCCTGGCAATACCAGGTCGCGATCCGGTCGCGCACCGCCGGGTCGTCCAACGCGCGGCGCCCGTTCAGCTTCGTGTTGCGACACAGCGTCACGACGTCTTCCACGTCCGGCTTGGGCGCCTCGCCCACCGCCAGCCGCTCGTTCATCAGCGTCGTCAGCGCCACCTTCCAGCCCTGCCCCACCGCGCCCAGCCGCTGCGCATCCGGCACCCGAACATCGGTGAAGAACACCTCGTTGAAATTGGACTGCCCGGACATCTGGTGGATCGGGCGCACCTCGATGCCCGGGCTGCGCATGTCGATGAAGAACATCGTCAGCCCCGCATGTTTCGGGACCGACGGATCGGTGCGGACGACCACGATTCCCCAATCGGAGAAATGCGCCCCGGAGGTCCAGACCTTCTGGCCGTTGATCACCCACGCGTCGCCGTCCCGCTCGGCGCGCGTCCGCAGCCCGGCGAGATCCGACCCGCCCGCCGGCTCCGAGAACATCTGGCACCAGATCTCCTCGCCGCGCAGCGCCGGCCCGACATGGCGCGCGAGTTGCGCCGGCGTCGCGTACGCGATCATGGTCGGCAAGCACATGCCGAGCCCGATCTCGAACACGCCCTTCGGCGCGGCGACGGTCTCTTCCTCCTGATGATAGATGACCTGCTCGATCGGCGTGCCGCCCCGCCCGCCCCATTCGCGCGGCCAGGTGATGCCGGCGAACCCGGCCGCCGCCTTCGTCGCCTGCCACCGCTTCGCTTCCGCCAGCCGCTCGGCCAGTGTCACCGCCGCCTTGCCGCCGCGATGGCGCCGCGGCGCGTTGGCTTCGAGGAACGCGCGCGCCTCGGCGCGGAAGACGGCTTCGGCCTCGGTGTCGTCGAGATCCATCGGTGCGGGGTCCTAGGCAGCTTCGTTGACGCGGTCGAGCCTGTCGACCAGCCGGTTCTTCCAATACGGCAACGTGCCCAAGCCGGCCGCCAAGCCGCGGGCGCGCCGGTAATACAGGTGGCAATCGGACTGCCACGTGAACCCGATGCCGCCATGCGTCTGGATGTTCTCCCGCGCCGCCAACGAATACGCCTCGGTCGCCGAGATCCGCGCCGCCGCCGCCGCCAGCGCCAGGTCCGCAGACCCGGCCGCCAGCGCCATCATCGCGCCATACGCGTTGGAGCGCGCCAGTTCGCTCGCGATGAACATGTCGGCCAGCTTGTGCTTGATCGCCTGATAGCTGCCGATCGCGCGGCCGAACGCGTGCCGCTCCCTGGCGAACGCCGTCGCCATCTCGAGGCACGCCGCGGCCCCGCCAAGTTGCTCGAACGCCAGCAGGATCGCCGCCCGATCCAGCACCGCCTCGACCTGCGACCACCCCGCCGCGCCCAGCCGCTCGGCCGCCACCCCGGAGAAGTCGAGCCGCGCCTGCGGACGCGCCCCGTCCAGACTGGCCAGGGCCGTCCGCGTGACGCCCCCCGCCGCCGCGTCGACCAGAAAACACCCGACCTCGCGCTCGCTCCGGGCCACCACCATGATCAGCCGGGCCCCCAGCCCGTCCGCTACCGGCCATTTGCGGCCGGACAGCCGTCCCCCCTCCACCGTGGCCGCGATCCCGTCCGCCCCCGGCAGGCCAGGGCCTTCCGCCAGCGCCAGCGTCCCGCGCACCGAACCGTTGGCGATGCCCGGGAGCCACCGCGTCTTTTGGTCCTCGGTGCCGAGCAGCAGCAGAGCTTCCGCCGCCAGCATGACCGTCGAGGCCAGCGGCAGCGGCAGCAGATGCCGCCCGGCCTCCTCGGCCAGGACGCACAGCGCCTCGTAGCCGAACCCGGTGCCGCCATATTCCTCGGGGATCGCCGCGCCGAGCCAGCCCAACGCCGCCAGTTCCTGCCACAGCCGGTCGCCCTCCGCCCCCGAACCGTCCAGCGCCGCCCGCGCCAGCCCGAGCGTGCCCCGCGCCCGGAGCAAGCGCCGCGCACTGTCGCGAAAACTGCCCATGTCGGGCGAAAAGTCGAAATTCATCTCGCCGTCCCGCCTCCCGCCCTCGGCAGCGCCGCCGGCTTCATCGCAGCGTTCAGGCGCTGCGTTGCGCGGAGCCTACGGGAAATGAGTTCGCTGCATCAAACTATTTTTGCACCGGGCCGGCCGCCCGTTCTAAGCTCCTTCGCGCAGCAGATCGCCCCAGCATCAGGGCGGCCGGAGCAGGGAGGGGTGGACCGAGGATGTATCTTGGCGAGCACGCGCGTTCGATGCCTGACAAGCCGGCGCTGATCGAGGCCGGCTCGGGCGCGGTGACGACGTTCCGCGAGCTCGATGCACGCTCCAACCGGCTCGCACACTATTTCTATGGGCTCGGCCTGCGCCGTGGCGGGCACGTGGCCGTCATGATGGAGAACCGGCGCGAATTGCTCGAGGTCGGCTGGGCCGCCATGCGCTCCGGCCTCTACGTCACCGCGGTCAACCGCTATCTGACGGCAGACGAGGCCGGCTACATCGTCGATGATTGCGACGCCACAATCACCATCTGCTCGGCCGCCCTGAGCGAAACCGCATTGCGGCTGCCCGCTTTGGCGCCACGCTGCACCACCTGGATCATGGCCGATGCGGCGCCGGCCGGATGGCTCGCGTATGAGGACGTGCTCGCCGGGTCATCGCCCGAGCCGCTCGCCGAGGAGTGGCTCGGCGACACCATGCTGTACAGTTCCGGCACCACCGGCCGCCCCAAGGGCGTCGTGCGCCCACTGCAAGACGCCAAGGTGTACGAGGCCTACCGCGCAGCGGACACCATCCAGGAATACCGGTTCGGTACGGACACGATCTATCTCTGCCCCGCCCCGCTCTACCATGCCGCGCCCTTGTCCTTCACCATGGCCGCCCAGCACGCCGGCGGCACGGTGGTGGTGATGCCGCGCTTCGACGCCACCGAAGCGCTGACGCTGATCGAGCGCCATCGCATCACCCACAGCCAATGGGTGCCCACGATGTTCGTGCGCATGCTGAAGCTGCCGCCGGAGCGCCGCCAGGCCTTCGACCTGTCGAGCCATGTCTGCGCCATCCACGCGGCCGCTCCCTGCCCGCCCGAGGTCAAGCGAGCCATGATCGATTGGTGGGGTCCGACCCTGTTCGAATATTATGCCGCCACCGAATCCAACGGCGTCACCCGCATCGACAGCAACGAATGGCTGCAGCGGCCCGGCTCCGTCGGCCGCGCGCGCACCGGCATCCTGCATATCTGCGACGACGACGGCCGCGAGCTGCCGCCCGGCGAGACCGGGCTGATCTATTTCGAGCGCGACAGCATGCCCTTCGCCTACCACAAGGACCCGGCCAAGACCGCCGCCGCCCGCCACCCGATCCACCCGAACTGGAGCACGCTGGGCGACATCGGCCACGCCGACGCCGACCGCTACCTGTATCTGACCGACCGCAAAGCCTTCATGATCATCTCCGGCGGCGTGAACATCTACCCGCGCGAGATCGAGGACGCCCTGGTCGGCCACCCCGCCGTGCGCGACGTCGCCGTGTTCGGCGTGCCGAGTGCCGAGATGGGCGAGGACGTGAAGGCCGTCGTGGAGCTGATGGACGGCGTATCGCCGTCGCCGGCGATGGCCGGTGACCTGCTGGCCTATCTCGACGGCCGGGTCGCGCGATACATGATTCCCCGCACGCTGGACTTCATGGACGAACTGCCCCGGCTGCCCACCGGCAAGCTCTACAAGAAGGCGCTGCGCGACCGCTACTGGACGACAGAGATCCACCCATGATCGATCCCGCATCCCTGCTCAACTGGCGGTTCGACACCATCGAACAGCACTACGACGTCCGCGACAGCGTCATCTACGCGCTCGGCATCGGCATGGGCGCCGACCCCCTGGACGCCGGCCAACTCGGATTCGTCATCGGCGAAGCCTGCCCCATGGCCGTCCCGACCATGGCGGTAGTGCTGGCCCGCGGCCCATCGATCAGCGCCGACCCCCGCAGCGGCATCACGCGCGCGATGATCCTGCACGGCGAGCAGGGCCTGGAGATCGAGCGCCCCCTGCCGGCCGCCGGCGCCGTCCGCAGCCGGTCGCGCATCACCGAGGTGGTCGACAAGGGCGCCGGCAAGGGCGCGGTGGTCTACCAGGAAACCGTGTTGAGCGACCCGGCCGACGGCGCCGTCATCGCCCGCTGCTGGAGCAGCGTGTTCGCCCGCGCCGACGGCGGCTTCGGCGGCACGGCGCAGTCGAGCCGCACGCCGCACCCGATCCCGGACCGTCCGGCCGACCTGGTCTGCGACCTGCCGACCTTCCCCAACGCCGCGCTGCTCTACCGCCTCAACGGCGACCTCAACCCCCTGCATTCCGACCCGGCCACCGCCAGCCGCGCCGGTTTCGAACGTCCGATCCTGCACGGCCTCTGCACCTACGGCGTCGCCGCGCACGCCATCCTGCGCACCGCCTGCGGCTACGACCCGGCACGCCTGCGCCGCTTCGACGTCCGCTTCTCGTCGCCCGTCTTTCCCGGCGAGACCGTCAGCGTCGAGATCTGGCGGGACGGCGCCGACCTATCGTTCCGCGCCCACGTGCGCGCCCGCGGCGTCAAGGTGATCGACAACGGTCACGCCGTGATCGCGCCGGCCCGATGAAATGAAGGGAGAAATGAAGCGAATGTGAAACATCGGCCCGCAACTGCCTTGCGTGCACGACGTAGCACCCATGTCAACGCCGCTCAGGAGAGATGAAATGTCGCAAGCTGGCACCGATATGTCGCAAACCTTCGACTGGATCTTCTTCGCCATCGTCCTGCTGCCGACGGTAGCCCTGGTTTGGGACTGGATGCGCAACAAATAACCCGTCCTCGCCGGTCGTGAGCCGGCCACGCGAGTGCCCGGAGCGTCCCCCCCCCCCCGCTCCGGCGACCGGCGGATGCGGCCCTCCGCCGGCCTAAATCGTCACCCGATCATAGCGTACCCGCTTGACCCGGCCCCCGCTCGCCACCAGCGCGCACACTACTCCTTGCTCCCGGATCGCCCGCACATCGAACCAAGCCCAATACAACGTGCTTGGCGTGCGAACACGGAACACGTCGCCGTCGATCGGCTCGACGCCCCAGGCCGGCCCGGTCACGACCGGACCGCTGGCCACGACCGTGGTCACCCCGTCCTGCTCCGCCACCGTCCAGTCGGTCGCCATCTCCTCGCTGCGATAGCGGCCGGCCAGTCCCTTAGGTAACGAGGCCCCGGCCGCAACGCGCCGCCAGACCCCGATCGTCCCCGCATCCTGTTCGACCTCGACGCCGTCATCCGCCTCGCGCAGCAGGAAGACGCTGCTCGACCGCGGCACGGCCAGCCGGCCATCCTCGCTCGCCTCGGCCACCGCCGGAATGCCGTTCATCGTCAGCGTCGCCTTGCCGCTCTCGTCCACGCCGATGTCGAGCGTAGTGTAGGTCGCGTCATCGATGTAGCGCCCGGCGAGACGGCCGAGCGTCGCCGGGGGTAGCGGCGGCGGCACCGGGTGCACGCCCGGCCGGGCCTCGATCACCGCGTCCAGCGCCCGGTGCGCGAGCAGGTTGGGGTCGGCGCCGCCCTGATTGGCGATGACGATCACTGCCGCCTGCTCTCCCGGCGCCATCAGAAACTCGGTGCGGAACCCCGGCCACAGCCCGCCATGGCTCCACGTCGCCACCCCGCGATACGGCCGCGCCACCAGCCCGCGCGCGTAGCGGTTCTCGGTGCCGTTGCTGAACGGCGTCTGGACCATCAACCCGTCGAGCCACGCCGCGCCGATGCGCCGCGTGGTGAAGTTCTGCGCCCAGAGCGCCAAGTCCCGCACCGAGGAGACCAGCCCGCCCTCGCCGCCGAGCGGGAACGCGTGTGGCGCCCGCCGCCACACCGCATCCTCGCCGCGCAGATAGCCGGTGGCCAGATGCGGGATCATCTCGGCCGTGTCGGGCGTCACCCGTGTGTCGCGCATGCCGAGCGGTCCGAAGATGCGCTCCTGCAAGAAGGCGTCGAGGCTCTGGCCGGACAGGCGCTCGACGATGAAGCCGAGCAGCAGGAAGTTGGAGTTGCTATACAGGAAACGGCTGCCGGGTTCGAAATTCAGCGTGCGCTGCCGGGCGATGCCGTCGAGCAGGGCCTGCGGCCCGATCGGCATCCCGAGATCGCCGCCGCCATGCCGGATGATCTCGAACATGTCGCGCAGGCCGGACGTGTTGTGCATCAACTGTGCGACCGTGACCCGGTCGGCGATGGCGGGCAGCTCCGGCAGATGAACCCGCGCCGGCTCGTCGAGCGACAGCGCCCCTTCGGCATAGAGCATGAGGATGGCGGCGCACGTGAACTGCTTGGAGACTGACGCGATGCGGAACCGCGTGTCGTCGCCGATCGGCACGGCATGTTCGATGCTCGCGAGCCCCGCATGACGATGCACGCGCAGCACACCCTCCGACACCACGCCGATCGTCACCCCGGCACCATCGTTGCGGCGCCACGGCGCGAGCAGGGCATCGACGCGGCGTTGCACCAACAGGTCCTCGAGATCGATCACCATTCCTCCATTCGCGAGCTGCCGGGAGTGTGCCGCGTCCATGCCGGCGACTCGATCGGCACGGACCCCGATCGTCCCCTACGACCCGGCCGGCGCCAAGACGAGCGCGCGCCGGCCGACTCGTTGTTCGCGGAGCCGCTGCATCCGTACACGCAGGGCCTGATCGCGACCGTGCCCGCCGTCGCACCCCTACACCCAGGCGCTGCTCGCCGCCGGCCCGCATCGGCCGCTTCCGCGCCCGCACCGGCCAGGCCATCAAGGGCGAGATGCCGAGTCCGCTGGCCCCACCCCGGCCGCCCGAGCCAGCGCGCCGCCTGCCCCTTCAAGGATTGGTGCAGTGCTGCGTAGCTCGCTTCGAAACCCGTCGTGCCCGGGCTTGACCCGGGCATCCAGGGCCAAGAGTAGTCGGTGTCGTTCTGGCGGCACCGTGGATCGCCGGGTCAAGCCCGGCGATGACGGGTGGCATCGGCCATGACGCGCTTTCTGCTCCGGCGTCTTGGACAGGCCGGCCTCGTGCTCCTCGTCATGAGCTTCATCATCTGCTGATCGTGCTCCAGGCGGTGAACCTGACCAAGCTCGGCCTCAGCCCGGCCTTCGCCCCCCGCTCCTGACGGTCAGGCCGCGGGCGGCAACGGCGGGGCGATCCGGTGATAGCCGCGCTGATAATAGATCAAGCCCTCATGCGGCGGCCCCAGCTTCACCGCTTCGACGGAGCAGATGAAGATGTCATGCGTGCCGACCTCGAGGAACTGCGTGATCCGGCAATCGAACGCCACGCCGGCATCGTCGAGCCACGGCGCGCCGGTCGCCCCGGTGCTCCACTGGCCGACACTGAACCGCTCACCATCCGCATAGCCGCCCATCCCGGCGAAGATGTTGGCGATCTCCTGCTGCTGGTGGCTGAGCGTGCTGACGCACAGCACGCTGTTGCTGCGGAACGCCGCGTAGGAGTCGTTGCCCCGGTTCGCGCACACCAGCAGCGTCGGGGGCGTATCGGTGACGCTGCACACGGCCGACGCCGTGAAGCCGGCGCGCCCGCCGGGGCCATCCGTGGTGATCACGTTCACCGCAGCCCCAAGCCGCGCCATCGCCTCGCGATAGGGTTGTTTCTCGACTGCCAATACCCTCTCCCAGGTCGCGGAGACGATATAGCCCGTCAGAACCGGCGCGTCATCACCAAGCCTTCACCGGCCGGTCCGCATGGCTCGACTGCGGCACGCCCCGGTTCAACGACATATGCGAGTGCACGCACAACCAGCCGCCGGGCCCGTGGCTGAACACCATCGTCGCCCGCCCCGGCCGCTCGAACCGCGACTGATCCGGCGCATACCCCGTGCTCGTCCACGGCGCGATGACCACCGCCATGCTGCCATCGGCCGACGCCAGGACCCGCACCCTCGCCGCGGTAAAGCGGAAATCCGTCGTGCGCGGCCACACGCTGTTCCACTGCGTATCCCGCCACGCTTCGAGCCCGGGGATCACGTCGTTATGGGTGCCAAACGCCAGCACATCCGGATGGAACAGCGGCCGCGCCGACGCATAATCCACGTCCCGCACATAGCCGGCGAAGGTCTCCAGCCAATCGAGGAAGAACCGCTCGATCTCCGCTGGTGCGTCCGGCAAGGCTGCCCTCATGGTGGAATCCGACATGGCCAGGAAGATGGGCGAGGATGGGCCTGCCGGGCAATATCGTCCCCAGCGACCCGGCCCAGCCCGTGCTGATTCCCGGCGATCCAGAGCACGACATGGTCCGTGCGCGGCGCCGCGACGGGATCGCGATGGTGCAAACGTTGGTCGACGAAGGGCGGCTGGTCTGTTCCGAGCGCGGAGCCGCTTTCCGCCATTAGGCCGGCCGGAATCGCGTCATCCCTTGGCGAACGCGCACTTCCCCTCCTCGAGCGGCCGGATGCTCTCGGCAGCGGGCACACGCCGCACCTGCCGGTAATAGTCCCAGGGATACTTGCTTTCGGCCGGCGACTTCACCTGGAAGATGAACGTATCGTGGAGCTTGCGGCCATCCTGGCGGACCGAGCCGCGGCCGAACAGGGCATCGTCGGTGGGCAGCGCCTTCATCCGCTCGACCGTCGCGCGCCCATCGGACTTCGCCTTGTCGACGCCGAGGCCGCTGACGGCCTTGAGGTAGTGCAGCACGGCCGAGTAGGTGGCGGCATGCACCATCGTCGGCTTGACCTCGCGGTTGCGCGGCGCGAACCGGCTGCTGAACGCACGCGTGCCGTCGTTCAGGTCCCAGTAGAAGGGTTCGCTGCACAGCAGCCCCTGCGCCGTCTGCAGGCCCAGCGCATGGGTCGTTGTGACCAGGAACAGCAGGGCGGCGAGGGTCTGCTTCCCGTCATGGCCGATGCCGAACTCGGCGGCTTGTTTGAGGCAGTTGATCGTCTCCGTTCCGGCCGTGCAGAGCGCGATGATGCTCGACCCCGATGCCTGCGCCGTGACCAGGTAAGACGAGAAATCGGAGGTTCCCGGAAACGGAAACGGCGAATTGGACAGAACCTTGCCGCCGGCCTTCTCCACGAACCGGCCGGTGTCGCTCGCCATCGCCTTGCCGAACGCATAGTCGGCGGTGATGAAAGACCAACTCTTGTGACCTTCCGCGACCAGGGCCGCCCCCAGGCTCGCAGCCTGGGTCCATGTATCGTAGGTCCACTGCACATGATTCGGACTGCACGCGCCGCCGGTGAGTTCGGCGGTGCCGGGCCCGCTGAATAGGCCGACCTTGTTCCGCTCCTTCAAGATCGTCGCGATGGCCAAGGCCGCCGCGGATTGGGGGACGTCGGCGATGGCGTCGACCCCCTCGCGGTCCAGCCAGTTGCGGGCGACGGAGGCGGCGACATCGGGCTTGCCTTGCGTGTCGCCGAAGATGACTTCGGCGCGCAGCCCGGGGTTTTGCGACTGGAAGTCCTCGACGGCCATGGTCGCGCCCAATACGGAGCCGCGCCCCGTGTCGTCCGAGAACGACCCTGACAAATCGGTCAGCACGCCGATCTTCACCGGCGCGGACTGCGCGTGAGCCCGGCGGGGGGCCGTCGCCGCCAGCAAGGCGGCGCCCGATCCCAAGATGGCGGTGCGGCGAGTGGTTGAAAACGGCACGACGTTTCTCCCTGCGCCTGTTATTGTGGCGCTCGTTTTATTCTTGGTGAATGACGCTCTCCAGCCCCGGGGCCGTCCGCAGCCCGGCCTGCGACGCCGCCCCGGCCGATGCGCCCGCCATACCGGTCACCCGGGCCAGCAAGGCGTCCGCAGCGTCCGCATCGAGCCGGGTGCCCCGCCAGGCGATATGCTGATCGGGCCGGACGAGCAGCTGCTGGCGGCCATAGATGTCGGCCAGGAACGGTTCGGCGAACGAGGCGACCGCCAGCGGCACGCCGCGCCGGGCTGCCGCGGCGACCAGATCGCTGCTCGGCGGGCAGCCGACCGACACCAGGGTGAACCACGGGCCAAGATGGTCGTGCGTCGACGTGCCGTCGTCGAGCCGGACGCTGGGCAGCCGGACGCCCGGGACGGTGCTGGGCTGGTAGCGGCCGGGGTCGTCGGGCGCGGCGGCGTCGTGGTCGGTGTCGATCACCGCCGAGCCGGCATAGCAATACCCGAGCTCGATGCCGCCGCTCTCGTTCTCCGCATTGCCGATGCCGGCGATCTCGAGACCCAAACGGTCCAGCGCGGCCTCTGACGGCGCGCCGTCGCCGTAGACCGACGCCTGGCGGTAGAGGCCGGCAATCTGCCGGCGCACGTCGTTGTGGCGCCTCGATCCCTCGCGGTTGCGCAGCCCGACCGGGCGCCGTTCCGCTTCGTAGCTGTCGAGCAGCCTCGGCCCGGCAAAGCCATGCAGGACAGCCGCAAGCTTCCAGCCGAGGTCGCAGGCATCGCCGATCCCCGTGTTCATGCCGTATCCGCCGGTCGGGATGTATTGATGGACGGCATCGCCCGCGAGGAACACCCGGCCGCTGCGATAAGCGTCCGCGACGAGCAGGTGGGGCGACCAGCGATTGGCCACCTCGACCCGATGCACGATATCGGCGCCGATGAAGAGGCGCAGCAGGCTCGCCGGGTCGACGTCGTCCAGCTCGGCATCGTCCGGCGCCCGGCTGTGCAGCGTCCACAGATCGCGGTCATTCTGCGCGATCAGCGTGCCCAGCGGCGATTGGTAGTGCCACGCCACGCCCCAGCGCTGCAGCAGGGCGCGGTCGTCCGAACGGAAATGGGTCATGAAGCGCGGCATGATGCGCATCTCGCCATCGAGCGGAATGCCGAGGCCTTGCCGCACCAGACTGCCCCCGCCGTCACAGCCGACGAGGTAGCGGCAGGTCATCGTCTCGGCCGACCCGGTGCGCGTGTCGCGCAGCACGGCCGTGACCAAGCCGCCCGACTGCCTCGACGACTCGAACGCGACGCCGAAGCGTACGTCGACCTGCGGCGCCTCCTCGATGGCTCGTTTTAGTACCGGCTCGATCTCGACCTGCGACACTCGCATCGGTGGCTCGACCGGCTGGCTACCATCGTTGCAGCTTCCGATCGCCTGCCGCGACTCGGTGACGCTCGGATAGCGGAAGCGGTGCAGTTCCCGTCCCGTCATGGTCGTGACCCAGGACACGTCGAAATTGTGCGTCTCGGGCACCGCCGCCTCGCGCAGCGCGCGGACCAGTCCGAGCCTGCGGAACAGCTCCATGCTGCGGGAGTTGGTGATGTCCATCTTCGGATGACGCGTGGTCGTCTCGTTGCGCTCGACCAGCGTGCACTCGATGCCGCGCCGGGCCAGCTCGAGCGCGAGCGTCATGCCGACAGGCCCCCCGCCGGCGATCAGCACGGGGACCGTCAAGGGCGGGGCCGCCCGACGCCAGGGGACATACAAGCCGGTGCCACGTGGGGTCCCTCCTCGACACATCCCAACTAAAATACTAGTCTCTCAGTGTCAAGACCGCGGCTTTGGAGACCTCGATGCCGGCATCCCCTCCCGACACGTATCGCGACCTCACCCTGCTGGTGAGCCGCTGCCTGCTTGCCGTGCTGTTCGTCGTCGCCGGCTATGGCAAGCTCGTCGGCTTCGACGCCACCACGCACTACGTCGACGGACTCGGCCTGCTGTTGCCGATTGCGACGACGGCCTTGGTGGTGGCCATCGAGCTCGTTCTCGGCCTGGCCCTCGCCGTCGGCGTCTTCACCCGGCCGGTGGCGTTGCTGCTGGCTGGCTACACGATACTCACCGCCCTCATCGGTCATCATTTCTGGACGATGACCGGCGCCGCGCAAGCCGGGAACCTGATCCACTTCAACAAGAACCTCGGCATCGCGGGCGGCCTGCTCCTCGTCTCCCTGTGCGGCGCCGGACGCTATGCCGTCGATGGCCGCCGGCGCGTCCCGGTCGCGCTGCGCGTGTGATTGATCCGGTCCTGCGGTTTCTGGCAGGGAGGAGCCGCACAGGGAGCCGACGATGACGCGGCGGACCGATATCGTCTACGACCACATCAAACAGTCCATCCTGGACGGCGTTCTCGACGCCCAGCCCTGGATCCCGATCGACCGGATCTCCGCCGAGCTCGGCGTCAGCCGCCAGCCGGTCATGGATAGCCTCAAACGGCTGACGATCGAGGGTTTCGTGACCATCGTGCCCCAGGTCGGCTGCCGCCTGCGGAGCTATGAGGCCGATCAGGTCGAGGATTTCTTCAAGCTGTTCGCCGAGGGCGAGGCTCTCGTGGGCGAACTCGCGGCCGCGCGCGCGACCGAGGACGACGTCGCCGACATGCGCGCCATCTCGGCCAGGATCGGGCGGTTGCGGACCGGCGAGATGTCGGATCAGCAGCGTGGTGCCGCCTATCGCCGCCTGAACCGGGCGTTGCACCTGCGCATGCGCGAGACCGCCCGCTCGCCCGCTGTGGCGGAGATCGTCGAGGGACTCGGCGACCGCAGCGACTTCTTCATCGCCCTCGCCCGCCGCCCCATCTTCGCCGCCCGGCTCGAGCAGGCCCACGCCGAGCACGAATCCCTCCTCACCAGGATTGCCGCCCGCGACGTCGAGGCGGCCGGCACCGTGATCCGCGCCCACATCCTAGCGATCGGCGCGCGATTGCGCGTCGATCCCAACCCGATCATTCACCATCCTCGCCCTGCACCTCGACAGCGGCGATCGCCGCATCACCGATGACTGTGGCGCGCGCGACGATCGCGCCGCGAAGTGGAACACCGGAAAAATCCCATCTCCCATCTCGGGCCGGATGAGGCCGGCGGAAGCGCCGACCTCTATCAAGGCCAACGGTTGCTCTCTTATGTCTTGCGATGACATAGGAATTGGCTTGAGTAAGGCAGAGCGACTGCTCTATCGCGTTAAGCAAGGCCACTGGGATCATGCTGGAAGAACCAGGCGTCAATCGCCCCGAGCTCTCTTCGGACGAGCTGGCTCGGCTTCAAGGCTGTTGGGAGCAGGTCTACCTGGAAGTGGACGGTGTTGTGAATCCACCTGACGAGCTCACGGCTCCTGGTTCATTTACTATCATCAACGGCTGCGGATTTTCAGTTCGCCGAATCACAGGCGAAATCATGTTGGAAGGGGTGTTCGAGTTGGATGCCAGCACGTCACCAAAGTCGATAACCTGGATTGACTCGATTGGCGCAGACGCTGGCAAGAGGCTTCCTGCCAGTTACCGCTTGGAGCTGAACAGCTTCATATTCATTGCAGCAGACGAGGGCGCTCCTCGTCCTACAGTGTTCTGTACACGGCCGGGTCTGACGATGAGGGGGTTCAGGCGCCGATAACGATCCCAGTCGTACATTGCCATTCGACTACGCCTGACCAGTTCGAGCGAGGACGTGCCTTGGACGCCGAAGTTGTTGAGAGCGCGGCTTACAACAGTGCCGCCTGGTGTGACGCGGTTTGCTCGACCCACTCCGGCCCGGGCGAATTCGCACCGGGCTACTCGCTCACCCGCCACGCTGCCGCTCCATGTTCGCTGCGCATCGGCCAAGCCGATCAATACCGCCGCACGCCTCGAACGGGGTAAGCCGGCCATGATCATTCTGGACGGAAAAATCGCAGCACCGCGCCGAACCAGCAGCCCGGGTGATTAACGAAGTCATAAAATGACGTTTTCCTGGAGCGGGCGATGGGATTCGAACCCACGACCCCAACCTTGGCAATTTTTTTAAGCCGTCTATCCGGCAGCATCTTTTTCTAACCCGCGGCCCGCTAAGACCCTATTATCAAAGGGTTTTTCTTGCGGCTAGCCATCCCGTCAGTATCCTCCTCCTACCCCCCGAAACCCGTTTTTTGCTTCCCCCATGCTTCCCCGGCCGCCGCCGCGGATTCCGGGGAAGCAGAATCCGGAATTCACGTTATAGAACAAGAGGATATGGGCGAAATGGGTAAAATCACCAAGCGTTTGGTCGATGCTCTCGGATCAAAACCTAACAAGGATGGATTCGCATGGGACAGCGAAATGCGAGGCTTCGGAGTCCGCGTGAAGCCCTCCGGCGCCAAGACTTATTTGATCCAGTATCACAACGTGGAAGGGCGCACTCGGCGGCTGGTTATCGGTCCCTGCGGGGTGCTGACGCCCGAACAGGCGCGGGCATTGGCGCGCCAGAAGCTGGCGGCCGTCGCTGAGGGGGCTGACCCATCGGCCGATCGTCACGCCATTCGCGACGGCATGACGGTCGCAGACGTATGCGACTGGTATCTAAAGGAAGCAGGCGAAGGCCGCCTACTGGGCCGCAATCGCCGGCCGATCAAAGCGTCGAGCATTGCGATGGATCGCAGCCGGATCGAGACCCACATCAAGCCGCTGTTGGGTCCTCGTGTCCTGAGTAACCTGACCCTACGCGACGTCGACGCGATGCAGGCGGACATTGCCGCCGGCAAGTCCGCGCGTGGCAAGAAGGCGCAAGTCCGCGGCGGCCGCTCCACGGGTGGCGCCGGCGTCGCGGCTCGCGCGATCAGCACCTTTCGCGCGTTGCTCGGCCACGCCCTGCGACTTGGCCTCATCGACAAGAACCCTGCGTCGGGCGTGCGCCAGATGGCGTCACGCAAGGTCAAGCGCCGGCTGAGTGCCGACGAGGTGCGCCACCTCGGTAAGGTAATGCGGGGCGGGATGGCTGACGGCGAGCATCCAACGGGGCTTGGCGCAATCCGACTCCTGCTGCTGACGGGCTTCCGGCGGATGGAGGCCCTCGGTCTTCAGCGCGCTTGGCTCAATCGCCAGGGTCACGCCATCCACTTCCCCGATACCAAGAGCGGCGAACAGCTTAGGGTAATCGGCATCGCGGCAATCGAATTCATCGAAAGCCAGCCTGTCCAGGGGCATTCGCCCTGTGTGTTCCCTGCCGACGTTGGCGATGGGCATTTCATCGGCATCGTGCGGGTACTCGACCGGGTTTGCGCCAGAGCAAAACTCAGTGGCGTGACGCCGCACGTCCTGCGGCATACCTTCGCGAGCATCGCGGGCGATCTGGGATTTTCAGAGCTGACGATCGCTGGATTGCTCGGCCACTCATCGCGCGGCGTCACGCAGAGGTATGTCCATCTCGATGCGGCGCTTGCCGTCGCCGCTGACCAGGTCTCGGCCGAAATCGCGAAATATCTGGACGGCGAGACCAAGAGCGAGCCGAAGACCGCGGCCCAGACGCGAAAAGGTCGAACCGTCCGTGCGGGTGCCGGGTCATCTCGCCGGCTTCCGCAGACGAATGGCCGTCTCCTGCCGCCCCCGGTGGGAGCTGAATGAGCACCGTGAAGGCGAAGCTGATATCGGCCGGCCGCTTGGCATGTTTGAATTAGCGTTCAGCGCTATTAAGGTATAGGGCCATAAGCCTTAATAGGGGCGAGGCTAGTTAAAGGATCGGGTGTGACGGACGGGCAGAATCAAAGGCTCGGCGCCTATGTCGAGACGAGTCCCGCAGGCGAGCGCGTGCGCGCCCATGTGCCCGCCCCGCTGCCACCGCAGCCACCCCTCGAACTGGGCCGTTTCATGCACGTCTACGAACGCGCCATCGCCGCGGTCGGGCGCCTCGATGGTGTAACCACGATCCTGCCGTCCACGCCTTTGTTCCTCTACATGTACGTCCGCAAGGAAGCTCTTCTGTCTTCACAGATCGAGGGGACGCAATCCTCCCTGTCCGACCTGCTGCTGTTCGAAAATCATGAGGCCCCGTCTGTTGGACTCGACGACGTGACCGAGGTTTCGAATTACGTGGCAGCGATCGAGCACGGCGTCTCCCGAATGCGGGGCGGGTTTCCCCTGTCGCTGCGGCTGATCCGCGAAATGCACGCCCTCCTTCTCAAATCGGGGCGCGGCGCCGCCAAGCAACCTGGCGAGTTCCGCCGCTCGCAGAACTGGATCGGCGGAACCCGGCCCGGCAACGCCCTGTTCGTGCCGCCGCCGCCGGACCGGCTGAATGAATGCCTCGACGCCCTCGAACGATTCCTGCACAGCGAGGATACGGCTCTGCCGCCCCTCATCCGGGCGGGCCTGGCCCATGTTCAGTTCGAGACGATCCACCCTTTTCTCGATGGCAACGGGCGGCTGGGCAGGCTGCTCATCACGCTGATTCTGTGTGAGGCCGGAGTGCTGCGCGAGCCGATCCTCTATCTCAGCCTGTTCCTGAAATCCCGACGCGACGATTACTACCGGCTCCTGCAGGAGGTCCGGCAGGCCGGGACGTGGGAGACCTGGATGGAGTTCTTCCTGACCGGTGTTGCGGAGACCGCCGAGCAAGCCGCGGCGACGGCGCGCGACCTGATCGCCATGTTCGACGCCCATCGACAGAAGATCGCCGGCCTCGGCCGCGCCGCCCCGTCCGCACTTCGGGTCCATGAGTTGATGCAGGCCAGCCCGATCGTCACCATCCAGACGGTTTCAGAAAAGCTCGGCATCTCCTTCCCGACCGCCGGGATCGCGCTAAATAATTTGATCAAGGTCGATATCGTGCGCGAGACCACGGGACGGCAACGCGGTCGGATTTACGCCTACGCGGACTATCTCGCCTTGCTCGATCAAGGGACCGATCCGCTTCCAAGGTGAACTTGCCACACGGCTTGCGGTTGAAGGTGATGGGCTTCCAGCGCGGCTGATGGAGAGGCAAGAGCACGCGATCCATTCTCCCGACATCACGGGCGAAAAGCAGACCCGCGTGACCGGCGAGGCGGCAGCGGATTGCATCGAAACCTGGCCTGGTCGTGAGGGTCATCTAGAATTCTTGTGAACTTCGTGCTACGTTGGCTGGTTTAATGACTCAGGAAGGCGTCACTTGCCGACACCACATAGTCCCTCTGCGGCCGTTCGGCGCGCCTTGCGCAAGCTTGGTGCTGACATCCGCGACGCCCGTCGGCGTCGGCGGCTGCCCATGGCTGTGGTGGCCGAACGCGCGTTCACGTCGCGCTCGACTCTCCAGCGGATCGAGGCGGGGGACGCGAGCGTCAGCATCGGGATCTATGCTGGCGTTCTCCAGGCGCTCGGCCTGCTGGAAGGTCTCGGAAACCTCGCCGACATCGGCAACGATCCCACAGGACAGGTGCTGGCGAGTGCGGCACTGCACAAACGTGTCCACCTCGCGCCGCCCCTCGCAGGACCGCGGAATGGCTGATTTCGAGGTCCACCTCGATCTGGACGGTGAAGTTCTGCTGGTCGGATTGGCGCGGAGCAACCGCGTTCGAGGCGGCGATCGAATGATGGCGCGCTCCAAGTCCATCCAGGCTGAAGCGGTCCTGCGCGTAACCAGTCCTGCGCATAAGCCTTAAACTCGCGCGTTTTGGATTCAATCTTGCACGAAATTGCTGCGCGCAAGATTGAGCCATGGTCCACCAGGCCCGCGAAGATGATTTAGCGGCCATCGAAATAAGCCCCGCAATGCCCTAGCTGATATCGGCGGCATGATCGCGCACGAGGGCAGGATCACCAATCCGTAAGGATTTGACGACCGAAAAAATCGGTCCGTTTGGCGATCAGGTTCCGGATTTCTTGACGGAAACGGATCCCACTCGATTGTCCGTGGTCGGACCGACCATTTGATATTCTTAAAGAGAATATTTTTCCGTCCAAGTAATACCAACCGCCCTAAAGACTGACCTCTGCTCAGTGTCTATGGCGATTGAGGTAATGCGGAATGCTTTAATCCAAGGTTTCCCAACCATAGAGCGGCCGCAGGTCGGCGTCCGCGTAGTCGAGCGGCGACGGCGGGTTTGGCGTCAACGGATCGACGCGGTCCGCAATCCGTCGCGCCCGCAACACCCACGCCGCCTTATCCTCAGGCAGAGTTCCGTCAATTTTGCGGGCCTTCGCCTCAACCGCGGCAGCGAAGCCGCGCAGTATTTCAGCGCGATGCCAGTCTTTGGCGCTGGCCTCGAGCTGAGTGAAGGATTTTGCCTCGTTCTCGCGCTCGCTCCGAAGGCCGGCGCGGCGAGCATTCTCGGCGTCGACGCGCCGCTGGCGCTCGGCTTCCTTCCGTTCCTTGATGTCTATGGCGTGAGCGGCTCTGTAGAGGCCGGCCATGACCTCATTGAGCCGATCCTCGATCCGCCGGGCTGACGTATCTCGCCAGGAGGATTGAACGCCTGCCTGCCAGATATTCTCGATCTTGAGCGTCATGTTCCCGCTCGGGCGAAAATCATAGAGCGGCGCAGAACTGTAGCCGCGCCGGCGGATTGCATCCCTTTCGACTTCTGTCGCTCGATGAACCTGGCGGGACGAGGTTTCCTCAAGGCTAAGGCGCAGCAATTGACCGCCGACCCGGACTCCGGCCGTGCCGTTTTCTGCTCCTTTCTCAATGCCGAGACCACGCGCGTCGAACGCTACGGCGAGCGCGTCAATGATGCCGAGGGCGCGATCAATCGACTCTCGCGGCACGCGTACGCGAAATGCCGCCGGGATCGCGCAGGTGATCCCGCCGTACTGGTCCGCACGCGCCTTTTCCAAGCGCTTTGCGACGGCTTTCGTCATCAAATGGCGCGGCTCTTGGTGCGGGACCACGGCAATCTGATTCTCGGGCAGGCTCTCGGCCACGATCTGAGGCCCGAATTTGTCGTCCAGCTCGTTTTGCCCTTCTGGCGTCGCCTGCAACGGAATGCTGAATTCAAGATCCCAGTCTTTGTCAGGTTGCGGGAGGGGTGTTCGCTTTGGCGACCGTCGTTCCGGCGATCTCGCCCAATAGCCTTGCGGCGGCAGCGGAATGTTATGGCGTTTGCAGATCTTGCGCAGGCCGACGTCGGACAAGCCGAGTTTCGGGGCTAGCTTTGAGAGCGCCTCTTCCCAGACCATTTGATGCAGCTCAGACCGTTTTATTTTCTTCTTTGTATTCATTGAGACTTTCACTTAGACGTTAGGAAAATCCGATGGATTTTGGACCCTGCGTCACATCTCCAGATCACGGGCCACGAAGATCGTGCGCAGAGCTCGTTGGAGGTGCGGTGGCCGCCATCCTTAGCCCGTTCGGTTGGACTAGCATTACAGTTGCACATTTTTGCTGCTGAGGTGGGCCTGGCGTGCAGTGGCTT